>CAZEXM010000047.1:14112-17251 GCA_964515915.1 uncultured Victivallaceae bacterium
GGCGGTGGACTGATCAAGCCTACACCCGGAGTCGAATGCCGGATACGCGCGATAAATTCATCGACTTTATGGCCGGGCAGTTGTCCGCCCTCCCCCGGTTTTGCGCCCTGCGCCATTTTTATCTGCAATTCTTCAGCATGACGCAGATAATCAATAGTCACGCCGAAACGGCCGCTGGCAATCTGCTTGATGGCGCTGATCCGGTTTTCACCATTGGGGCCCGGCCGGTAACGTTCGGGGTCTTCGCCACCCTCGCCGCTGTTGCTCATCGCTCCGAGATTGTTCATCGCGACGGCAATAGTTTCATGCGCTTCGGGACTCAGGGAGCCCAGCGACATCGCGCCGGAAACAAAATGGCGGATAATGGATTCGACGCTTTCAACTTCCTCCAGGGCAATCGGCTTTGCCGGCGCGAACTCGAAAAGTCCGCGCAAAGTACATAAATTTTCCGCCTGATTGTCAATTAATTTTGTATATTCCTTATATTTCCGCGGATTATTGAGCTGTACCGCCTGTCGGAAAGCAGACAAACTTTCCGGTGTCCAGAGGTGACGTTCGCCGCTGCTGCGGTAACGGTATTGACCGCCGAATGACAATAATTCTGATTGTTCATGAGCTGATTTGTAACGTTCCCTGGACTCGGCGGCAATTTCTTCCAGACCGATTCCGCCAATTCTGCTGACGGCTCCCGGGAAATATTTGTCCACGACTTCCGTGGACAGGCCCACCGCTTCAAAAATCTGCGCGGAACGATAACTGCGCAAAGTGGAAATACCCATTTTCGAAATGACTTTCAAAAGCCCTTTGTCCACCGCCTTGATGTAGTTGCCGGCGGCTGTTACCGTATCAAGTTCAACACTGCCGCTTTCGACCAGGGCGCTCACACTTGCCAGGGCCAGATAAGGATTGACCGCGGTCGCGCCGAAACCCAGCAATAAGGCGAAATGCATAATTTCACGGACTTCACCGGATTGAATAATCAAACCGACTTCAGGACGCAAACCCGCTTCAATCAATGCCTTATTAACCGTAACGGTCGCCAGCAGGGACGGAATCGGCACATCGTCTTTATTTAAATCACGGTCACTCAAAATCAAAATACGACAACCCGATTCAATCGCTTCCACAGCAGAAGCCGCCAGGCTTTCCAGCGCCTCTTCCAAACTGGAATCCGCATCGGTCACGCCAAATACCATCGGCAATACCCGGCTTTGAAAATCATCCAGCTTAATCTGCCGCAAGGTATTTACTTCGCCATCGGTCAAGACCGGACGCGGTAATTTTATCAGCCGCGCATGATCCGGCGATTCAAGCAGAATATTGGCATGATTGCCGATATAAGTGGTCAAACTCATCACCAGTTCCTCACGGATCGGATCAATCGGCGGGTTGGTTACCTGCGCGAATAATTGTTTAAAGTAATTGAATAAAAGTTGGGGTTTACCAGACAACACCGCCAAAGCCGCGTCATTACCCATTGAACCGAGCGGTTCATATCCTTTGGCCGCCATAGGCGCGATAATCAGTTCCAGGTCCTCCCGGCTGTAAGCAAATAAACGCTGCTCATTGAATAAGTTGCGCGAAAGGTCTGAAGCACTGATCATACTGAATAAACCATACACGGAAATCTTGTTTTCCTCAACCCAGCGCCGGTAAGGCTGGCGGCGGGCAGCTAAATTTTTGATCTCACCATCGTAAACCAGACGATGATTTTCCATATCACAATAAATTATTTCGCCGGGGCGTAAACGGCCTTTTTTGACAACATCCTCCGTGTTAATATCCAGCACCCCGGTTTCCGAGGACAGGACAAAAATATTATCCGAGCTCAAAGTATAACGCGCCGGACGCAAGCCATTGCGGTCAAGCATGGCCCCGGCATTGATTCCGTCTGAAAAAGCCACCGCCGCCGGCCCGTCCCACGGCTCCATCAAAGCCGAATGATATTCGAAAAAAGCCCGGACATCACGCCCCATATAATACTTGTCACCCCAGGCCTGCGGCATTAACATCAACATGGAATGCTTCAAATCACGGCCGCAGGATACCAGAAGCTCAAACATATTGTCCAGACAGGCCGAATCACTTTGCCCTTCGCGGATTAAAGGTAAAACTTTCACCAGGTCATCGCCCAGGAGTTCATTGGCCAGATGCGGTTCACGCCCGCGCAAATGATTCAAGTTTCCGCGCAGAGTGTTGATTTCCCCGTTATGCGCCAGATAACGAAAAGGATGCGCTAATTCCCAGGTCGGAAAGGTGTTGGTACTGTAACGCTGATGTACCAGGGCCAGGGTTGATTTAAAATCTTTTGAAGCCAGGTCCGCATAAAAATTTTCCACCTGGCCGGCCAGCAGTAAGCCTTTATAAACTATGCTGCGGCTGGAACAGCTGCAGATGTAGCAATCAGGCAGCGCTTTTTCAATCAGGCGCCGGATCACAAATAATTTACGTTCCAGGACATTTTGCCCGGCAAAGCCTTTTCCAGCGATAAAAAGCTGGCGGATAAGCGGACAGTTCCGCCGGGCGGTCCGGCCTATCTTTTCAGGACAGACCGGAACAGTTCGCCATTTAATTACCCGCCCATTTTCAGAACGGACAATTTTTTCAATTTCCGCTTCGTGCCCGGCCGCGCCAAAAATCATTGCCACACCGTAAAGGCCGGCTTCAGGAAGTTCAACTGTTAATTCACGACGGAAGAATTCATCGGGCATGGACATTAACAATCCCGCCCCGTCACCGGTTTCAGGATCGCTGCCGACCGCACCGCGGTGCGTCAGGCGTTTAAGTATAGTTAAGCCCATTTCCACAACACGATGAGTAGGCTGGTTTTTTAAATCGGCCACCAGGCCAACCCCGCAGGCGTCATGCTCGTTGTCAAAACTGTATAATCCATGATCAGCTACCGGACTGGGAAAACGCTGTCGCTCCTGGTCTGTTTCCATTATTTTATATTCCTTATTCTCAAGTTATCAGTTATCAGTTATCAGTTATTTTCTTGCTGATTACTGCACCCTGACCACTGACTACTTTTATCAGTTAAAAGATGTTTCCCAAAACTCACAACTTATTCCGCACGAGTTTTAATATTTTTTTACTTAAGTTTTGCAGTTCGTTTTTCTGCTTGATATTATGATGCAAT
>CAZEXM010000048.1:0-17198 GCA_964515915.1 uncultured Victivallaceae bacterium
TGTTAATGCAGTATATTATTAGTAACTAACTCTTAGATTGCAAATTGGTATAAGGCCGGAATTAAAATGAAATTATCGAACGCCATCCCTGATGACTGGAAAGAATTGCTGAAAGCTGAAATTGAATCCGACTGGTTCGGGGAATTGCAGATTTTTCTTGACGGGGAATGGCGAAACGAGACGGTTTATCCGCCGCCGGAAAAAATCTTCAACGCTTTAGGCCTGACCCCGCTTTCTGAACTAAAAATTTTGCTTTTGGGACAAGACCCCTATCATGGGGATGGGCAGGCGCATGGTTTATGTTTTTCCGTGCCGGACGGAATAAAGATTCCACCGTCTTTGCGTAATATTTATAAGGAAATGCGTGCTGATTTGAATATTAATACGCCGGACAGCGGCTGTCTGGAGTCCTGGGCTGAACAAGGTGTATTGATGCTCAATACTGTTTTGACGGTGCGCTCCGGGGAAGCTCAATCCCACCAGAAACGCGGTTGGGAAAAGTTTACTGATGCTGTTATTAAACAGGTCAGCGTCAAAGCCAAACCAAGTGTATTTGTGCTTTGGGGCGGTTCCGCTCAAAAGAAAGCGGCTTTGATTGACGAAGAACGCCATCAGGTAATCTGCGCGGTTCATCCATCTCCTTTGTCGGCGTCGCGGGGGTTTCTCGGCAGCCGTCCGTTTTCTAAAATAAATCAGGCATTAAAAAGTTTAGGCCGCGAACCCGTGCTCTGGGATTCGATAGTTTCGCAAACAGAGTTTAATTTTTAAGCGGTCAAGCTTATTTTATAAGTTTAGCGGCCTCGCTTTAAACCCGGGATAATGTTCATCTTGTTATAAATATTTATGACTCAAAACTTAAGGGTAATTATAGATATGGAAATGAGCAAAGAAATAGCTCAGGCGATGATCGCCAGGGCAAAAGCTGACGGATACCTTGACGGCCCTTTAGCGGCCATAGGACAATTAGCGGAATGGGAAAAAGATATATTCGTATTTATGTTCAAGGAAGTCGAAAAATATCTTTCCCGCAAAAAAGAACGGGTTCTCTCTCCTGACGAAATAGTCTCGCTGTTCACCTATATTTTCGCCAGGTCCGGGGAAGCCGTCACGACTTGGTACAGTAATCAGAAATTCACTTTTGACGCGCACGGCATGTTTGATTGTAAAGTCCCCATCTATAATGACGACAAACTTTTGCAGTATTTCAAAACCCTGAAGCTGGCGGCGGACATGGCTGACGCTTTTGGAAAATGGAGCTCTGAAAACGCGGATTTTTGTACTGAAAACAATATAGATCCCATTCTGCCTTTATTTGAAGCCCTGAAATGGACATGGCGGCTTACCCTTACAGTTACAATCGATTATCTCGAGCAACTCGGATACGGGTTTGAGTAAAGCGTCGACACCGGCAAAACTCGGTATAGCTTAGATTCTTGAAAAAAAATAAAACTCGGCCTCGTTATAAAAAAGCCAGCTCTTTTTTGAAAAGCTTTGCTTTTCGAGGCGGAATTATTCAATTGCGCGACTTCGTCGCTTAAGTTTCGCCCGTCGGATACGGTCGCCCAACGTTCCGTCGTTGGATCCCGTCCGGGAACGTCCCGGTGCGATATATTTTTGTTTTTATCTTTTTGGCAGTCGCGTCGGATTAGACACTTTATCTAAAAGTCTTAAATTTTATGCAAAATGATTTGACAATTGCGGTAAACAAGGCACTTTAAAACCTTTTAGGGACGAGTACGCATGTCCCTCGTTTCGAACTGCAAATTATATAACTAATAATAGATTATAATGAAAGCTTGCGAGTTAAGAAAAAAATACATTGATTTTTTTGTCAGCAAAAACCATCAGGAAATCAAAAGTGCTCCTGTCGTTCCTGAAAACGACCCAAGCTGTTTATTCACCACTGCCGGCATGCACCCGCTCGTCCCATATTTTAGCGGCGAAAATCATCCGTCCGGCAAGCGTCTGGTTGATTGCCAGAAATGCGTCCGGACCGGAGATATTGACGAAGTCGGTGATTCTGTTCATTTGACTTTTTTTGAGATGCTGGGCAACTGGTCGCTCGGCGATTACTTCAAAGCCGAGGCTATTGAATACAGTTTTGAATTTTTGACCAGCCCGGAATGGCTCAATATAGCCTTGGACAAACTTGCCGTTACAGTTTTTGCGGGTGACGAAGACGCTCCTTTTGACGAAGAAGCCTGCAATATCTGGCGTCAACTCGGTATTCCCGCGGCACGTATCGCCAAATGCGGCAAAAAAGACAACTGGTGGGGGCCTGCCGGTTTGACCGGCCCCTGCGGGCCGGATACCGAAATGTTTTACTGGACAGGCGGCGGCGAAGTCCCCGAGCTGTTTGATCCTGAAAATAAACTCTGGGTCGAAATCTGGAACGATGTCTTTATGCAGTACAATAAAAAAGCTGACGGTTCCTACGAAGCCCTGGCACAGAAAAATGTCGATACCGGTATGGGCCTCGAACGCGTTACCGCAATCCTGCAAGGCAAATCCAGTTGTTATGAAACGGAGTTATTCCAGCCGCTTTTCGCTGAATTGGATAAAATTCGCGGAATTGACCCGCCGGATGAGCGAAGTGATTCGGAACGCATCATCGCGGATCATATCCGGGCGGCGGTTTTCATCAGTGCCGACGGAATAGCGCCGGGCAATGTCGATCAGGCCTATGTGCTGCGCCGTTTAATCCGCCGCGCCATTCGCGAAGCTAATAAAATCGGCATCGCCAAAGCCTTTGTCGTTGGGCTCGCGCAAATTATCATTGATGATTATAAAGACAGCTATCCTGAACTTGCCGCCAACGAAACCGGAATCAGGGAAGAATTTGATATTGAAGAAAAACAATTTGTGGAAACTTTGACCAAAGGCACCCGCGAATTCGAAAAATTAATCGCCAAAGTTCCAGCCCGTATCAAGAAAAAAATTATCAGCGGCAAAAAAGCATTTTTCCTTTATGAAACTTACGGTTTCCCGCTTGAATTAACCGAAGACATGGCCAGGGAAAACGGCTTTGAAGTTGATCGGAAGGGTTTTGACGAGGCCTATAAAAAACATCAGGAAATGTCCCGCAAAGGCGCGGAACAAAAATTCAGGGGCGGCCTGGCCGACGCATCCGAACAAACCGCTAATCTACATACCGCGACCCACCTTCTGCAGCAGGCTTTACGGCAGCTTCTCGGCGATCATATTCAACAGCGCGGCTCAAATATCAACGCTGAACGTTTGCGCTTTGACTTTTCTCATGACGAAAAAGTCCCGCGGGAAGTTTTAGATAAGCTTGAAGCTATTGTCAACGATGCTATTGAACGGAAATTAGCTGTTAGCTGTCGCGAAATGACGGTTGAAGAAGCCCGCCTTGAAGGTGCTGTCGGACTTTTCGGCGATCGTTACGGGGAAAAGGTCAAAGTTTATGATATTGCCGGTTTCAGCAAGGAAATATGCGGCGGGCCGCATGCGGCAAATACTGGTGAACTGGGCAGATTTAAGATCAAAAAAGAAGAAAGTTCCAGCCGCGGTGTTCGACGGATCAAAGCCGTGTTGGTAAAGTGATTATTTTAGAGTATTGTAATGCGAACTACAGGTTTTCGGGTACTGAAAACACAGGGAAAATTGTTTAATGAAAAAGGCCGATTTGTTAATAGCTCATAATAAAGGAGCTTATACGATCATGGTTGAAGGGCGGGCAAATTTTGACTATGGCCTTCCCTTGCGTAACTTCGCCAGGAACCTGGATAATAAATTCACCCAGATTGCGATTGATTTACGATCCTGCATCGGCATGGACAGTACCTTCATGGGCATTATGGCCATGATCGGCTTGAAAGCAAAAAAAAATAATGTCCAGGTGGAAATTCTCAACGCCGATGAAAACAATCGTTATTTGCTTGAAGGCCTTGGATTAAACAAACTTTTTAAATTTGTCAATAAGGACGCTGGCGACATTTGCAAAGAGCCGGCCGCTCCGGCTCCTGAAGCGCCTCTCAGCCCCTTGAATACGGCTGAAACGGTCGTGGACGCCCATAAAATCCTGATGGACGTAGACAAGAAAAATGTTTTGAAATTCAAAAAAGTCGTCGAATTAGCCCAGGAAGATGTCGACACCCTGAAAGATAAAGGCAAAAATAAATAAACACCATCAAGCCTAATTTGCGACAATATTAAGCAATCGTCCGGGGACGCAGATAACTTTACGGACAGTTTTGCCTTCAATGGCGCTTTTCACCTGTTCGTCAGCAAGAGCTATTTTTTCCATTTCTTCGGGCCTGGCGTCAGTCGGCATCATAATACGGGCTTTGGGCCTGCCCATTACCTGAACGAGAATTTCAGCCTCGGCGATTTTCAGGAATTCTTCTTTGAATTCAGGCCAGGGCTCGTAAGAGATAGTTCCTTCATGTCCAAGTTCCTCCCACATTTCTTCGCCGATATGCGGAGAAAACGGCGCCAGAAGCTTAACGAAAGCCTCGGCGGCTTCACGCGGGATTTTATCGAATTTGGAAAATTCGTTGACAAAAATCATCATTTGGCTGATCGCGGTATTAAAGCCGAAAGTTTCTATGTCATCGCCGACTTTTTTGATTGTCGCGTGCATAATGCGTAATTGTCCGCCGGTACAGGCCTCGTCAGTAATTTCGGAACAGACAATCATACGCCAGGCGCGTTTGAGAAAACGATAAACTCCTTCGACACCTTTGGTATTCCATGGCTTGGTCGCTTCGAGCGGCCCCATGAACATTTCATACAAACGTATACTGTCCGCGCCGTAAACTTTGATTATGTCGTCGGGATTAACCACATTTTTCAAGGATTTTGACATTTTGGCCGGGAATTCCTCAAGTTTTTCACCGCTTTCTTTGTTGACCGGGCCGTCCGCGGTGATTTTAACTTTATCCGCCGGCACCAGGGCTCCGCGCGTATCCCGGTAGGACAAGCCGAGAATCATTCCCTGATTGACCAGCCTGGTAAACGGTTCCTTAGTATGAACCACGCCGATATCATACAAAACTTTGTGCCAGAAACGAGCGTAAAGCAGATGCAGTACCGCGTGTTCCGCGCCGCCGACATACAAATCCACCGGCATCCAGTAGTTTTCTTTTTCCAAATCCCATGGGACTTCGCTATTATCGGGATCAAGGTAGCGCAGATAATACCAGCATGAACCCGCCCATTGCGGCATAGTGTTGGTTTCACGCCGTCCTTTCATGCCGGTTTCAGGATCCGTATAATCGAGCCACGCCCCTGCGTTCGCGAGCGGGGATTCTCCTGTCCCGGACGGTTTGAATTCTTCCATCTCAGGCAGCGCCAGGGGTAAGTCGTCTTCCGGGACAAGTTTAATGGAACCGTCTTCCATGTGAATGACCGGGAAGGGTTCGCCCCAGTAGCGCTGACGGCTGAACAACCAGTCGCGCAGCTTGTAATTAACCGCGGCTTTGCCAATGCCGCGTTCTTCAAGCCATTCGGTAGTGATTCTCTTGGAATCTTCTACTTCCAGAGAATTAATGTCCAAACCGTCGTTGTTCGCGGAATTTATCATTTTACCCTTACCGGCCCAGCAGGCCCGGCCGGCGAGAACGTCTTCCACGCGTATGCCTTCGGTTTTCGCTTCTTCCGCGTCCGGTTCAATAATGCATATAATCGGAATTTTGAATTTTTCAGCGAATTCAAAATCGCGCGTATCGTGCGACGGAACCGCCATAATCGCGCCGGTTCCATAAGTTATCAATACATAATCAGAAATCCAAATCGGAATTTTATCAGCGTTAACCGGGTTGATCGCGTATGCCCCGGTAAATTCTCCGGTCTTTTCGGTATTAAGCTCGGTACGGTCAAGGTCGCTCATGCGTTCAGCTTTGCCGCGGTACTTTGCGACAGCTTCGTGATGTTCCGCAGTGGTGATGGTTTCAACGAGCGGGTGTTCGGGAGCCAGAACCATATAGGTCGCGCCAAACAAAGTATCCGGACGGGTTGTGTAAACAGTGATTTTATCGCCGCTTGAAACAACTTCGAAACTAACTTCAGCGCCGGTTGATTTTCCAATCCAGTTGCGTTGCATTTCTTTGATGCCCTCCGCCCAGTCAAGCTCATCAAGGTCTTCAAGGAGGCGTTCAGCGTAAGCGGTGATTTTAAGCATCCATTGGCGCATCGGTTTGCGGACAACCGGATGGCCGCCGCGTTCGCTTTTGCCGTCAATAACTTCTTCATTGGCCAGAACCGTACCGAGGGCAGGGCACCAGTTTACGGCGACTTCATCAATATAAGCGAGCCCTTTTTTGTAGAGTTGCAGGAAAATCCATTGTGTCCAGCGGAAATATCCGGGGTCGGTGGTCTTTACTTCGCGGTCCCAATCGTAGCTGAAACCCAGCGCGCGGATTTGTTCGCGGAAAGTATCAATATTTTTGTCAGTGGTAATGGCCGGATGAGTTCCGGTTTCGATAGCGTATTGTTCCGCGGGCAGGCCGAAAGCGTCCCAGCCCATCGGATGCAGTACATTGAAGCCGCGCATGCGTTTATAGCGGCAAATAATATCGGTCGCGGTATAGCCTTCGGGGTGTCCGACATGCAAACCGGAACCGCTGGGATAAGGAAACATATCCAAGGCGTAATATTTGGGTTTATCGCCAAAATCTTCAGTCTTAAAGATTTTATTATTCAACCAGTAATCCTGCCATTTTTTTTCGATTTTATCGAATTCGTAATGCTCTTTGCCCATTTTATATCCGAATTATTATATGAGTTTAAAATTTTAATCATCGTAATATGTAATCTAAACAGCTATAATGCAACAGGCATAGAGCAAAAAAACAAAAATACACATTGTTTATTTGACAAAATCAAATATAACACTATTATTATATAATAAAGATATTATATTTAATAAAAAATAAAAGGTCATTGATTATGTCGGAAAAAACTCAAACAGTAGTAGTATTGGGAGCGTCGCCTAAGCCGGAACGCTATTCCAATCAGGCAGTTTCCACGCTCAGCGAATATGGCTATAATGTCATTCCAATAAATCCTTCCGGCACTGCGATCCATGGTTTTGTCGCGACAAAGAGGCTGGAGGATATTGAAATACCGGTCGGAACCTTGACGCTATATGTTAACGCGGAAGTGTCTTCCAGGCTGTGTGAGGCAATTTTGCAACTCGAGCCGGGACGTGTTATATTCAATCCCGGACAGAGAATCCGGAACTGGAGAAAGCATTGGCGGGCAAGGGGATAAAGTTTATTTACGCCTGTACTTTGGTTTTGCTGCGGACAGGGCAATTCGAGGAGGCCTGACATGTATGATAAAAAAAACATCGCGAATCTACTGAAGGTGCTGGGACATCCGGTCCGGCTGCGGATACTGCATTTTCTGCTCAAGGGGCCGAGCTGCGCGACTTTGACCAACCGTAATATTGCCGTCTCGCAGCCGAATCTTTCGCAGCATTTGAAAGCCTTGACGGACGCGGGAGTGCTGGATTTTCGCAAACTCGGCACGAAAAGATGTTTTTACATTATTCGCCCGGATTTTGTCAAAGAATTGTTGGGCTTGTTTGATAAAGACTGGAAACGGGTTACTTTTAAAAAAGAAGATTTAATACCGATTTGCAATCTAAAGGTTATTAACTATCCAATTAAAACCTGAAAAACTTTTAACTGTATCAGGTGTCTGGTTCATGAAAGTTAACGCTTCCATTAAGCGGTCTTCAACTGCATCAATGTTGTTGAATACTTCATTGGAAAAATACTTTTCCCTGACTTCTTTCCATAAGTGTTCGACAGGATTAAGCTGCGGACTGTATGGCGGCAGGAACAGCAACTTCATGTTGCCTGGAATCTTGAGCTTACCTGCAGTATGCCATGGTGCTTTGTCCATAAACATGATAATGAATTCATCAGCGAAGCGTTCCGCCACCTGCTGTAGGAATATCGCCATAACTTCCGTATCTGCACGAGGAGCAACCAGTGAATCAATAATACCATCAAGAGGACTTATCGCAGAATAGGCATAAATGTATTCCCTAATTATCTGAGCTCCGCAAACAGGTCTGATTCCGGGCGGAGCCCAACAACGGTGCGGTAAACTGATTCGTCCAAAGCGAGCTTCATCTTGGAACATTACGCGAACATTTTTGCCCGATTGAACGCTGAGAGCAACTTCGTTGATTAATCCTGCAAAGTTTTTTTAAAAGCTGCTTGAGCTTCCGGGTCTGTTTTGGGATGACATGGTCTGGGAACAATCTTGCGCCAACCATGACGTTCAAGCATGCGGTAGATGGTTGATGGCGGCACTTTGTGTCTTATTTTCTGTTCATAAGCCCGCTGGATACTTGAAACTATCAACATTCCACTTTTTTCTGCTTTTGTCAAAAATGGTTTCAGTAGTTTCTGTTCTTGAGTGTTTGACAAATTTTCACGATATCTTCCTCCATGTGGAGTTCCCTTGAATATTGTAACACCTTTCTTGAAATAGCGGGAATGTATTCTCCAGATACTGGCTGTATTAAGTCCGATAATCTTGCCGATCTCAGCAGCCCTCATCCCACATTCCATACGTAATAAAACCGCCTGAACTCGTTGAAATTCCTCTTTGCTGACTGCTGACTTTTGCGCTTGCAAAACTTCTGTACGCTGACGGTCTGTAAACTGTTGTCTTGGTCTCACTTATACCTCCATATTAAATTATGGAGTATAATATACATTACTAACCCTTAGATTGCAAATCGGTATAAGATATGATAGCCTGACACTTGTGCTTGATATTTTTCCTGCCCATAAGCAAATTATGTAAAATCAATTCTTTTCAAACCTAATAAAATCAATTAACAGATAATTTCCTGACTTATCTGTAAACTTTTCTTTTTGAAATTTCTTACCCCTGTATAATAAAAACGAACAAATAATTTTCTTTTTCCACCACTCCCCAAAAGCTTACGTAAATTGGCGCCCTGATAATTATAGTATGGGGGGTCAATGCCGATTCCCAATTGAGACCATGTCTCCGGTATCGGCATCAATCACTTTGAGTGCATGTCCAGGATATCGATCCAGTTTCACATGGTCTTAATGTAAGAAACGTTGAGTTCGGTGTGTTAGTTGCATCCATTTTATCATTAATATCCCAGTTAAATTTATCTGGAAAAATCTCAATAAAATCATTGGCATCATCTTTCTGCTTATGCCCTTTCAATGTGAGTCCTGCAGCATCAGGGATTCTTTTTGATTTAATTTCATTCACGGCATTGGTTAATAGTCTTTCTGCTACTTCATCAGTAATTCCAATCTTTTCAGTAGAACAAACAGGGTTTTTCAGTAAATCAGGAATTTCTTTTTGGACCGGTCCGACATTGGACCGGACCGAATATTGCAGATATTGTCGGGAAATGCCGGAAAAGTAATTTACTAAATTCACTTTTTTATCAACGATAATTGGTTTAGCTCCGCACAAATCATTGCCATTTACAATAATCATATTGGGAACTTCGACACAGTAAACTGCACAATTTGCATTATTAGAAGCATTTGCGGCAACCCAGCTATTTTCTACTATTACACTTGAAGTCAAACCCCGTTTTCCAGGTTTGGCAAAATTGTATACTGGCGTAAAGCCACCTCCCTCTCCGCCAAAACGAGTTGATCGACAGATTACTTTATGTCCATAATTATCAATCCAGCGCTGTCTTGAACCGTGAGGCAGAGGAACTAATACCATATCCGTATTTGACAACGCTTGTTCACACTTTCTAAAAGTACAATATTCCACGTAAACAATTGTTGAACGCATATCAATTTCAATAGCCTTTCCTTCGGCATGATTAAACCGACAATAGGAAATCAACACCATGCCATTATCAAGATTCTCGTTCTGTATTTTTAAGTGATTATGCCCGTTTTGAAAGGTAAGCCCCTCTATTCTCGTGCGCCAGACATTTTTAATAGAAAAAATATCCTTCCCTTTGGTAAGCATGCGAATAATTGGATTCCCATTCCCACTGATGTTACACTGGGAACCGGAGATGTTAATAGTATCATTGATTAAGTAACGTCCCGAAGGAAAGATAACATCAGGTTGAGTGATGCTGGCGCCGCTTTTGTAATTTTTACTAATATTGGCGCTTCCTTTTAATTGTTTCTTTGCCGCATCAAAAGCTGCTTGAATGGCTTTTGTATCATTAGCTTTTCCATCACCTTTCGCTCCAAAGTCTTTAACATTGATTTGTGCATAAGTAGTACAGGCTGTTATAAACGAACTTTTAATTATTGTTGCGAACTTCATGAGTATTTCCTTCCATCTTTATTTATTTCTAAAAATATAGAGACAAAAGTTTTTTCCCGGAATCGTTGCTTTTGCTATTGTTGTTCCTGGAGCAAGGTTAATTCTTTTTTCTGGATATAACATTTTTACAGAATCGATGGTTTTCATTCCCAGTTTTGCCGAATTGATCTTCAGATCTATTGATTCATCCTTCCAGGAAAAATTCATAACTATCATAAAAGCCTTTTTTTTGTCTGGAGAGACAAAAAAACTAGCCTTGAGATTGTCAGGCAGTTTTATAACTTGCTGTCTCCAGTAACCAATATACTTGAATGTGGAATCAAGCCCATTCTTGTCAAATGTGTAATAAAGTTTCGTTGTTGGTTCAACCGGGATATATGCAGGAACCAAAAGTTGAGAATTATGCAGAAAAATTAAACCAAGTAAATATTCTGCATGTTGATACCCCAGTTTTTCCCACTCATCTTTTCGTATAGCCCCGGAGCGCGAAAATTGTGGCAGAACAATTGAATATGGTCCAAAGTTATTCTGCGCCGCATATTCTGCCGCAAATTTTTCAAGGGTTAAAAAATTCTCCATTCCACGATTGCTTTTTCTATCATGCAAGGAACAGAAATTTTCACCATCAACCAACGCGTCAGTAAAAGACCAGCACGGCATCACCGGATACCCTGACATATGAAAAAAGATTAGTCCATCAGGATGTTTTTCTTTAAGGAGTGTATAGATTCGCCGAACTAATTGGCGGGTCCCAAGTATGTTCTTCGTAAAACCAGATGGCAAGCCATGTCCTCGAGAGATACCGCAACCATGATAAATATTGTTACAGTCATGAGGTTTAGATACGTCAAAATAAAAAGCTTTTACCGTTGAAGAATTCAAGAGTTCATTCAGTCCATACAGTGTAAAATCCTGAAAACTTTTCGAATTCTGGCAAACCTGCATACTCCACAAAGCTTTTTTTCGTGAGTCATCAGGAATATATTTCTTGTTCGTGTTACTTGTCCATTCATCTTTAAATAAAGCAAATTCTGGACTTGCGGCCCAAGTCTGCTGTAAGCGTGCATATGGAGCATACTCAATTATTTTTCCGTACTTTGTTGGCAATTGACCATAATTTTTACTTATAGTCTTCTTGGGAAGAGGATAAAATCCTGTTCGATCAGCATTTCCTTTATAAGCTTTCTCTGTTTGCCACCAGCCTTGACACCAAAGCGTAAAAAGTCTAAGGTCTTTATGAGTAGCAAAAGCGTTTTTAAAATACTGCCCTGAGGGGCCAACACCATCCCTGACGGGAAACAATCTACCACTCATACTCATGATGTCCCGATGACGGACGGTTTTTTTCACTGGAGTAACAATCAAACCAAAAGAAAACTTCAATGGCTGGCTGATTGTTACCGGCTTATTAATCAAACTAAGCTTCATCACCACTTTGTCACTGTTATTGATGATTTTAAATTCTTTCTGTTTATCAACCACAATCCAGTTCTGCGAAGATTCTGCAAAAACCTGTACTCCGCCTTCCTCATTACCGAGCCAACACACACCCATTTGGGATTGATAGCCCTTTTTAAGCAATTTTCCACTTGACCTTAAGCTGTAATCACAGTTGTTCAGTAAAGTCGCGTACTTCTTTTTTAACGGTATGGAAAAAATGAGCCTGTCAATTTCCACATTCTTTTTGCTTGGAGCAACTTCTAGTTCAATCCACATCATCCCGTCAAATTCAATGTAGGATTGACTGGTGATTTTAACCCCGTTAAGGACTTGGCTTCGCGTGAAACCTACTTTACAATCACTTTTTTCTGTCCATTCGGTTTTCACCAGTGAATCATGCGATGATAACAGAGTACCGGAACTTGTTTTGCACTGTAAGTTAATCGGAGCAGCCAAAATATTTTCACCATGATTGATTATTGCACTTGGAAAAAGCTGACCTTTAAAATCATAAATTCTATTCCACATGGAAACCGCATCGTCGCTTATTTTCAAAGGAGTCCATGGAGGAGGAACCTTATCTGAAATTCCCAGTTTATTACCCAGCCAGTCAGGCCGTGATTTTTTTTCATAATCCAGTATCTTACTGGCTATATTTTCCCCATCGGAATACAGCGAAAACACCACTTTATATTGACCAATCGGAAAGGTTTTAGAATTGATGCTTAAAGCTCCATCTGGTGAATTCAGCGATTTGATTTTTTTTGAGAATATTTTTTCCCGGGATTGTATGGATAAAACATCAATGCGTATAGAAATGTCTTCAAGCTTTTTCTTCAATTGGCGTAATTTCCAAGAGAAAATTATTTTTTGCGTTGATGGATATTTGCGCAATGACAGGTTTAGTGTATCCAAATCCACGGGTAGTTGTATATCATGGAGCCAATGAACCGTTCCATCCTCTTCCTTCACAGTTAATTGACAATTTCGATCCTTTTCACTGCGCAAGTCGGCTTGTACGCTGAAATCAACTTTTTCATAGGGTTTGAGTGTATAATTTTTAATCCAGAAAGATTGCTTCTTATTTTTTAATTCGGCGATTAATTTTCTTTTCTTCTGCCCATTGGAAAGCCTTGCACGCAAATTAAGCATATAGCCGCCTTGGAAATTCAGTGCCTTTAGGTTCACGGCAACACCATTATTCCCCTGAAAAACAATAGTTCCCAAACCGTCGCCGCGTTCTTTTTTAGGAGCATTATAATATACCCAGGAATCTTTTTCGTCTTTCAATTGTTTCCAAATGCGATAAAACTGAAACTTCCACTGTTCGCCATCGGAAATTTTATCAATATTCAAATCTTTAAGAGGAATCCGGCTTTCCAAAAACCAACCATCAATACTTATTTGCGATTTAACTTCCCAGTCAGGATCCCAATTCAAACTTACTATTTTTTTGGGAGAAATTGAATATTCATAGCTGGTTCCAATGCCGTTAACAAATAAGCGATACAGCTTTCCTTCCGGGTATCTGGGAATAATTTCAATCCCAAAAGAATCATCATGGTCAACATTTACATCATGTTTTGCTTTAGTATTTTTAAGTATGCCGTGCAATATAGTTGTTTCAGGCATATTTTTGGCTTCAGCAGGAAGCTCGCTGTGCATGGCAAAATATAAATATTTATCATCATAAGTAATAAAGATACGACTGCTATCTTCAGCCAAAGAGACAGTGCTGTTATTAATCAATCCGCCAATTACCGTTGCATTTATCCAGCCGGGATCATCCAGTTTGCCATCAATAATAATGTCCCCACGCTTTTTCAAAACACTTGCTTGTTGATTAATGCTAATGCCTCTTGCCTTTTTGTATTCAGTTAATATTTCAGCACCTGTCAACGCCTCTGGATAAATTTTTAACTCATCCATAACCCGATTCACTTTTTTATCGCCGCCAAAAGACTGCCCAAAGCGTATAAAACTAGGATTTTCAATTGAAATCATAGCTGTATCTTTAGCTGCAAGGTATCCGTTTAGATAAATTTTAACACCATCACCTTTCCGATAGGTCAGCGCAAAGAAATTCCAATCTCCGACATTCATTTTCTTTTGCAAAAAAATATTTTGGGTTATATTTTGATTATTTTCCCCTTTACGGGTGATCAAAAATTGCAGTTTATCCTTATTTTTGTATTTGTAGAAACGTATCCAGCCATTCTTGCCTCCCATTTCAAAAAGTTGTTGATGTGGCATCTTGGGCTTTAAATAATTTCTCCCATCTATACCTTTTACCCAGAAAGTTACTGTCCAGTTTTTAGGATTAATATTATCTTTAGCTTTGTAATAAACAACCTGTCCGTTTAATCCAGATACAAAACCATTCCCTTTGAACCCTGGCATCAATTTGGACAGTTTATTTTGTCTATCTTTGTTATTTTTCGAAAAATCACGCAAGTTGAAAAAACCAAACTTATCTCCCTTTGCAATATCCGCGTTTATGCCTTTATCAAATGATACATAAAGAATGGGCTGTTTCTTGGCAGAATGGCTTGTCAAAGAAATCATTATGATAAAAGCTATATAAAACATTTTTGATAAACTGAATTTTTGTATCATCCTCTCAATCCTATTTTTATGATTATAAAATCTATTTATGCTTTCCTATTCTTGACTGATCAACTTTCCACAAACTTTCATCATTAGAAGCTGCGTAATTGGGATTGGTGTCAGTAAAACTAAGAGCTTCAGCATGTCCGTCAGAAAACAACCAGTTGGACATATTGCCATGTACTCCATAAAGAGTAGAAGTTTTCCAGATCGAATAATTCCCATTCATAGATTGCCAAGTTTTAAGAGATCTAGTATTAGCACGAATAGCTCCATTCCCTGAATCATGAACCTCTACATTCATTATGGTGTTAGTTGATATCCTCGCCAATTTTGCCGAGCCATACCATAAATCACCATTCACATCCATTATTTCGCTTAGCATGGCATTAAAAGAATAACTTGATTTGAGCCCACCCCAAGCCAGGAGATAAGCTGCCATTTCCGTATTATCAGATGGGCAAAGATATAAATCCCAGTTTTTACTGTAGAGATACATTAAAGACTCCCAACTATCTCCGAAGGTGTTAGAATTTGAAGCTAGAGGCAGGTATCCTTCATAATCATCAGTATACATGATTATTGCTGTTCCAATTTGCTTGAGGTTGCTAAGACAACTAATACCTTTTGCTTTTTCTCGAGCTTTGTTCAATGCTGGCAACAACATTGCGGCGAGGATTGCTATGATAGCGATCACGACGAGGAGTTCAATGAGAGTAAATCTCAATTTACACACTTTTGATTTTGTAGACATTTCATGTCCTCCTGTTTGGTTATTGTTTTTTTTATAAGACCATGCCATATGGCAAGGGCTTCTTCAGCGGCATCTTTGCCGTTAATTTCCTTATTGGATATTTGTTCAAAAAGCTCTTTTAGTGAGAATGTGATAAAATCACATTGATATTTTCGTTGAAGCGGATTCTGATAACTCGATATTCTTATTTTTTTTAGATATTTATCGATGGTTTCAGGTGTATAGTTTAACATTTTGTATAATGCAAGCATTGCTGCTTTGACGTATGGGCGAACAAAAAATGTTGCTGCAGTAAAAGATTGGGTTTCGGTTGAAAGCATAAAACGCAAAAATTCTGTAGCTGCTGCCAAATTGTTGGTATTTTTATTTATTGCCAAACAACTTGCCGGGAAAAATACCTTTCCATTCAACGGAAACAATGCTGTACCATAATTGAAGCGGATTTGTTCTTTAATCGGCAGAAACATAGTATTTGAAGTTAGAAAAGTCATAAAATGCAATCCTGCAAAAAACTTTTCCATCAAAGGATAATTTTTAAAATATAAAGGAAAAATTCTTTCGCAGGAATAGTTGTTTTCATTAAGCGCACGGCACAGCGGAACAAAGAATGACTCCATGAAGGTTATATCAATATCATTTGGAATCTCTGGATGTCCCCAAAAGCGCATCAAATTCGGTAGCTGACCAGCAATATTTATGTTTTTCGGTAGTTTTGCAGCAGCTTCGCAGGCAAGTTCAATAATCTTACCGTCTGAGAGCTGTTCCTCTATTTCGGTAATTTGATATTCATCAGCCATTTCCTGATTCCACACGCACAGTGGGAGCGGGGAATAAAGCGGAACAATTTTCTGAAGAAGACGTTTCCCCCCGTCTTCCCACTGTTCGCTGAAACACTTTTCGCCTTGGAGAAAGCTAGTGATATCCTCTGGCAAGTCAGCAAAAATATCGTGTTCGGCTTGACATTGAATAACATCAGGTATACGAGAAATATTCTTGAAGTGGGCATCAAATTTATCCTTTTCCTGTAGGCATACTTCCATAGGCAACCATTCTATGACAACTTCATATTCATGAAGTGAGGCATTAAATATGTCTACCACTTCTGTCCAGTACTTTTTCTGATGCGCCATATTTTCATACAATGCCAGAGCCAATGTCTTGACCGCTTGCGGCTCTTCAAATATATATGCATCATATCTTGCGAGCGGGTGTGTCGGTTCAGACGTCATTTTTTTCTGTCCCAGCACGCCATGACGTTTCACTTCCACTTTATTGACCTTAATCCCACTACCGGGGATACAAGTTACCAGTTTTTCACCTTCCAGTAGCTTGATTGATCGATTGACGGTCAACAAGCTAGCCTGATAAGTTTTTGATAGTTTGCGCAGTGAAGGAATTTTCCCTTTCTGATACTCTCCCGCAAGCATTTTTCTTTTCAAATCGTTCTTTATTTGAAGATATTTAACCATTACAGAGTCATCCATACAATAAACTGTTATATTATTTACATAATTGTATTATAACAGTTTATCACAGCTATGTCAAGAGCGATTTTAAATAAATTTGGAAAATAAATAAATAAAATTCTGCCGCCACGAGCATCTTCTATAGTTGAACGGGTTATGCGTGAACTGGCGAGGAGAATTAAACGTATAGCTTATGGCTGGAGCGACAAAGGCGTGATGAAAATCGCCAGGATCATATTAAAGAGGTTTACGAACGAAAAAGAATGGGAGGAATACTGGAAAAAGAAAATGAATATTATCGGCAATGTCGTCATTGACATTGGAAACTATAAAATTGTTTCACAGAATTTGGGACATTAACAATTTATCAGGAGTAATTTTCTGTTCTACCGCCATAGCTTGTAGTGGTTGGCGGAATTGAGACAGGTTTATAGGTGTATTTTCTCTTTGAAAATAATCTTCGGAAATGTATATTAAATTTTCCGAAAATAACATGGAGAAATGGCCATGAAGAAAAGTTACACCGCAGGTTTTAAAAGTAAAGTCGTCATTGAAGCCATCAAAGGCGAAAAAACGCTGACAGAGTTAGCAAGTATTTATCAGGTACATGTTAGCCAGATTCGGCAATGGAAATCTAAAGCAATGGAAGCTCTTCCTAG
>CAZEXM010000049.1:0-16962 GCA_964515915.1 uncultured Victivallaceae bacterium
AAAAATATTGATTTATACAGAAAATAGCACGAAAAAAGATGATTCTTTGCTACTGGCTTACATCCTGGATAAGCATAAAAATATTTGCATAACTTTACCTATAGAGTATATTATTACTATACCGCAGGCGGTAGATTTCTTTAACTTGTTTTATTGCTTGTTTAAATTCAATGTAAATATTAAATTTTCACCCATGCGAAGTATATTATGAATAGAAAAACACACATATATGATATTTTTCATACGCACCGCCAGGAGCTGGTGAGTATGGGAGTAAAAATGATTGGGGTTTTCGGCTCTGTGGTCAGAGGCGATGATTCACTTATCAGCGACTATGACATATTAGTTGAATTTGACGAACAACATCATAATTATAAATACTTTAATCAATTATGTGATTTTATTGAAAAATACGTAGGAAATAATTATGATTTAGTAACTAAGCAAGGTTTAAGTCCATATATTGGTGAAAAAATCTTACAAGAGGTAGAGTATGTCGAAATCGCATCTTGACTTGCTTCATCACATCTCTGACGAAATCGATTTTCTTCTCTCAGAAGCATCAACTACCGATAAAAATGCTTTCCTCAAAGATGAAAAGTTGAAACGAGCCTATGCAAGGAGTTTTGAAATTATAGGTGAAGCTTCTAAAAATATTCCAAATAATATCAAGGATATGTATCCTGCGGTAGAATGGAAATCAATGGCAAGAATGAGAGATCGTCTTATCCACCACTACTTTGGAGTTGATTACGAATTGGTATGGAGTATTGTAAAAGAGAATATTCCAATTTTCAAAGTGCAACTCGAAAAAATATTACAGGATTCCGAACAGAAAGAGAAATAATTTTAACAAATCGCTTTATTTAACGCTCCATAAGTTACCTAAGTGTTAGAGGGAAGAATCATGAAATACATCCACATTACTTTTTGCACTTTCATACTCACAACTTTGCTGTTTGCTGGCGGCTTGAATAGCAAGCCCTGGTCCGAAACGGTCAATGGAATCCAAGCAAAAATTACAATAAAACAGACGAAAGTCGTGAACGAAACAAGTATCATTTCAACCTACCTGACCCTGCGTAATGTATCAGACATTGGCAATCCTATGAAGGTCGAATGGGATAACGTGAAGATCATCTTCCGAGTTATTGACGAAAGAGGAAAGGAAGTAGCCAAGGTCATTAATATGTCGTACGATGGTCCCATATTCACTATTGGCGTCTTTGTCTTGCCACACGACAGTAACCTTACATTCAACATTTCCCGAATTGGACTCGGTATTCCGAAGGGCAAAGCTGCTCTTCTTGATTTTGGTCCCATGAATAGCTGGGTTATTGACAAAACTGACAGCAAAAAGTACTTCTTGCAGGTAACGTTGACAATTAAAAATTTTAGAAAACCTAGGAATTACTGGCATGGGACAATTAATATTCCCAAGGCTGAGATACCATTAAGAAATAAATGAAATAATTTCATGAAAAAATATGATTTACGAAAAGATGAAACAACGGAAACAATCGCCTGCTGCCTTGAGGTTCTGAATCGTCCCGGCGGTGTTCTGCTGGTGCCGACGGAAACGGTTTACGGCTTGGTGTGCCGCTGGGACGATAAAGTAGCGATTGAGCGGATTTATACGCTGAAAGGCCGCGAAAAAGCCAAGCCTCTGGCTTTATTTGCGGATTCGCTAAGCACCCTGAAAAAAAATGATATTTATTTGAATCAAACTGCGGAAAAACTTGCTTTGGCGCTTTGTCCCGGCGCTTTAACCGTTATTGTGCCGACACTGACGGGCGATACGATCGGCTTCAGGATACCCGGCCATCCGTTTATTCTGGAATTACTGCAAAAACTGGCTTGCCCGCTGGCGTCGACCAGCGCGAACCGCTCGGGAAAAGCCAACGCCCTGGATGTGAACGCGGCTTTAGCGATGCTTGACGGCGCGCCTGACTTAGTCATTGACGGAGGGGCGATTCCAGCCGGACGACAAGCGTCAACGGTGGTTCTGGCTTTGGATGATGAGCTGAAAATATTGCGTCAAGGCCCCATCAGCAAAACTCAATTATGTTCGGCTGTTAAATAGTTTTTCAGTAGTCGCGAGTGTAGCCTTACACCGCGACCAATGCCGATGCAGGGTTGCACTCGATACTACTTGAAGGATGTTATTTATGTCTAAAAAGCTGTGTTTATTTTTACTGTTCTGCACTGCGGGCATTTGCTTGTACGCAACCCGTTTAACGGTTCTCAGTACCACGGATTTACATGGGAACGTGACGGGAAATCATCGGGGAATGTTGCGGGTGGCCTACCTGATCGAGCAGCAGAAAAAACTTTACCCGGCGGATTCACTGCTTTTGATAGATTGCGGAGATACCACTCAGGGGACTTTTTCGAGTATGGTATTTCAAGGCGAATTGATGATTAAATGCCTGAATTATTTAAAATACGACGTTTGGGCCATCGGCAACCATGATTTTGATTACGGCCTGGCGGTAATCAAAAAACGCATGCGGGAGTTTTCCGGTGTTTCGCTGGCGGCCAACCTTGATGGCCCATATCTTGCTGAAGTCCACGCTTCATGGAAAATGTTTACGAAAAACGGTATCAAGGTGGCTGTTATCGGCCTGACCCAGCCGGAAATGAGTAAGACTGTTTTAATTGCGGACCGGGTTTTCGAAACCATCACCTTCGGTGCGGCATTGAAGCGGATAATGCCCGGAATCCGTGCCGCCAGACCGGATGTGATTATTTTGGCGCAGCATCAGGGAATGTATGCCAAAGGCTTTTCCATTTACAAATTCGCGGCTCAATATCCGGAAATAGATTTAGTGCTGGGCGGGCATACGCATCTGGACAATCCCGGACAGAAAATAGGGCCGCACACCTGGTATTTGCAGACGAGAGCCCGCGCCTGCGGGCTCGGCAAAAATGTTATTGACTACGATAGAAAACAGAATAAAATCATCAAAATAAACTCTGAAATCATTCCGGTAACGGTTAATACTCCAATAGATAAAAAATTACTGGAGCAAATCCGCCCCGCTTTGGCACGGGCGAAAAAGCTCGCTGAACAAAAAATCGCGACGATAATTTTCAAAAATACCCGGAACCTGGATTCAAGCTTTCCGGAACAGAAAATTATCGGGTGGATGATGCTGGAACAAACGCGCGCGGATGTCGCGGTCTGCAACGCCTATCCTTCCGGATACAAACTCGCTGGAACAGTGCCGGTTACTTTGAAAAGACTTTATTACTGGAGCAGTTACAACAATACTATCTGTACTTTGACTTTGGATAAAGCCGCTTATCAAAAAGTCATGGCGGAACAAAAAAGTTTATTGAAGAAAAATTACCGCACAATAATCACTTATGCCCGCAAGGATTTGTTCAGCAGTAAAAACAAAATAATTGTCGCGTTCAGCAGTTACGCGCTGGCGGGCGCGGGAGGAAAGTTCCCGTTTTTGCGGCGGGTGGCGAAAAACAAAAAATTTATGCTCAAAAACACCGGCATTATCATCAGGGACGGTTTAGCGCGTTATTTAAAAGGAAAAACATTTATCGTAAGCAATAATGCAGACGGGGAAATCAGCATCGAACAAAAGTTACGGAAAAAAGTTTCACATTAGAGGCGGTTGCATCATTAACTATAGATTTTTTTGTCTTCATTCAGACTGTTGGTTGAATTTAATTTAAATCCCGTTATTATAATGTAACGAGAATAAATGTCACGGATTGAAAATGAAAATATTAACCGGTAAATGGTCATTTTATATTAACGGCGCTTTATTGTCCGGAATGATTGTGCTGTGTCTTTACCTTTTTAAAGATACGGTCGGCATGAATGACGGGATGATTATGATTTCTGAATACGTGGAGAAAACTGCTCAGGAAGAAAAAATGACTTTGCCGCCTCTGGATTGGCAAACTGGATTTCTGGGCGGAATTTTTATTGGCGCCCTGGCGGCGTCCTTGATGAGCGGCAACTGGAAAATACGTTTTTTTCAGGATGAAAAGTCCAGTATTGTCTCCAAAAGCCTGAAAACGGTTCTTTACGGATTAGGCGGAGGTTTCCTGGTTATGCTTGGTTTACAGCTTGCCGGTGATTCATTTCTGGGGCAGTGGTCCGGGGCTTTGCAGCTTTCAGGCGGAGCGTGGATATTTTTGGTATCGTGTTTCGCGGTTGCCAGCGGGCTTGCTATTTTACTTGAACAGCGCGGCGAATCTGGGGGAGAATAGATAATGTTAACTGATAATTATCGCTTGGCCGCGGCTATTTTGATAGGTATGTTCTGCGGCTTTTTGCTGGTGAAATCTGATTTGGCGTGGCGCAAAACCTGTTTGAATATGTTTTTGCTTAAAGACGGACGTTTACTTAAAATTCTTTTATTTTCATTAGGCAGCGGGGTTGCGCTGGTTTACTTTCTGCAGCATTTGGAGATACTCACGCTTCAGGTGCGTCCCGGATATTTTTGGGCGTCATTGATTGGCGGAACGATTTCCGGGGTTGGCCTGGCATTTTGCTGCCGGGTGCCGATTACCGCGATCGCGGCTTTGGGAGCGGGACGGCTTTATGCAATATGGAGTGTGGTTGGAATGCTTTTAGCGATATCTTTTGTCGATATTATATCCAGCCGGCTTTCTTCTTCGATTTATACCTGGTCCGAGCCTTTGGATGAACCACAGCAGGCCGATGCTTTTCTTGATATAAGCAATCCCGCGTTATGGATCGTGCTGATAAGCCTTGTGCTGCTGGTTTTTATCCACTTTATGTTCAACGGCGAAGCGGAAGAGTAAAACTTATGACTTATCCTGCCGCCAGGGCCAAACACCTTAGACTTGGAGCTCGAGGAGAAAAACTTGCGGCAAAGCTTTTGCGCGGCAAAAATTATTCTATTCTCTGCCGGAATTACAAAGTCAAAGCCGGCGAGATTGATTTGGTGGCGCGGGACGGGGAAAACCTGGTATTTGTCGAGATCAAAACCCGCCGCGCCACGACCCGTTCACGTCCGGCGGAAGGCCTGAGTTCCAAACAGAAAAAACGCATTTACCATGCCGCCCAAAACTATTTGTATCAGATCGATAATCCAAATCTTATCTATCGTTTTGACCTGATTGAGATTATCCTTTCACGCTTTGGAATACGCGAAATCCGGCACTGGGAAAACAATTTTTCAAAACCGGCACGCTACAGCGGTTAATCCTGGTTTTTATAAATATTTTGACGCCGCGTGGAGTTCCGCCACCCCTTGCTCTGCGCCCCGCGGATGACGAAATACGCTGGTTCCGGCGACGATCATATTGCCGCCGGCCCTGGCTACGGTTTCAATGGTCGAAGCGGCAACTCCGCCATCCACCTCAATGTGTATCCGCAGATTGCGGCGCCGGATTTCTTCGCGCAGCGCGGTGATTTTAGACATCATGCCGGGCATGAAACTTTGACCGCCGAAACCCGGTTCAACGGTCATTATCAAGACCATTTCTATATTGTCCAGATAAGGATAAAGCGTTTCGACCGGCGTTCCCGGTTTGACCGAAAGCCCTGCTGTCGCGCCGGCGGCTTTAATCACTTTAATCACTTCCGCCGGAGCATTGTCCGCTTCAATATGAAAAGTTATATGATCCGCGCCGCTTGCAATAAAAAGCGGAGAATATTTTAAGGGTTCACTGATCATTAAATGCGTATCAAAAATTAAATCACCGGCTTGACGAATTGACTTTATCAAGGGCGGCCCCATGGTCAAATTCGGTACAAAATGCCCGTCCATAATGTCCAGATGCAGCAAATCCGCACCGGCATCCGTCACCCGTTTTATTTCCGCGTTGAGATTGCCGAAATCCGCCGCTAAAATTGACGGCGCCACAGTGATCTTGTCAAAAGCTAAATTTCTGATGTCCCGCATAATTTTATTCCTTATTCTGCTACTTATTCTAAGACTCTTGTAAAATTTACAACTTCGTATTTTTTCACAAATTAATGTAGCACAACCGTCCCGGTTGTGAAGATACTCAAGCGAGACGGTTGACTTTCGCTGTGCTCAGTCTCAGCCTTCGCAAAGTGAGCTACATTTTTTATTACAATGCGAACATTTAAGTTGTATAGTGTACTATGCTACTTATTCCGCATTGGGCAAAAAACCGCAATCCTCTATAAATTTAGTGGTTTTTTTATTACGAAGTAATTTTACAAACTCAAGGCTCGCTTGATGCGCAAGGGTTTTTTTGTGCGTGTCCCGCGCCGATATCCATATCCAATACTCCATTACCGGCTGATATTTTCCGGAACGAATGTTTGCCGTTGTCGGCGCGACACCGTCCACGGACAAAAATTTCGCGGCCAAAGGCAGGCTGATAAAACCGCAAACCCCTAAAAATTCTTTCCTTATGGATGCCAGCACGCTTATACCTTTAGCTGTTGACGCTTTGAAATATTTTGCCTTGATAGCGGACTTTTTCAAAAACTCTTTATGCAGAGTCCTGATTCCCGGCTGGCCGTCTTTAACTATGGCAAGATGGACAGTGTAAGCTTCTCCGCCCAGGGGCCGCCATGTTGTGATATCGCCCTGCAGCACTTTCCGCAGTTGAGATTTACTTAAATTGCTTATTTTATTGGTGGAACTGACCACAAAAACAAGCGGCTCTAAAGCATAGCGGTAACAATTCACTTTGAACTGCTTTCTTTGTTTACTGTTAAGCTTGTAGTGGCTGAGAACCAAATTAATTTTGCCTTGCCGCAACTCCCGCAAAGCGTCGGAAAGTTTTGCTGTTTTTACTTCAATATTACGCGCGGGAGTCAAACCGAAAGCAAGCTTGCGCACTATTTCTTCGTGCCCGATAGTGTCAGCAATTATTAATTTTGCCGAAGATATCGACTGAATCAATAATAATATACAAAAAACTGATAAAGCTTTCATGTTTTTATTCCGTTAAAAATTTTCAGGATTATTTGTGCAGAAAATTCACACAGGCCCGCGCGGCTTGATCCAAAGCTGTAATTCGTTTACCAGAAAGAGATTCAACCATTTCACGCATGTCGGCTTCAACCTCTTTGCGGTGTATGCCGTGGGGCAGAACGCGTTCCAAAGCATCTGATAATTCCCGGACGTTGACATGCCATTGCAAAAATTCCTCAAAAACCTTCTTGTTGCAAATGATATTGACCATGGTGAAAAATCCCCGATACAAATCAACCGCGACCATGGCGTACAATATCGAAAGAAAATGCATCTTGTAGGCAACGACTAATGGCAATCCGGCAATCGCGCATTCTACCGTAACCGTGCCGGACGCGGCCAAACCGGTACCCGCTTTCTGCTGCCAGTAACTGGTTTTGCCGCAAGTTAATTCCATTTCCGGAGCATCGCGATTGGAACGTTTGAATTTGTTGTAAATTTTTTCACAATGCCTGAGCACTTTTTCGCGCGGAGCCGAAATGACAAATTTCAAAGCCGGATGACGTTTTTTCATTTCTACAGCGGTTTCAAGCATTGGCAATAATAAACGCTTTATTTCCGTTGAGCGGCTACCCGGCAATAAGACAAGAGTATTCGGGTCACGGACTATTGACGGATCGTGTCTTTCCTTCATGATATCCACCAATGGATGCCCGACAAACTCGGTGTCAAGATCGACTTTTGCATAAACTTCCGTCTCGAAAGGAAAGATAACCAGCATTTTTTCGCAATATTCATCCAGTTTATAAATACGTTTTTTACCCCAGGTCCAAATGTGCGGGCTGACGTACCAGATTACCGGAATACCCTGCTTATGCATTGCTTTGGCAAAACGTAAATTGAAGCCCGGATAGTCAATTAAAATGACCGCGTCGGGACGCTCCCGGATTGCTTTCTTTTTCAGGAAATAAAAGATTTTAACAATGACAAAGATGATTTTTAATACTTCGACGATACCTATGACGCCGAGTTCGCTGGAATCGACCATGATATCGACGCCGGCAGCCTTCATTTTGTTCGCGCCCATACCGGCGATTTCGATTTCATTTCCGGCTTGATGTTCGAGTTCGCGGATGCTTTCGGCCAGTTGAGCCCCATAGGTGTCCCCGGAGGCTTCACCGGCAAATATCCAGATTTTTTTCTTGCTTTCAGTCATATTTCGGGTATTATTTTATAAGTTTGGAAATTTCACGAAAATCGGGATGCCCGGCATCACGCAGAAGCGCAAAAATAAGCGCTTCGGAAGAACTGACAAACGCTCCGGCCTGACGCATTGATTCCAGTGCGAGCCGGTAATTATCATTAGTACGGGAACTCAGCGCGTCGGCGGGAATAATTACTTCATAGCCGTCCGCCAGAAGATCAAGAACCGTTTGCTGAACGCAGACATGCGCTTCAATACCGCTGACTATTAAAGTCTTACGGGATTTTGATTTGAGCACCGACCTGAACCTGCTTTCTTTAAAGCAGGAAAAAAATGTTTTCGCAATAATCGGCGTATTTTCCGCCAGCAGGCATTTCAATTCATCTATAGTATTGCCCAGGCCCGCAGGGTATTGTTCGGTCACAATGGAGTCTATTCCGAGTATGGCCGCGACTTTTAACAAAAGCGCCTGACTTTCAATACATTTCGCGGCATTTGACATTGCTTTCAGGAGTTTTTCCTGCATATCAATCATGACAAAGCAGCTGTTGCCGGGTTCTAAATTATTCATAATCAATTGATGTTCCGGGTTAATTCCGCAATTGTCCGGCTGAGTTCTTCAACATTAAAATCAGCCCCTTTATGAATGACTGCCTGACAATTCTTTTTGACTTCAAGCAAATCCTGAGGAGAAGGCGTAAGACCGGTAATCGCGATAAGCCGGACGTGCTTTAATTGTTTCTGTTTCTTCACGTATTTGATGACTTCCCATCCTGAGCGGACAGGCATCAGTAAATCGATCAGAGCCAGTTTAATCGCCGGATTCGCCGCGAGTAAATCTATGGCCTCGTCTCCATTGACCGCAGTCAAAACGGAAAAGCCCATTTTTTTGATAATCCTCGTGCAAAACTCTAAAAAAATATCATCATCATCACAAATTAGAATTTGTGCTTGTTCTGTGTTCTGCGTCATAGCAAACTCCTTGAAGTATTCATTATGTTATAGAGTACCACAAAATAAATATATAGGCAAAATGCCGGCAGTCAAAGAATAAATACATTAATTCAGCCATTTTTTAAGTGCCCTTAACTCGAGACGAGACCGACAAAAGTCGTCAGGTCAATACTCGAACGCTCAACATTCTCAAAAAATTCGCTTTGCTCATTTTGGGAGAATATCGCTTTTCGAGTCGGAATTATTCAATTGCGCGACTTCGTCACTTAAGTTTCGCCCCTTGGAGACGGGCAACCCGCGTCCCGAACGTCGGTTCCGTCACTCGATACTTTTTCCGTCATTCTGCAAAAACAACCGTTATTTGAGCTTATAAAGTGTCGGTTATTAACCACGGGGATGAAATTTTCGATGAGTATCCAGAAGTTGTTTTTGATTGACGTGGGTATAGATTTGAGTCGTGCTGATATCGGCGTGTCCGAGCATTTCCTGAATCACGCGCAGGTCGGCGCCGTTTTCCAGCAAATGGCTCGCGAAAGAATGGCGCAGGGTATGCGGGTGGATATTTTTGTTAATGCCGGCGATTTTTGCCGCTTCCTTGACTATGTTCCAAATCCATTCGCGATTTAATTTTTTGCCGTTTGTGGACAAAAACAAGGTCGCTTCCATGGGATTTTTAACTAATCGGGGCCGAATATCGGTCAAATAACGGTCAAGCACCCGTAAAGCTGTTTTGCCAATCGGCACCAGGCGTTCTTTGTTGCCTTTACCTCTGACGCGAATGGTTTCATCATCAAATTTGACTGAACCAAGTTTTAATGATGCCGTTTCCGAAACCCGCAAGCCGCAGGCGTACATGATTTCCAGAATTGTCCGGTTGCGGAAAATGAGAGGTTTTTTCATAGTCCGCGGAAAGGCATTCATCAAGGCGTCCACTTCCGCTGAGCTTAAAAAATCCGGCAGAAGCTGCCATAATTTGGGAGAATCCATTACGTTGGTTATGTCTTTGGAAATTATTTTTTCCTGAAACATGAAGCGGAAAAACATTTTAATCGCGACTAAACGTCGCGCCAGAGTCGCCGTTTCCAGACCGGAATCTTTCAGTTCGGAGAGGTAATCGTGAATATAAATCCGGCGGATATTTTCAAATGAACTTATGTCGTTATTTTCCAAGCAGGAAATAAAATTTTCCAGGTCAGAACGGTAAGCGGAAATAGTATTACGGCTCAAAGCTCGTTCCAACGCCAGATAGGCTAGGAATTTTTCTAATGATATTCGCAATACTATGCCCTCCTGTTTGCTAAGAAAATACATCGCACCGGGACGTTTCCGAACGTCGGCTTCGTAATCCGGATAGACTTTAACTTGTCTATGAAATTGAGCATTGGTAAAAAAACAAATATATAATCTAAACTTGTTTGGCGTTGGATCACGGACCAGATTTTTCCTAGCGCAACTTTAAAGTGCCCAGTGCCAGCAGCGCAAAGATACTCGCCAGAATCCAGAAACGCACAACAATCTGCGTTTCCGTCCAGCCTTTTTGTTCGAAGTGGTGATGAATCGGGGTGCATAAAAACACCCGCTTACCCGTAAGCTTGAAGCTTGTTACCTGGATAATTACCGACACGGCTTCCAGGACAAATACTCCACCGACTACAGCCAGGAGTAATTCCTGCCGCACCAGAACCGCGATCAAGCCGATAGCCCCGCCCAGCGCTAAACTGCCGGTATCACCCATAAACATTGACGCCGGATAACAATTATACCACAAAAAACCGAGACAGGCGCCGGACAAAGCCGAAGCGAAAACCACCGCCTCACTAATGCCCGGCATAAAGGGCAGATGCAAGTATTCCGCGAATTTTATATGACCTGAAAAGTAAGCGAAAACCGCGAAAACAAAAGCGCATATAATTGAGCATCCGGTTGCCAAACCGTCTTTGCCGTCCGTTAAATTAACCGCGTTGGACGCGCCGACCACCACAATCGTACTAAACAACATCGCCCAGGGCGAAGTAAATAATGAGTTTTTGAAAAACGGCACGAAAAATTCCTGCAATAATTTTTTTGTTTCCGGCACATAATTTAACAGCAAAATCGCGCCGCCGGCAATAACAAATTGAAAAAGTAATTTGATTTTGCCGGGAATGCCGTCGCGCTTGCCGTAAGCGGCTTTAGCAAAATCATCCACAAAACCAAGCGCGGCAAACAACAACATCGCGGCAAGCAAAATCAATGGAATTTTATTATCAAGTCGATTCCACAGCAATGATGACACTGCTACCGAGGCAATAATTAATAAACCGCCCATACTCGGGGTTTTATCTTTTGCCCGGTCAATATATTTTTCATCCATCAGCCCCTGAAAGCGACAAGGCGCGGCCGCGTTAAATTTTTTCAACAAGCGAATGGTCAAGGGACTCAGAAACATGGTCAAACACATCGCCGTAAACGCCGCGCCGCCCGCGCGAAAAGTAACGTATTCAAAAAGCCGTAAAACACTCCAGTGTTCCCTAAGATCAGATAGCCAGTAAAACATTTATAATCCCCGTGTATTTCTTAAGATTAAAGCTGTCAGAAAACAATAAATACTTTTCACAAACTATTCAATCAGGTTTTAAAAGAAAAAACAAAAAAAGTAATAATGTGCCAGCTGTTTTCCAGGGCTTCGCTTCACTATTTTTTTGTAAACAACGCACTTGTCCATTCTTTTTCGCTGAAACTGTCGATTTGTTCTAAACCCGCCAGGCAAAAATATTGCGCGGTGTTCTCGAAATCACTGCTCAAAATACCCGCCAGAATCAGTTTTCCGCCGGGTTTTACGAAGGATATAATTTTGTCCCGGTTGGCGCGCAAAATGTGCGCCAGGATATTGGCGGCAACTAAATCATAAGTTTGGCGGGGAGCTTTAAATTCGGCGAGATCCGCGATGTGCAGGGATATTTTTCCCGGAGCGATTCCGTTGATTTCGATGTTTTCAGCAGCGATCATGATAGAATCAGGGTCAATGTCAAACGCGTCAATTCCCGCGCTGCCAAGTTTGGCGGCGGCGATTGACAAAATTCCCGAACCACAACCCGCGTCGAGAAAAGTTTCAATGTTTTCGACGTCAATTAATTTGTCAATCATTTTGAGGCAATAGGCCGTTGTCGCGTGTTGACCCGTTCCAAAACTCATGCCCGGGTCGATTTCAACAATCTTTTGTTCCGGTCTCGGGGCGTACTCCAGCCAGCTTGGCTTGATAACGAGACGGTCGGAAATATGCAGAATGTGGAAATATTTTTTCCAGACCTCTGACCAGTCTTCCCGTTTGATGGAAAATAATTCAATGTTCTCAATGTGGATATCAAATTCCCGCCATTCGGACAGCAAAGTTTCTATTTTAGTCTTTGCCGCGGCGGCGGCGGCTTCATCCGCAAAATAAAGCGTATGAAAAGCGTGGTGGTTTTCCAGGTCTTCCCAGGAACTGAAATCATAATCCAACGCGCTTAAAAATTCCGTTGTCAAATCCTGATTTACAGATTCATCTTTCAGTTTACAGCAAAAAAGGGTGTCATTATTCATAAGTATTGTCCATTTCCGGCCTTATGTTCGTAAAAATTACTAATCCGCTATTTAAAAATCGTTATTTTAAACTATTATAAATGATGTAAAATACAATAAAAATAATATGGAAATCACAAACATGCCTGAACAAACTGAAACAATTATAGTATTGGACTTTGGATCACAGTACAGCCAGTTAATCGCCAGACGTATCCGCGAATGCAGTGTCTACAGTAAAATACTGCCATTTCATGCTTCCGCCGCCGCTATCAAGGCGGAAAATCCTCAGGGAATTATTCTCAGCGGCGGGCCCAACAGTGTTTATCAGGAAAATGCTCCGAAATGTGATCCCGAAATTTTTAATCTGGGTATTCCGATTCTGGGAATTTGTTACGGTTTGCAAATTTTGATCCACACCCTGGGCGGCGAAGTAATTCCCGGCAAAGCCCGCGAATACGGCAAAGCCATGATGAAGATCGAAGACAGCAGTGATTTATTTGCGGGTATTGAAGGCGAAATTCAGGTTTGGATGTCGCACGGGGACAAAGTCAGCAAAACTCCATCCGGCGATTTCAAAGTATTGGCAAGCACCGCCAACACCGAATACTGCGCGGTTCAAATCAATAATCGTAAAATCTACGGTATCCAGTTCCATCCCGAAGTCGTACATACTCCGCAGGGCCGGCAGATTGTCAGAAACTTCTGCCACAACATTTGCAATTGCGTCGGCAATTGGACAATCGCGTCGTTTATTGAGCGTTCGGTCAAAGAAATTCGCGAAACAGTCGGCGATAAACGCGTTATCCTGGGTTTAAGCGGCGGCGTTGATTCTTCGGTCGCGTCGGCCTTGATCTGTAAAGCCATCGACAAACAGTTGACTAATATTTTTGTCAACAACGGCCTGCTCCGTAAAAATGAAGCTGACCGGGTGATTAAGCTTTTCGGCGACAATTTCGATATGAAGCTGGTCTATATTGATGCCGCCGGGCAGTTTATGGATAAGCTTGCCGGCGTTTCCGACCCCGAAACCAAACGAAAAATCATTGGACATGAATTTGTTGAAGTCTTTGACAAAGCCGCAAACGACATTGAAAACGCCGTCTTCCTGGCGCAGGGAACGACTTATCCGGACGTTATCGAAAGCGTTCCGATTGACGGCAATCCCGCGGCAATGATCAAGAGCCATCATAATGTCGGCGGTTTGCCGGAAGATATGAAATTCAAGCTGCTGGAACCGCTTGCCCGCCTGTTCAAGGACGAAGTGCGCGAAGTCGGCCGTCAACTCGGTTTGCCTAAAGACGTGGTAATGCGTCAACCTTTCCCCGGCCCGGGCTTAGCCGTCCGCCACATCGGCGCGGTGACGACTGAAAGCCTCGACATTCTGCGTGATGCCGACGAGATTATCGTTGATGAAATCAAAAAAGCCGGTCTTTACTATGACATCTGGCAGACATTCGGCGTCTTTCTCCCGGTCAAAACCGTTGGCGTTATGGGCGATGAACGCACTTACGACAATGTCATTGCCTTGCGCGCGGTGGAAAGCTCCGACGGCATGACCGCGGACTGGGTGAAGCTCCCTTACGAAGTGCTCGAAAGCATTTCAAGCCGCATCATCAACGAAGTGCGCGGAGTCAACCGCGTAGTTTATGATATTACCTCCAAACCCCCGGGAACCATTGAGTGGGAATAAACAAAAGAGTTGAATATCCAGGATGAAGGAAAAACAGAATACAGACAAAAATCCAAATAGTTCAATTCTTTTCAGGGTGGTTAAATCCCTTCGGGATAAAAATAAAAAACATGAATATAATTTCAGGAACAGCAAAAGGTATAGAATTAACCGTGCCGTCAGGTTTAGCGGTGCGCCCGACTTCGGTGCGGGCGCGTAAAGCTTTGTTTGACAGCCTGGGGGATTTTGCGGGAGCGAATGTTGTCGATTTGTTTGCCGGCTGCGGCTCTCTGGGCTTGGAAGCCGCCAGCCGCGGTGCCGCGAAAGTCGTTTTTGTTGAAAATTCGCGGGCTCATTGTAAAACAATAGAGGAAAACATCGAAAAAACAAGCAGAGCCGGTGTCAGTTCTGAGATGACAGTAATACCAACTGACGCGCTGGGAGGCGCATACCGGCTTAAAATGCCGGAGCCGGATATTATTTTTTCAGATCCTCCTTATCCGGTTTCGATAGAATGTTTTGAACAAATGATGGCGGACGAAAGATTTGTCGAATGGGCGAATGGCTCTTATCTTATCTGGGAAATTCCAGCAGATTCCGGCGCTGCCGGAAAATTCATGAATCATCCGGCGTTAATTTCACAGATTAAAAAATTTGGCGGCACTCAGTTTTTAGTCGCAGTGGTTGACGACGGAAAATAAGGCGGATATTGCCTGTGTTAAAAAAATGTTTTACGGAGCTGCGTCATGCAGAAAATAAAAATAAACAATTGGAAATGGCTTATTGAAGACAGCGCCCTGCTGCACGGCTGGTTCGAGCATTGGGAAGATTTTGCGCGCGATTTTTCCGTCAAACGAAGCCCGGTTCGTACGGTTTTCAAAGTCGAAAACCTTTTCTACGTAAAAGTTGAACAGCCTATTGGTTTCCGGCGCAGACTGCGCAATCTGTTTTTCCCTAAAGCCGCCAGGGAATTTGCCGCGGGCCGCGCCCTTGAAGCCGCCGGGGTGCCGGTGGTAAAACATTTGGGCTGGGCAAAATACGGCTCGTCAAATATGCTTTTGACCGAGGCGGTGGATGATTCCTGTTCCGTCCATGAATACTGGCACAGTGAAATTGTTTACGGTAATACTTCGAGTAAAAAATTCCTGGCTGCTTTTGCTGAATTTCTGCAAGTATTTTTTGCTTCAGGTTTTTATCATCCTGATTTCCATATCGGCAACATTCTGTATTCGCCGCCGACTGAAAGTTTCGCTTTGGTGGATGTTTACGGCGTCAGCCGGCCGGGAAAATTATCCGTGCGGCAGATAGCTGAACACGCCCGGATATTTTTGGAGTTATACCGCGGCTTGAGCGATTCTGAGGCGGAGAGTTTTTTGCTGAAAGTCAGGAACGAACTGACTTCAGGGAAAGCCCGGGAGTTCTGGCAGGCGGGTTTAGCCGGAAAGGCCGCTCAGGCGCAAAAAGCCTGGCCTAAGCGCCGGGCTCAGATAGAGCAGAATTATTCTAAATTCGTAGAAGTTTTAAATATAGCTGATAATGAGTTTTCAGTACGCAAAACACCGGGATCATCATCAGTGGCAACTTTGGACAAGCTTCCCGGTTGCCTGACCGGTAATTATTTTGACATAATGCGCCTTCCATACGGTGAAGCCGAAAATTTGTGGCTGGAATCTTTTCGTCTGGAATTGCTGGGAATAGACCATCTGCGTCCTTTGATTTTTGAAAAACCGGGCGTGCTTTATTTTGAGAAAGCACCTGACGGAGCCCGAAGCGCGCCTCGTGACAAGGCTGAAGAATTCATCGCCCGCGCCAAAACGGCGGGCGTGAAAATTAATGCCGAATCTCTGTTGCAATTGCCCAACGGGCGAATTGTAATCAAAAAATACTAAGCAGTCAAGCCTATCTTGTTATAAGTATTTATGACTCAAAACTTATTCGCTTAAAGCTCTATAAATCGCTTCAGCTATCGCCAGGTGTCCGGTCGCGTTGGGGTGAACAGGTTCCGGGCAAATAGTATCAGTTTCATAATACTTCAAAATATTTTGAAACAGTTCCTGTGTTTTGAGTAGATCCGTATTATATTTTTCGCTCATTTGGCGAGTTACCGCGATGTAATCCTGAAGCAGTTCGAGTGCTTCGGTACGGAAAGATTTTGCCGCGGTATCACGACTCATGAAAAACGGTTCAAGCAATAAAATCTTGCAGTCCGGCAATTCTTCTGTTGTTCCGGCAAGAATTTCATCATAAGCATCTTTGTGCTTCTGTAAATTTTCATCTTTTTCCGCATTACCCATCAACGGTTGGTGCAAGTCATTGATACCAATAAGAATAACCAGATAATCCGGCTTAAAAAACAACATGTCATCAGTCCAGCGATCACGCATCTGCCAGACTGTATTGCCGCCAATACCCTTGTTGATGATTTCGATCTGCTTGCAGGGTTCGCGCGAAATAAGCATATCCCGGAAAATTTTAACAAATCCATTTCCATACGGACGTTCCGCCGCTCTTCTGCCGGCATCTGTAATACTGTCGCCGATAAATAAAATTTTCTGACCGCTTGTTGCTTGCAAAGACATTTTTTTCGTCTCCAATTAGTTTTGCGTATAAACGATAAGCACAAGTATACATTGGCCGGGTGGAAATTTCGTAATCGGTCAGTCGACTTTTGGGTCAAAACCCATATCAAGCTGCGATAGAGT
>CAZEXM010000050.1:0-16936 GCA_964515915.1 uncultured Victivallaceae bacterium
ACTTTGCGAAGGCTGAGACTGAGCACAGCGAAAGTCAACCGTCGCGCTTGAGTATATTCACAACCGAGACGGTTGTGCTACATTAATTTGTGAAAAAATACGAAGTTGTAAATTTTACAGTGTACTAGTTATAGATAAAATTACTCAGGAGCTGAAAATGCTTAATTATATCACGGATTTTTTTGCCGCGTTCTGGATGGTAAGCTGCATGATGGCGCCATGGCTGCTTTTCGGATTTTTCGCGGCCGGCGTGCTGTCGGTATTTTTTTCACCGGCATATATCTACAAACACATGGGCAAACCCGGCCTAAAATCAATTTTTAAAGCGGCATTATTCGGCGTTCCGCTGCCTTTATGTTCCTGCGGAGTGATTCCGATAACGGTTTCACTCAAAAAACAAGGTGCCGGACGCGGCGCGGCAGGGTCATTTTTGATTTCCACACCCCAAACCGGCCTGGACAGTTTTTTCGCCACCTACGCAATGCTGGGTTGGTTTTTTGCCCTGTTCCGTCCGCTAACAGCATTCATCACCGGAATTATCGGCGGCTTCCTGATGGAGCTTTTCGGCACTCCAAAAGCCGAAGCAGAAGCCGGGGTTCCAAGCCCGGCGCCGGAAACCGGCGCCAAACCGCGTCCGCGCGGCTGGCGTGTTGTCATTGCGGTTTTTCACTATGGTTTTATTAAATTGCTGGGCAGTATAGCTTCGGCCTTACTCATGGGTTTAGCCCTGTCGGCACTTATTCACTTATTTGTCCCGGCGGATTTCGGTGCAAAATATCTTCAGTCGGATTGGCTGGCTATGCCCGCGATGCTGCTTTTCGGAATACCTTTGTATGTGTGTTCCACGGCATCAATACCAATTGCCGCTTCGTTGATGGTCAAAGGAATCAGTCCGGGGGCCGCTTTGGTTTTTCTAATTGCCGGCCCGGCCACCAACCTCACGACAATCACAATAATGTCTAAAGTACTGGGCAAAAAAGCAATTATTATTTATGTTGTCACTGTGGCGCTCGGGGCGGTAATTGCCGGGATACTGTTAAATTTATTTGATATCCGCCTGCCGCTGGTGGAGATTATCCGTGCCGGTGGAAAAATGCACATAAGTCCGCTTCAAAAAGCCGGCGGTATAATTCTTTTAGCCCTGATCGCTTTCTCTATATTGAAGCGTTACACTCAAAGTTCCGGCGGCAAAGTCAAAAATATATCCGCTAATCTGGAAGTCAAGGTAGATGGAATGACTTGCGGGCATTGCGCTGAAACAGTAAGCAATGCCATTAAAAGCATTGACGGGGTTTCAGGCGTGGAGCTCAATCCAAGTTCCGGTATCGCAAGGATTAACGCTGAAACCCCCGATTTACTTTACCCGGCAATTGAAAAAGCTGTCGCGGATGCCGGTTATTCATGTTCGCTCAAAGAAAAGTAAAATGAACGCTTAGCTTGAAAAATTCTTTATCTGCGGTATTTTTATGTATAAGCAGGCATCAGAACAGTAACCAAATATCAGCAGGGAAACACCTATGAATCCGGCATTTAAGCGTCCTGATTGGGATCATTATTTCATGGATATCGCACAAGTCGTCGCGGCTCGCGGTAATTGTTCACGCCGTCAGGTAGCGGCGGTAATCGTCAAAGACCGCCGGGTTATTTCGACCGGCTATAATGGTACGCCGCGCGGGATAAGGAATTGTTTTGACGGCGGTTGTCCACGTTGTAATTCGGATGCGCCGTCCGGTCATGATTTAACTTCCTGCGTTTGCAGCCACGCCGAAGAAAACGCGATCGTCCAGGCGGCTTATCACGGTATTACGGTCAAAGACGCAACGCTTTATACGACTTTCAGCCCCTGCCTGCTCTGTTCCAAAATGATTATCAATTCCGGCATAAAAGAAGTCGTTTACCATCAGGAATACGCCATCGCCAACCAGGCTTTCGATTTACTGCGTGAAGCCGGTGTAGCCGTTCGTCCTTTAAATGATAATAACGAAGAGTAATAAGTTCATGAACATTACCGGCATTAACCGCAATCCCGAAAAACTGATAATGGATTTGTCCGTGGCTAAAGCCTGGCGGTCCGAATTAAAAGCGAAAAAGCTTAAATTAGTTATTACAAATGGTTGTTTTGATATTTTACACCGGGGGCACGCTGAATATTTGCTGCGGGCCCGCGCCCTGGGAGACGCTTTACTGGTACTGATTAATTCGGACAGTTCGATCCGGGAGTTAAAAGGGCCAGGCCGTCCGGTTATCAACGAATATGATCGCGCCTACATGCTTTGCGCCCTGGAATCGGTCGATTCGGCAGTAATGTTCAACTCACAACGCTGCGCTGATATGTTCATCGAATTACGTCCCGACATTTACGTCAAAGGCGGTGATTACACCCTGGAAACCATCAACCCTCAAGAACGCGAAGCACTGCAAAGCGTCAACACTGATATTCGCTTCCTTCCCTTCGTTCAAGGCTTTTCAACCACTGAACTTATAGAAAAATTACGAATCCCTTGAGCTAATTGCCAAAGTCTCCTCTTAATTAAAGCTTGAAGAATTTCTTTGGCCCCGCGTATGACATTTCGATTGCTAATTCTATCAATAACTCAATCGGCGCCTGTTCCATTTCGGCCATTTCGCCAAAAACGTCCGCCAGTACACGACGGAACATTTCGAAACGTGAACCGTAGGATAAAAGTTTTCGTGAATCCGACACCATGCCCGCGAAATTGGCTAAGACATCAACGGAACCAATGTATTCCAGTTGACGGCGCATGCCGACAGGATTATCACACAACCACCACGCGGAACCTAAACGAACTTTTTCGCCGAAGGCGCGGGATAAAGTCGCCAGCATTGGCTGATGCGTCGGGTCAAGGCAATATAATACGACTTTCAACTTGTCGTCAAAACGGTTTAAAAAACCTGCCAGAGGAGTTAGGTGATTCTGGTAATGATTGGAAACATCGCCGCCGCTGTCCGGCCCCAACTCCGCGAACAGATAATCGCGGACATCGCGGACCGCGCCCATGTGAATTTGAAATACCCAGTCTTTTTCTGCATCCATCTCGGCCGCTTTGCCGAAAATATAACTCATAAACTCCGCCGCTTCCGTTTTCGTTACTTTTTTACCATCCATAGCCTTGCGAAACGCGGCGTCAGCGGCAGCCGGCTTCGCGTCCCCGCTGAGCGGTATTTCCACGCCATGGTCACTCGCCACGCAGCCGTGCCCGGCGAAATAATCATGCGAAAGCTTCAGGGCTTTTATCAAATCATGCACAGAATCCAATTTCATTCCAAAACGTTCCGCGACCTTATCCATATATTCACGCCAGTTGGAAGCCGCGATTTTCATTGCTTTGTCTGGACGCCAGGTCGGGCGGATAATTCTGCGCCCGACAGCCGCTTCCACGATACGGTGATTTTCCAGCGAATCAATCGAATCGTCAGTCGAACACATTGCCTCAACACCAATATCGGCGAGTAACTGCTGAGGACGTTTGTTTTCCTGCGCCAAAACCGCATTAGCCTGTTCCCAAATTTCTTCGCCGGTTTCCGGGCCAATCAAAGCAGCGATGCCTAGATAACGTTTTAAATCCAAATGAACCCATTCGTAAACCGGATTGCCGACCAGCCGCGGAAAAACGGAAGCTGATTTCAACCATTTTTCTTTCGGGGTCCGCTTTCCGGTGAGGTATTCCTCCGGCACGCCGAGTTTACGCAGAACTTCCCAGACGTAATGGTCAGTCGCGGCAAATAATTGCCACAAATCGGGATAATTGTTGTTCGCCGCTATTTCTTCAACATTCGCGTGGTTGTGAGGATCGATGATCGGCAAATCTTTTATCGCGTCGTAAATTTCCAACCCGGCGTCTGTCTTTATTAAATAATTTCTACTTAAAAAATTCATAATCCACACTCTCTCGTTGTATTAAGTGTTAAGTGTTAGGTGTTAAGATTAAAAAAGTCGTAATTAATCAGCTCGGGTTTTGTCCGCCGCCCTGCACGTAGCCCTGCAAATCAAGCAAAATTTTACGGAAACCGATTTCAAGTAATTTTTCGACTATTAATTCAGCGTTTTCCGCCGCGGAGACTAAATCAGGCAAAAACAATTCAATTTTAGCCACATCCGTTAAACAACGCACCCGGCAGCCCGGATAACCCAGCTGACGCAAAAATTCTTCCGCTTTGTCCACCATCTGCAGACGTTCTGAAGTTAATTTCAAACCGTAGGGCAAACGTGAAGCCAGACACGCCGACGGCAAAGTATTCCAGTTCGGCATATTCCAGCCTCGCGCTAAAATTCTGATTTCAGCTTTATTCAAACCCGCTTCAAGCAGGGGATGCCGCACCCCTCTTTCGTCCGTGGCCCGGATTCCCGGACGATAATCATCCAGGTCATCACGGTTCAAACCATCCGCAATATGTTTAAAACCATTTTTTTCAGCTTCCGCGAAAACTACTTCCAATATGGCTTTTTTGCAATAGTAACAGCGCTCCATATCATTACGCGCGACATCTTCATTCGCCAGCGGATCAACTTCGATAATTTTTAAAGGCAGCTTATTTTCCGCCGTCCATCCATCCACAAAACCACGTTCTCCACGCGGTACCAGTTCCGATGACACATGAAACAACAAAAATTGATCCGGTTTTAACACCTTACCGGCCGCCATTGCCAGGAGCGAACTGTCTGTTCCGCCTGAAAAACAAATCGCGACACGTCCCATTTCCTGTAAAATTGCCAACAGCTTTTTTAATTTTTGTTCAAGCATTTCAATCTCACTTTAAATGTTCTAAATATTCTTTCTCTAAAATATCAGCCATTTTATGCCAGTCAAATTTTTCCGCAACCATTTTCCTGCCGTTTTCGCCCATTTTCCGCGCCAGTTCCGGATTGCTGAGGATGTGCAGCGCGCTTGCCGCCGTGGTTTGTATATCTTTAGCCCGGGCACAATATCCGGTTTCTCCGTCAATAACAACTTCCGGCGTACCGTCCAATTGAAATCCAAGAGCCGGCTTACCGGACGCCAGAGCCTGAACAATACAACGCGGCAAACCTTCACGCAAGGATAAATGTATTAACAAATCCATCAACGCGATATAGCGGTAAACTTCACCGGGAGGCACCAGGCCCGCAAAATGAACAAGATCAGTCATGCCCGCTTTGGCGATTTGCCTGTCCATCAATTCCCGCATCGAACCGTCGCCGACAATCAGAAAATGAACATCCGGACAAACGCTGACAATTGTCTGCGCTACCGGCAGAAAATATTCGTATCCCTTTAGCGGAAATAAACGCGACACCGCGCCAACGACTTGTACATGTTCCGGAATTCCAAGTTTTTTTCGTAATTCCGCTTCCGGTTTGGAGTTTAAAAAATCGTCAATCTCCATACCGCTGTAAACAACTTTATATTTTTCGCGCGGCGCTACTTTAGCCGCCACGCATTGGTCAATCATTGCCTGCGCCACCGCGTAAATCTTATGGCAGCGCTTTGCCGCCCAACGCTCCATGCCTATATACAAAAAGTTTTTCCACGCTTTTTCGTAAGCATGAAAAGCTTGTCCGTGAACGGTATGCGTAACGAACGGCACCTTGACGTTCCAGGCTGCCGCGCGTCCGATAATCCCGGCTTTAGAACTATGCGTATGAACGACATCGAACTGCCGCTCACTGAATATTCTTTTCAATTCCCGATATGCCGAATAATCTTTCAGCGGATTCAAGTTCCGCACTAAATGTGGAACTTCTATGATCTCGAATTCAGGAAAATCACTGTTCTTCAACAATTCACCCTCCGGGCCGGGGGAAGGGCCGGTTATTAAAACCACCTCGTGTCCCTTTCGAATGTGTCCGACTATCGTGAAAAGGGTATTTTCCTGGGCTCCGCCGACAATCATCCGGGTAATAACGTGACATATCTTCATTTTCTTATTCTTCAAAGGCATAATCCCTCATTTCCAGGATTGAACTGTTCAGCAGCCTGTGCCTGATTGGCGGACGCCTGCCGAAAACAAGTTCGATACACTTGCTTCCATTATTATTATTGAAAACCCTTGCCTTAATATGCAGGAGATTAGAACGGTATTCAATGTTAAAACCCTGATTTTTGCCGACAATTTTTATTTTACCCGAATAATATTCAAATAATTCGCTGTTTGACCGGGAAATTTGACCGGTTTTATAAGCCGCCCCCTGCGCGAGCGCCGCGTTAACGCTGTCTTTGAAAAGCCGGCTGCGGCTGCCGGGCTCCAGTTGAACCAGTTCCTTCACCTTTAAACGCTGCAGCAAAACTTTGCTGCCGTCGCAAAAAGCTTTCCGGCTGCCGCTGAAAATTAAAATATCAACTTTCCGCACCCCGCTTTGCCCCAGCCGCGCGGCAATGCAGCGCGCCGCTTCAAAAGATGGTACGTTAATAACTGTCGCGCTTTTTATCGCGGGCTCGATGATGACGAAAGACGTTTCCTGACTACCGCCACCATGCAACACTGTCAGGGACGGCGCGATAAAATTATTCGAAATATGCCAGAAAACAATCATTCCCCCCACTCCCAGCAAGCCGATGATAAAACCCGGACGCTTACGGGAAACGACCAGCAGCAGCAGGAACGCATAAAATACCAATAAACCGTAAATCGTCGGCGCCGCCGCGGGTGTTGATTCGAAAAGGTCAAGCGATATTCCGGCAATAAAATCAATTATCCCGACCACGGCCCCCACCAGCCATGCCGTAAACGGCAGTAAAAAGCTGAAAACACTCAAAAACACCTTGAGAAAAATCAAATTGAATAATAATAAGACAAAGGGAATCAGTAATAAATTAGCGACAATCGAAAAAGGGAAATATATCCCCTGATAATATAAACAAATCCCGCTGCTCGCCAGCCAGGCGATAACACAAGCGAATAGAGCCAGTAAAAATTTGCGCCGCCATTTTTCGCTCCAGTAACGCAGCCGGCCCAGACGCCGCGCCGGAATCCAGGCCAGCAACTCGCGAAATAACTGCCCCCATTCGCAACTGTTCCGGCTTGAGATAATCAGGAAGCCAACTACCGTGAAGGAAAATTGAAACCCCATATCTTTGAGGTAAAAAGGATTTTTCACCAGTAATACCGCCGCGGTCAGGAACACAATATTCAAGGCCGGAATATATAATAATGAAGCCCGGCATACACACCAGATAGTAATCATCAGCCATGCCCGCAGCGCCGGCGGATGCATCCCCGTCGAAAGCACATACAAAAAGACCAGGGCCGGCACCAGCAGATGCCGCCGCCGGAACGGCACCCAGCGGAAAAACCAGAATAAAATAAAAGCCAGGATGCCGACATGCAGGCCGCTTACGGTAAAAATATGAATTGTGCCGCTTTTAACATAATTGGCCTTCGCCGCGTAATCCAATCCCTGCCGGCAGCCAAACAAAAGAGTCGCCAGCAAATCACGATGTTTTTCATTTTTTATCCCTGCAGTCGCGTTCAGCAGCAGAAAATTGCGCAGGCTTAAAACCGGCCGGTACAATCCGGCGTCCCGGGACTGCCGGCCCAGAAATTCTTTACAATAAAAAATCCGCGAAATATTACGCGATTTCAAATAGTTCGTGAAATGCCGGCTACCCGGATTAGCCAGTATTCGCGGGCTCTCAACTTTTACCGGCCTGGAGTCATCGGCGGGAACAATGTTCTCCTGGAATAAAAAATGATTTCCTGAATTCCGGAAGGTCCCCCTCAAGCTGATAATATCACCGTAATTCAGCAAGGGAGCGGCACGGGGCAGGCGCACGGCGGCCAGGCCGTAAGTTTCATGCCACTTGGTGTCGCCGTTTATTTTTACTTTGAGAATCTTTACGGCCATCAGAGTTGGATTCGGCAGCCATGGAACGGCCTTGCCGCAACACGAAGTATCAATTACTTTAACCAGTATTTCAGCACCGCGGTCGCGGTTTCCTAATAAAGAGACGTAAGAGGCGGCAGTGATTTTCTGATGGATATTCAAACTTGCCAGTCCCGCGCAGCCAGCCAGGAACAAGATTAAAAGCTGTTTACGCGGCAATAAAAATGCCCCGCCGACAATAAGCGGCGCGACACTTAGCAAAATCTTCCACCATACTAAACGCGGGAACAAAAGTTGCGGCAGAATCGCGTTGATGATTCCAATCAGAATCAACAGCGCCGGTATTTTAGCGGCCGCCCCGCCCGAACGCAATTCGTTTAATGCGTTTTTTATAAAACTGACAGTTCTGATATAAACTTTCACCGTGATTTACGGGAAATGAACCCGGCGGGTCCTGAATACTTCAATCGGCCTGCACGGCGGCGGCGTAGCAAGAACTTCAATGCCTTTGCCGTAACTTCTTTTCCAGAAGAAAGCATACATGGAACCGTCGTAATTGGGCTGTACCAGCGGTTCGCCCATAAGAAAGACAAGTTCTTCATCGCTGGCGTCCGGGAGTTTTTCCAAAGCATATTTGCGCATCATCTTGATTGACGACCGGGGGTTTTTCATGCGTTTAAAATCCTTCTGCATCTGCTTAAACACATCGCTCGGATTAATCTTCGGAGGAGTTTTCTTAGCGGCACACCCGCTCAAACACACAGCCGCGGCAATTAATACCGCGATCCCGGCAAAGTTTGATAAGTTCATATTTGTCCCTTTATCTTATATTAACTCTGAATTCGTTCGAATTGCAACGCAGTTCCGGAGCGTAAACTCCCGTCGCGCTTGCCGGCAGAGCAGTGAATTTCCCTGGTATTACCGCACGCATGCGATATGACATAGAATGTTTGCCCCGCGCTAAACGGCGGACATAAAAGCGTATCAAAGTATTCCGCATTTCCACAAACGCACCCAGATTGTTTCGAGTATAGCCACTCAAAACGCTCACCGGCTCAAAGCCCGCCGCCTTGCCGTCATTTATGACAATATACCCGTAATCGTTTTTAGATTCAATAGTAAATTCGATTTCCAGCAAATCTCCGCTCAAAATTTTTCCGGAATCGCTAATCGCGACCCGTTTATACTTTTCCACACCCGGCTCAAGCGCCTGGCCGCGCCCGCCCCGCGCCCGCGCTTGCGACTTAGTCGGGATAAGTTTAAAATACCGCCGTTTGATTTTTAAATCCAGCCCGGCGGCTTTGATGAAATCCTCCAGCGTAAAATACGACAGGTAAGTATTGAAGTAAACCGCTCCTTTGCCTTGACGACGGATTTCGACTTTATGTCTGCCCGAAGTCAATTCCCTGCCGGAAAGCTTTATGGAATTATCAATATTGAACATATTCTTTTTGTTGACCTCAACTTTCCTGAGAACTTTCCCGTCAAAAAGAACTTCGACTATCATATCCGGCCCGGCTTCACCGCTGTTCAGCATGAATTCGCAAAGCGCCTCAACACACAAGCCGGTATCAACAACCGAAGTCCAATAAACCGCGTGTTTGCGGTTTATCAAAATATATTTTGCCAGCCACGCGGCGCGTTTGCCGCGCGGATCGACTTTTGCCAGCAATTTCAAATACGCCGCCTGCGTATCAATATCACGTCCGTACCAGTTCCACCACCAGTAATTGCCGGGAATACGTAAATACGCGGTTTGATTTTCCTTGTCCTCCACCACAAACTGTTCAATATTCCTGAGCAGCATTTTTAGTTTCGCGCCGTCTTTCAAACGCTGACACGCAGTGGCGAAAAGCGTTAAGCCATTGAGACTTAATTTACTACGCTCCGTGAAAAGTTTTTCCAGCATAAAATCAGATTTCACACCCGCCTTAACCAGGGTGGCAAAAAGCAACGCATCAGTATTGTTAATTTCCGCATGCTCCTTTTTAATATCTTCAATCCTGCCTTCCTGCCAGGCTTTGAGCCAGGCGACGCCACGGCTCAACATTTTTTTATCTACAACTGTACCGTTATCCTTAGCAAGCAGCAAAGCGCGCACCGTTCTGACGGTCGTGTAAACGCCTGAATTTTCGTAAAAACCACTGAACCAGCCCCAGCCGCCGTCACTATTCTGCATAGCGGCGATGGTGCTTAATCCTTTGGCGACTATTTGTCCAAGCCGTTCTTCACTGAACACAGGATTACATTGAGCGGCACGTTTTTTCTTATTGCCTAACTCTGCCGGGTTCAAATTAGTTTTGGATTTTTCTATTTCAGCTAAATTAATGCCCAATTTTTTCAGGGTGTTCTGCGCAATCAAAGCCGGAACAAAACGGTTTACAGTCGAAAAAATATCTTTATCTCTGCTATTGATTAAATAGGGTAAAGCATCGAGCGTCGCCGCCGCGATTGATGGTGAAAAGTTGATAGTCAGCTTCGTTGCTTCTTCCTTGCGTTTTGCCGGAATATCAATAATCACAGACGCGCTTTTCTGCTCAGTTTTGATATAGCCGCTGGATGCGACTTGTTTGCTGATGCCTTTTATTTCGATTGGCAGCTGCAACTCCAGCGCGTCGGAATTTTCTCCGCAAAATGATTTCACCGTAATCGCCGCTTTCCCGGCTTTGACCGCCCGCACCTGCCAGTCAAGGCGTTTTTCGCTGTTCGCGCCGAGTTGAATTTTCTGTTCAGAGGCATTGAGCAAACGCAGAGCATCGCCGGAAATTTCTATGGAAGCCGCGGCTTTGCCGGATTGTTTTCCCAGATTCATAACGACCGCCGAAAGCGTCGCGGTATCGCCGGAGACCAGAAAACGCGGCAGAATCAGGCGCACCAGATAGTCCTTGCTCACTATTACCTCGCTTTCGCCCTGCCCGACGCTGCATTTGTCCGTCATCGCCCAGGCGCGGATTTTCCAGGTCGTCAAATTATCCGGCAAAGGTATCGGCAGTTCAGCCATACCGTTTTTATCTGTTTTGAGCGCGACTTTCCACAACGCGGAATCGGCAAAATTCCTGCGCACAAGCACACTGGCTTGTTCAGGTTTTGCGGGCGCGGATCCCGCAAGCTCAACCGAGTCCATTGACATACTTTTACAACGCCGCATACCAGCGAAAGCCGCATTCGGGGATGGTAAATATCCAAAAATCCCTAAGGGCAGCATCGATAATTCCTGTTTTTTGAGGACTTTGCGAAAAGCCGCATCCAAGCTGGTACGGGATTGAATATACCAGTTTCTGGTCCATTTCCAGAAAAAAGAATTTATTTCAGGGATATTGCTTCCGCCGTTTATAATATCCAGTGCTTTATCGTAGACCGTCAAAACCACATCAGCGCTTACCGGCCTGCCGTTTGAATCGCTTATTTTGATTTTCAAGGGACACTTTTGGCCCGGTTTGTATTTATTTTTGGCGGTTTTCAACTCAATATTCAATATTTTCTTTTCCGGTGGAACAATTATTTGTTTAATAACGCTGTACATTCTGCCGTTGCGGACCGTTACCGCCTCAACAAAGATATTCGGCATATCCGCCTGCCTGATTCGCAGTTCTTTAATAGCGGAACCAGTCGGTAAATACAGCAGTCTCGCGTAATTTATCATTCCGCTGCCGGCCGGCCGGACAAAAAGAAAAACGTTTTGCTTTGACCCGGCAGTATTAATCATGATGGAAGCGGTATCGCCCGGCTTGTAAGTTTTTTTGTCCGTAATCAACTCAAGCGGCAGGCGGGTCATTTTATCGGCACTCGTAACTCCTTTTGCAACAACCCGGATTATCAGATCACTGCTTATTGAATTATTTTGCGCGTCCGTAACTTTTGTTTTCGCCAGATAATGTCCGACTTTATTCAATCTGAATTGTATTTTCGCAGTGTTCCAGCTTTTTATCTTTGTTTCGACCGGAGATTTTTCGGCATCATAAGTTATTTTAAACAGATCGACTTCGTATTTACCACTAATTTTTTTATTGTTAGAGCTTATTGCGGAAATACTAAAATCAATAACTTCGCCGCTCCGGTAAAAACCCTTATTTGTACTGCAATACACCTTAAACGCTCTAGCGGCCGCGATAACAGTCCCCTGCCCGACTTCGGTGTAACGGGATTGATCCCTGACTTCCGCGGTAACTTTGTATTCCGAATCTTCATCGCCAAACAGGGTTTTCGCCAAAGCCGTATCAACAGTAAAACTCAATTCACCGTTCGCGTCAGTTATTCCCAGGTTATCGGTCACCAGTTCAGTTGGCGAAGGCCTCTGCCAGCCTATGTGACGATAGCGATAAGCAAGACCGCAGGAATTCCGGCCGTAAAGCCAGTCCCATTTGCAAAGTGGCATATAAAGACTTGATTTTGAACTGCGGTAAACTTTGTATCTGACTTTGGCATTGGCAACGGGAGCCCCGAATAAATAATCAGCTTTAACAGTTATCGGAATTTTATCGCCAAGCATAAGCGTTTTTTCCGGCATCTTTACTTTGACTTCATATTCAGGCTTGCGGTATTCTTCCACGCGGAAACGCAGATAACCGCCGAGTTTGTCCAGATACATTGAATAGGTGCCCAGATCCGCATCGTCAGGAAGTTTAAATGAAGAACTCAGAGCTCCGAAGTTATCCAGGGTAAATTCTTTTTCGAAAAGTTTTTTGCGGGGAGAACGAACCGTCAATTTGACTCTTTTCCCGGCGAACTCGCCAATAAAATTATCCCGGCCGTAGCCGACCAGACGCAGCCAGTAGTTAAAATTAACCGTCTGCCCGGGTTTATAGACCGGACGGCCGGTAATCGCGTAGACTTTGCGCATCCGCTTCATTTCCTGCGGATTATAACGCCGCCAGTATATACTGGAAAATCCCAGAACCCCGAAACGGCCTTCAACATTGGCCTCAATCATAACTTGTCCGCATTTTCTCAGTTTGCCGCCGTCGACAAAAATCATTCCATTGGCATCGGTTTGAGTGAAAAATTCATTAAAAGTAAAAGTATATCTTTCACCCGCTTTATTGCGCAGTTTCTTATCCCGGATATATCTGGATTTGTAACCGAAAAAACTCAGGCGGCAATAATCCACCGGCTTCCCGGTCAAAGCGTCGGTAACGATATAAAGTTTGCCGCCCTTGGCGTCGCGCTCGATTATTGCCAGGCTGGACAACCACACGAGAATCCGGCTGGTATTACCGTTTTCAGCTGTAACTTCGAGGAAATATACGCCGGCTTTGTCCACCGGCAGCTTCAACTGAATTGTTTTGTCGAAATGACCGGCAGGCGGTTTCAAAGTTTTTTTCCAGGCGGCGATTTCCCTGCCCAGATAGCGTTCGCCCTGTTTTTTGAGCAGCCAGTTGGCAATCTGATTGGGTTGATATCCCAACTTGAACATTTCCTTACGGGTTTTGCCATGTTTAAGATATTTTTTGATATCGCTAAGAAAAGTCTCGATTTTCACTTCAGTAAGTTTACAGGAAATTTCACCGGCGTTTCTGAATTTCAGATTAAGTTCGGGTTTTACTCCGGCGGGAAAAGTTTTACAGTCGAGCAGTTCCACCCAGTCGCCGGTGATTTGATTGAGGGCGTCAATATCAGCCTGTTGACGGTTTCTTTTGACTATTCTTCTCAAAACCTTTGCCGCTTTCACGTATTGGCGGCGGTTTTTATAAATATTAACCAGCTCGTTCAAATCCATTCCCGTGTATTCAGTATCAGCCAGTTCTTTATATATTTTGATGTAATTGCAATCATCAGGCAGTTTTATTTTCCGCACTCCAGTTGCCAAATCAGCAATCGTTTCATCGTCTTTTAAAAGATGCAGGGCGTAAGGACCGGTTTTGATTGATTGTATTTTAGTGCGCATGCTGAACGCGATAGTCTGAACTCCAAATTGCGACTTGAAAAATTCAGCAATTTTTAATTTTGCATACCATTTATGAGAAATTGAAAATTTTTGCATGCCCCAGCGCCAGCGTTCACCATCATTGCGGGCTTCTTTAAAGCTTGGGGGCACATGATAAAAAACAGCTTTGCCATCAGCGTCAACCGGAGCACCCGGAGTCCGCCCCCTGAAATAATAAGGATTTCTTTTTTCATAACCAGGCAGTTTGTTCAAATCCGTCAAATATTGCAGCTTCCACGCTTGACCAGGCCACCTCCCCCACATTATAACACGGTAAAAAACATCATAAAAGCTTCTGGAATAAGTATTTTTAGAAGGTAGCGGCAGAACTCCCGCCAACAAACGCAGAGCTTCAACCCGGTCGCGTTCCAGACTCGAAACCCGCGCGCCGCCGCCTCGATGACTGCCGCGGACAAATTCACCGGCAATAATATACCCGTAATCAGCGACCTGCATTTTCGACTGCGCCAACGCTATTGCCATCTCCGGGATTTTGCCGTACTTTTTTGCCGCCGCCGCGAAAAAACCGTCGAACTCATTTTCCAGCCGGGCTTTTCGCAAACTTTTCACCGCGTTTAAGTACATACGGGGCGAAACTTTGTGTTCCAGAAGTATTTTTTTGTAGAGATAAAAGGCGTCTTTCCAATTATTATCTTTAAATTCCGTATTTGCCTCAGCCGTCAGCGCACGCCAGTTTTCGACAGCGAAACTTGAACAGGAAAACACAAAAATAACGGTTAAAATCGTAAACAGTTTTTTCATTTTGCATACCCTCTTATTTTGACAAAAAATCCAGCTTATAATAGTATGACACACAAATTACCCGTTTATTAGAAAAAGTCCGGCATAGAATTAGTATACATCAATAATGTTCAAGACCAAATCTTTTTTATCTTAATGTCTGGAAAAGCTTCCTGTAGCACACTATATTAAGTACATGAAAAAAATCCCGAAAAAAAAGAAGAAAAAAAGATTACTATTTCACCTTGTTCTAGCTTTAGTAATCGGCATAATCGGCATAATCAGCGTAATCGCGTTCTGCAATATTACAACTGATGTTATGGTTTCGGAATATGTCTATCGGAAAGTGGAAAATGTCCCGGACAATAAATACGGTTTACTTCTCGGCGTTTCCAAAACCCGTAACGGTGCAAAAAATGAATATTTCACCAACCGCATTAAAGCCGCGGCGCTCCTGTATCACAAGGGCAAAATCAAATATATCATCGCCAGCGGAGCATATCGGGACAATCCCCCGTATGACGGCCCGAGCGACATGAAACGCGCCCTCATCGTCCGCGGCGTACCTGCTGATCGAATAATCAAAGACAATTGCGGTTACCGCACATTGGATTCTATTTATCGCGCTATTGACGTATTCGGTTTGAAGAATTTCACCATTATCTCGCAGTATTCCCATATTACCCGCGCCGTTTATATCGCCAGGTTTCTGGATTTGAATGCCGTGGCTTTTGCCGCTGACGACGGCAAAATTCCACATATCAGATTACGCAGCCACTTACGCGAATATCTCGCCAAGGTTAAAATGATGCTCGATCTGTACATATTGGGCATGAAACCGAAAATCCCGAATGGAAGATATAAAATCAAAAACCGTAAAATAAAACAAATCAATTGAACTTTCAACACCGTAGCCAAAACAAAATTCTTCGCCTCTTTACGGAACATTTTTTGTTTTTTCCACTTTTCAGGATATATTTGTTTCTTGCATGAAAAATAAAAACTTAACGGAAAACCCGGATGAGCATCTATCAGGAACTGAAAGATCGCGGTTTTATTTATCAGGAAACCGACGCGGCCAACACAAAAAAATTACTGGAAAATGAAAAAACAGTTTTTTATGTCGGCTTTGACCCTACCGGCAGCAGCCTGCATGTCGGCCATCTGCTGCCGATTATGGCAATGCGTTTACTGCAGAAAGCCGGGCACGTGCCGGTGGTTCTGGTCGGCGGCGCGACCGCGCAAATCGGCGACCCGTCCGGAAAACAAAGCAGCCGCCCGATCCTGACTAAAGATGAAGTCGCCGCCAACGCCGAAGCTCTGCGCCAACAGCTTTCACGTTTCATTTCAGTGGAAGCCGGCGAAGCGCATTTCGTCAATAACCTGGACTGGCTGAAAGAATTAAACTACATTGATTTTTTGCGGATTGTCGGTTCAAAATTCAGCGTCAACCGCATGCTGGCCCAGGAATCCGTCAAAGCCCGCCTGGAAGACGGCTTGACTTTTCTCGAATTCAATTACTCTATTCTGCAGGCATACGACTTCTACATATTAAACCGCGATCTGAACTGCCGCATGCAGTTCGGCGGGCAGGATCAATGGGGCAACATGGTCGCCGGAGTGGATTTGACCCGGCGCATGAACGGCAATGAAGTATTCTGTACAACATTCCCCTTGCTGCTGGACTGCAACGGCCAGAAGTTTGGAAAAACCGCGGGCGGCAATAATGTCTGGCTGGATACCGGGCGCACTTCAATATTCGATTACTACCAGTTCTGGCGCAATGCGGATGACCATCAGGTCAAAAAATTGTTTTGCTACTTCACGAATCTGCCCGTAGATGAAATTAACGAATTATCCGGGCTGGAAGCCCCGGCAGTCAACCGGGCCAAAGAAATCCTGGCTTACGAAGCCACCAGCCTGGCGCACGGCGAAGCGGAAGCCCGCAAAGCGTATTTAAGCGCCGGCAGCAAATTCGGCTTTGCCGACCCGGAAAATAAAATAAAAACATCCAGCGCCATCAGCGCTGTAAAAATAAAACAGGATAAGAGTTTTGCGGATTTGCCGACGGTCGAGTTTCCGGCCGCCGAGTTTGCGGGCGAAGGCATGTGGATCGTTAAATTATTCACCAGCGCCGGTTTATGCCAATCCAACGGCGATGCCCGCCGCCTCCTCAAAGGCGGAGGCGCGTACATCAATGACGAACGCATCAGCAATATGAATATGAATGTTGGCAGCGATCTGTTTGCCGGTGGTTTCATCATCCTCAAAGCCGGTAAGAAAAATATCAAAAAAATTACCTTGAAACCAGCATAAGAAATTATAAAAGCCGCAATTACCGGAGTTTCCGGATTTGACAGTACACACTACTACACTATACAACTTAAATGTTCGTATTGTATATAAAAAATGTAGCTCACTTTGCGAAGGCTGAGACTGAGCACAGCGAA
>CAZEXM010000051.1:0-16776 GCA_964515915.1 uncultured Victivallaceae bacterium
TTCAGAAAAAAGGCTGATTACATTTTTTGACCTGCAAGGCGACTGACCGATTACCTTCTTCGGGAAAATATGAGGGAGAGGATAGAGAAAATTACGAATTACGCGTAGTGAGTGGGGTCTTTGACGCCGGCTTCCGCAAACCCCGCGCGGCGCAGATGACAACTGTCGCATTTGCCGCAGGCAAAACCGTTTTCGTTGGGATTATAGCAGCTGCGCGTGATTGAATAATCCACGCCTAAAGCTATTCCTTTTTTTATTATTTCAGCTTTGTTCAGGACTTGCAGAGGAGTATGAATGTTGAATTCCCAACCTTCACTTTCGGCTTTGGTTCCAATAGTCACGCATTTTTGAAATGCCGCAATAAACCTTGGCCGACAATCCGGATAACCGGAAAAATCCATCGAATTTACACCAATAAAAATATCTTTAGCGCCAAGCGCTTCCGCCCAGCCCGCCGCCAGGGACAAAAAGATGAGGTTGCGCGCCGGAACATAAGTAATGGGTATATTTTCATTTTTCCCGTCTTTGCTGTCCGGCACATCCAGGTCGCCGGTCAGCGCGGAACCACCCCATTTACGCAAATTAATATCTATGACGACATGCTCCGCGACCGCAAATGCCGCGCTGAGGTTTTTAGCGGCTTCAAGCTCACAACTATTGCGCTGGCCATAGGCGAAACTTAAAGCATAACACTCAAACCCCTCCGCTCCGGCGATGGCTAAACAAGTCGCGGAATCAAGGCCGCCGCTTAATAATACAAGTGCTTTTTTTGACATAATAATAAAATCCTGTTTTTACATAAAAATAGCAGTCGGTTAATAAAAATTCAAGAACTTAAGGCTTCAGGACTGGACAAAAGCTCAATCTTATACTAAATTTAAGCGCAAGTGCTTTTTTTGCTTTTACTTTTATGTGTAATTTTAAGTAATTTTGTTATTTGGATATTTTTGCGTTTATAGATAAAACTTACAGCTCAGGTGATATAATGGTACTGAATAAAATAAGAGTTAAAATCGATGAAATTGACCGGCAGATTGTTGAACTGCTGAATTTACGTTATCGCCAGGTCGAAAAGGTCGGACATTGGAAAAAAGAGAATAAGAGTCCGATTTATGTTCCCGAACGGGAAAAAGCTCTGCTGGCAAAAATATGCGAATACAATCAAGGCCCGATGACGGATAAAATTTTGTGTGCGATATACCGGGAGATCATGTCCGGCGCGCTTAAACTGGAAAGCGCTTTGCGGGTAACTTATTTTGGTTCAGCCGGGTCTTTCACCCATCAGGCGGCCTTAAGTAAATTCGGACATAATGTGGAACTTTACGCGGCGGACAGTATCGCGGCGGTCTTCAAGGCTATTGAAGCCGAACGCAGCGATTACGGCTGCGTTCCGGTCGAAAATTCCACTGAAGGCGCGGTAACTCATACTTTGGATACCCTGGTTAATACTAACTTATCGATTTGCGCGGAACTGAATTTACCGATACATCACAATTTGCTGAGCCGGGGGTCTTTTGCTGAAATCAAACGTGTTTACAGCCATATCCAGGTTCTGGGACAATGCCGTGAATATTTGCAGAAAAACTTACCGGGAGTGGATATTATCGAAACCGCCAGCACTCCTAAAGCCGCCGCGCTCGCGGTCGCGGAAGACGGTTCGGCCGCGCTGGCCGGAAAAATCGCCGCGGAACTGTTCGAGTTGAATATTTTAGCGGAAAACGTCGAGGATTTCAGCAATAACACAACCCGTTTCCTGATCCTCGGCAAACAGACGACTCAAGCCACCGGCGATGACAAAACATCCATCTGCTTCGCGGTGAAAGACAAAATCGGCGCCCTCTATGATTGTCTGGAACCTTTTAAGGACAAGGGCATAACCCTGACAAAAGTGGAAAGCCGTCCAATGAAAAACTCTAACTGGGAATATTGTTTTTTCATCGACGTCCTCGGACACCGCGACGACAAAATAATACAGGAAGCTTTTGCCCGGCTCAAAAACTCATGTTCGTTTTTCAAAATACTGGGCAGCTATTCCAGAATGCAGAGCTGATAATAATTACTAATTACGAGTCTTTTACGTGCCGCTTGAAAGCCGTTCCGCTAAATCTTCCGCTAAACCGGCGGCGATAATCTTTTCCTGGGTCATTGCCACATCGTATTCCACCCTGACCGGTTCCAGTTTCCCGGTTTCAGTGTCATAACTTACGGCGGAAGCGCGCCAGTCAAAATCACGCGGCTGGCCGACGGCTCCGGGATTTATTAAATATTTATTATTTGATTCCAGTTCAAGGCGCTTTGATTTCAACATTTCCATTTTGATGCCATCGGTTTCAGAACAGGTAAAAAGCAGGGGAATGTGAATATGTCCGCAAAACGCTACTTGACAGTCCTGAAGACAAAAATGAAATTGCGCAGTTTTAGGATCCAGAACATACGGCCAGTATTCGCCGTCAAGAGTTTCCATAGATGAATGAACAAATTGAACCCCGGCTATTTTTATACTGAACGGCAGGCTTTCGAGCCCCGCAAACTGCTGTTCGCTAAGCTGGGTTTGAGTCCAGATTATGGCGTTCCGGCTGTAATCCTTCATTTCCCAGTCAGTTTGTCGCTGACGATCCAGGGTGAAAAAATCATGATTGCCTTTGACACAGGCGATGTTTTTGTTTTTGAGGAAATCAATACATTCCCCGGGAGAAGCACCATATCCGACAATATCCCCCAGGCAAACAATGCGTTCGCAGCCAATACCAGTCAGTTTGTCATAAACTGAGGCCAAAGCTTCAATATTGCTGTGTATATCGCCGAAAACTCCCAGTAACATATTTTATAATCCGTTTTTCTTTATCTATCCCGTTTTATCGCTTCGGGGAACATTGTAAATATAACCCGCAAAAAACGATTAGTCTACACCTTTTTTAAAAAAAGTCGAATTCCAACACAAAAAAAGTTTTATTTTTTCTCAAGGATGACTACGGCGTTGGCCGCTATTCCCTTCTGAGCCCCGCAAAATCCCAGGCCTTCGGTAGTTGTGGCTTTTATTGAGATTTTGTCTATTTTGCAATTAAGCACTTTACATATATTTTCTCTCATTTGATTGATAAACGGACTTAATCTTGGATGCTGGGCGATAATTGTAATATCACAATTACCAATCTTATAAGCCGCAAGTCTTTTATCCTCCCATACCCGGGCTAATAATTTCATACTGTCCGCGCCTTCGTATTTCGCATCAGAAGTGGGAAACCAGATGCCGATATCCCCCAGCGCCAGGGCTCCAAGTATAGCATCCATCAAAGCATGAGCCACGATATCCGCGTCACTGTGTCCGTCAAGTCCTGTTGAATGTGGAATTGTAACTCCACCCAAAATCAGTTTCCTAGCTGGTTTCAAGCGATGAACATCATAACCATGACCAATTCTGAACATAATCCTAGTACCCTTTAGTTATTTTATACGTTTTATTTAATGATTCATAATCTTTTTTAGATATAGAACCCTTGTTATAAAGATCTTCAGTCGCTTTAGCCATGGTTACCATACCGTCTTTAAAGCCGGTTTCCATAACGGACTGCAACTGACTGGTTTTCCCGTCACGGACCAAAGCGTGAACCGCTGGAGTTCCAACCATTATTTCAAAAGCCGCGGCTCGTCCGTCGCCGCTTTTAAGCGGAATCAAACGCTGGGCGACCACCCCGAGCAATACCCCGGCGAGCTGTAATTTCACTTGATTTTGCTGATGTGCCGGGAAAGAGTCAATAATCCGGTCAATCGTTTGCGGGGCGTTGTTGGTATGCAGTGTCGCCAGGACGAGATGTCCGGTTTCCGCCGCGGTCAAAGTCGCGGCTATTGTTTCGGTATCCCGCATTTCCCCGACCAGGATCACATCCGGGTCCTGGCGTAAAACGTATTTTAAGGCTCTAGCGAAACTCAATGTATCCGCTCCAAGTTCACGTTGCTCGATAAGCGCTTTTTTGTTGGAATGAACGTATTCGATGGGATCTTCAACCGTAATAATATGACAGGCTGATTCGGAATTAATTTTGTCTATCAAGCTCGCCTGAGTGGTGCTTTTGCCGTGTCCGGTCGGGCCGGTTATCAAAATCAGGCCGTTTTTCTTTTGCGCCAGCTTAACCAGCACCGGCGGCAGATTCAACTCTTCAATCGACGGAATATGTTTTGGAATAACCCGCAGAGCCGCACCGATGTTACCGCGTTGATAAAAGCCGTTTACCCGGAAACGATACTGCAAAGCCGCCTGGTCTTCGCTTTTGACTTTCATACTGATCGACAAAGCGAAATCTATTTCACGTTCTTCCTCAAACCTGGCGCGCTGCGGCGGAGTCAAAATACTGAACAACAGCCGCTGCGTGTCCAGCGGGCTCAAAGATTCCGTGTCCAGCGGCACCAGTCCGCCGTCAACGCGCAAAGTCGGACGGGCGTCGGTAGAGAGCAGCAAGTCGCTCGCGCCATTGGCGATAGCGGCCTGTAAAAGGCGTTTCATATTGATTACTTCGCTGTCCCCGGCTGAATTGCTGAAGCTGTCCCGGAAAGTTTCGATGCCGCTTTCCATGCCGCGAACCAGCAGTAAAAATTCTTCCCGGTTAGTAGCTGCCGCGGCTCCGGTTTCCGTACTGATCTTTTCATCTTTAACTAATTGAAACAAGCAGCGGTTAAAAGTTATCATCCCTTCATTGCCGCCGCGTTTGATGGCTTCTTCGAGTTCCTTAAAATTACGGTCGGCGATAATATTGCTTATCGCGGGGGTGCCTTTCATTATCTCCACAGCGGGAATCATGCCTTTGTCATCAATATCCGGCAGCAGCCGCTGCGCGATAATTCCCCGTAAAGCCAGGGATAAATCCAGAGCCGCCTGGTTGCGCAGATGTTCCGGGAAATTACTGATAATACGTTCAATGGACTGCACACTGTCCGCGGTATGCACGGTTGAAAACACTAAATGCCCGGTCAGGGCGGCGGTAATCGCGGTCTGCATGGTGTTAAGGTCGCGCATCTCCCCGATAACGATAACATCAGGGCTTTCACGTACGACATTGCGCAGGGCTTCATGGAAGTTAACCGTGTCCGCGCCGACTTCACGCTGGGTTATCAAAGATTTCTTATCACTATGCACATATTCAATAGGGTCTTCGATGCAGACGATGTGTCTTTCATACTTTTCATTAATATAATTAACCATGGCGGCAAGCGTCGTTGATTTGCCGCTGCCGGCGGCGCCGGCGATCAAAATAAGCCCACGCGGCACATCAGCCAGGGATTTTATTGTTTCCGGCAGATTCAAATCTTTAAATGAAAGATTGTCCGCGGGCGGCACCGGACGCGCGACAAAAGCGGGCGCGCCTTGCTGGGTAAGAAAATTGAGGCGGAAGCGCTGACCGTTTTCCATGGTCAAACCGGCATCAAAACTGCCCGTTTCCTGATAAACTTTTTCGGCTCCGGGCAACAGAACTTCACGCCTGAAAGTATCAATATCACCACTTTTGACAAAATCCTGATCAATCGGCAAAACCCGGCCGAACTGACGTTGATACGGCGTTTTCCCGCCTGTAATAAACAAATCAGAAGCGTTTGAATTCAAAACGCTCTGCAGCAGCTCATTCATCCGCATGCCATTTTATTCCCATTTAACGGTCAAAGGTTGATTTTCTCAACTTATACATTAAAGTACATGGTAAGAATAATTTTAGCAAATCAAATTCATTAAATATTGGAAAGCTTATGAAAACGGCAATAACGGTCAAATTCAGTATGAAACCGGGATGTGAAGATTTAATGCCCAGGAAGGCACATCATGACGACGCGGCCTTTGATTTACGTTCACGGGTTGATATTGATCTGGTACCGGGACGAAGCATGCTGGTTGTAACCGGTTTTTTCATTGAATTACCGGTGGGTTTTGAGGCGCAAATCAGACCGCGCAGCGGCCTGGCCCTTAAACATAATTTGACTTTAACCAATTCTCCCGGCACAATCGACGCCGGTTATCGCGGAGAAGTCGGAATTATTATGTACAACCACGGCAGAGAAACTTTCGCCATTAAGCGCGGCGAACGTATTGCGCAAATGGTTATCTGTGAACTGCCGGAGGTAACTTTGCTTTGTGCTGACGAGTTATCCGAATCGAGTCGCGGCGTCGGCGGCTTCGGCAGTACCGGAACAAAATAAGGAAGCGGACAAATGAAGACAAAATCAGTTTTTTTACTGGCGGGTTTAGCGATTCTGCTGTTTTCCGGATGTTCAACTTCGCGGACAGGCAAATTGCCGGCCGGCGATATTGACATTTACACCAGGTACGCCGGAGAAATAGCCACTTTGCATAACAATGCCCTGCGCCCTGATTCCAAAGCTAAATATGAAGCGGCTTTGACATTGTATAAAAATGTGGATTTCTCATTCGTGCGGGAAGTGGCGACTTTGAATAAAATATTCGGGGCACATGACGCCCATTTGGGGAGTAAATATTATAAAGAACAAACTATCATTTTTCTTTACCGCCACAAAGGAAAACGAGTCCGTTTTGTATTCAGCCGCTACAACAACGCCATTATTCACTCGGAATGCACGGACGAAACAAAATAAACACCTATGGTTACATTTGACGATGAATATTTTATGCGCAAGGCCTTAGGGCAGGCGGAAATTGCTTTTGCCGCCGATGAAGTGCCGGTCGGCGCGGTCGCGGTGAAAGACGACTGCATTATAGCCCGTGCCGCCAATCAAATGGAAACGCTCCATGACGCGACTGCTCACGCGGAAATGCTGGTTATTACCGCGGCGGCCAACGCACTTAATGACTGGCGTTTGGACGAAGTGGATATTTACGTTACGAAAGAGCCTTGCGCCATGTGCGCGGGCGCGATGGTCAATTCCCATGTCAGGAGAGTTATTTTCGGCATGCCGGATCAGCGCGGCGGCGCCTGCGGTTCCGCGCTCGATGTTACCGGCTTCAAAGGAATGTTATGGAATGTCGAGGTCAAGTCAGGCGTTATGGAGCTGGAATGCCGTGACATTATACAACGATTCTTCAAGCAGCTTCGCGATAAAAAAATTGACTCCAGACTTTGATTACTTCATCCCTGTTTTACGGAATTTTGAGAAAAAACACTTTATTTCCCTGCTCCATTTTTTATCCAGTGAAGGCATTATGTATTCTAATGGGCTGCGTTGTCTGTTTATGATTATGGCAATAGTCCAGAACAACAACAGTGCGTTTACCAGCATGTTTTGCCAGGAATACAGTGCCCAGCTCATTCCATTGGATAATTCATAGCTGGAGAAAGGTTGAAAATACGCGATTGTCCAACACTCGCCGGAACCGAGTAAGTCCATTAATATATGCAGATGGAAAAGCGCGAGATAGATAATAAAACATTTTATTTTATGGCTGGAGAAAACTGCGAGTATTAAGGACATTATCACCCCGAACAATAAATTATGCCCCAAAATATGATGATAATCATAGTAGGCTTCCTGGCTGACGAGAATCCCCAGGCCGTCAATATCAGGAATGCCGGCCGCCAGCATACAGAAAAATCTTTCCCTGGCAGTAAGTTTAAGATAATTCCCCGCAACCCAGCCGGACATTACATGTGCCTGAATATACATATACGATTTTCCCTCCGGATTAAACATTTCTATCGTAAATTAACTTAACACCTTTAAAACTAAAATCAAAAAAGAATGCAGCTTAAGCGTCCCGCTTGAGTTCCTCGTAAGAATATTCACAAGCGGGACGGTTGACTTTTGCCATGCTCAGTCTCAGTATCCGCAAAGTGTGCGGCATTAAACTTGATACCCTGCCGCTTGGTGATATATTTATCCTGCTGTTAAAAATAAAATATATGAGTCTGAATTGAAAGAAATTATTATTTATACTGACGGGGCCTGCCGCGGCAATCCCGGGCCCGGCGGCTATGCTTGTGTTCTGCGATATAATAAAAATCGCCGGGAAATGTCCGGCGGATTCCGCAAAACAACTAATAACCGTATGGAAATTATCGCCGCGCTGAAAGGGCTGGAAGCGCTGAAACATCCCTGCCGGGTGAAATTATATTCTGACTCGAAATATTTAGTCGACGCCATTGAAAAATCCTGGGCTGAACGCTGGAAAGCAAATAACTGGATGCGCTCTAAAAGCGAAGCAGCTAAAAATCCTGATTTATGGGAAAAATTACTTAACTTATGCGAAATCCATCAGGTAAAATTTCACTGGGTCAAAGGGCATGCCGCCAACAAAGAGAACAAGCGCTGCGACGAACTGGCGGTGGAAGCATGTTCAGGTTCAGACCTGCCGGTTGATGCCGGATATGAAGAAGAACCCCAAATAGAAGAAAACCAGCTTGAACTTTTTTAGATAAAATGTAGCACAACCGTCCCGGTTGTGTTCCTTGTACATATAACATATACTCAAGCGAGACGCTTGAGCTACATTAAAAATAAAGGATTTAGACATGGATTCTCATAAAGTTTTAGACAGAAAACAAGTCCCGCCGGAAATGACCTGGGATCTCGAAGCAGTATATGCCGGCGTTGAAGATTGGGAAAAAGATTTCACCGCCATCCCTGCCCTGCTCGAAAAATTTATGGCTTTCAAAGGCCGTCTCGCTGATTCCGCCGCCACTCTGCGCAGCGCTATTGAAAGCGAAGACGCCATGGAAAGACTGGCGGAAAAAGTTTATGTTTACGCGCATCTGCGCTCCGATGAAGACACCCGGCATTCGGAAAACAGGTCCCGCGTCGACCGCGCGCAAACCCTGTTCGCCGAAATATCCGGTAAAACCGCCTGGTTTGATCCCGAAATAATGGCCATTCCAAACAAAAAAATGGACGAATTGCTGGCGGCGCCGGAATTAAGTTTTTATAAACGCAGTCTCGTGGAATTATTGCGTTCGCGCCCTCATACTTTGTCGGAAAAAGAGGAACGCATCCTTGGTTTATCCTCCGATGTCATGGGGAATGCGGCAAAAACTTTCAGCGTTTTGAATAATGCCGATTTACGTTTCCCTAATATAACTGATGAAGAAGGCAAACGAGTTGAATTGACACATGGTAATTACATTAAATTTCTCGAATCCCCTAAACGCAGAGTACGAAAAAAAGCTTTTCGCGCAATGTATACCACTTATACAAAATTGCGCAATACTTTCGCGACGACCCTTGACGGGACAATAAAGAAGCACGTTTTATCCGCTAAGCTGCGCAATTACCCGTCTGCTTTAAACGCGTCCTTATTCTCTGACAATGTCCCCGAAAAAGTCTATATGGAACTGATTCAGGCGGTACATGACAAATTACCGGCCCTGCATAAATACATGCAGCTCAGGTGTGATGTTCTGGGTTTGGAAAAAATCGACATGTATGATGTGTTCACCCCCCTGGTTCCTGAATGCAAAATTGCGGTTTCATGGGATGAGGCGAAAAAATTAGTCCGGGAAGCCTGCAAGCCTCTGGGTGAAGAGTATTGCGAAAATTTAAATAAAGCTTTTGAGCAGCGCTGGGTGGATGTCCATGAAAACAGGGGAAAACGTTCCGGCGCCTATTCCAGCGGCTGTTATGATTCCTATCCTTATCTGCTTTTAAACTTTCACGGCACTCTTAATGATGTTTTCACACTGGCGCATGAACTGGGCCATTCGATGCACTCATTTTATTCACATAAAGAGCAGGATTATCACTATGCCAGTTATCAAATCTTCGTCGCGGAAGTCGCTTCAACGACGAACGAACAATTACTGCACGATCATTTGCTGAAAACCACCGGCGAGGACAATGTCAAAGCCTATTTATTATGTCATCTGCTTGATGAATTACGCGCTACGATTTACCGCCAGACGCAGTTTGCCGAGTTTGAGTTATGGATGCATCAGCAGTCCGAAAAATCAATTCCTTTAAATGCTGATATGCTCAGCAAAAAGTATTTCGAACTCAACGCGGAATATTATGGCAAAAGCGTAAAGCCCAATCGGCGCATTGAAATGGAATGGGCCAGAATCCCGCATTTCTACTATAATTTTTATGTTTACAAATACGCCACGGGCATTTCAGCGGCGGTGGAGTTATCGCGCCATATTCTGAGTGGAGATGAGCGGAAAATCAAAGATTATTTTGCTTTCCTGAAAGCCGGTGATTCTAAAGATGTCCTGGACATTATGAAGGATGCCGGGGTCGATTTATCAACGCCGGAACCGGTTCATGCCGCGCTGGACCTGTTTAACGATACAGTAGATCAATTACACCAATTACTTGTTAAATAACGCCATAGTCACCTGCGGCGGTGGATACAGTTCGCTGGATTGAGTTGCAAATTTAATCAATATTTACTTTTTTGATACCAAAAAACTTAAAATAGACAAACTTATGCACGGCTCCGGTTTGGGAATGTAGCACAAGCGTCCCGCTTGTGCTACATTTTTGTTTATTCGCTCGGCCGAACCGGCTGCCACCGGGCTCAGTCCTTCAGGAAGGATTTTTCAACTCTGTCGAGATACTTGTTTATCGCCGGACAAAAGTTTTTGCTCAGGCGTTTATCTTCTATTAATTCCTTGCGGTATAATTTGCCGGGAGCCACTGTCACGTATTCTATTTTTCGCAAATAATCCTCGATCTTCTGCTGCCTTTCCAAAGCCTGCTTGATTTTTTCTAAAACTTTTATCAGTCGCTTTTTTATTATAACGGTGGGAAGGCGGTCAAACTGCTGCAATGTATTGCGCAATCTTTCCAGATGCCCAATACATATAATTTGACTGACGTATATTAAATCATCTAATTCCCTGAACTTTTTGTCCAGCATTTCATTAAACCCAACACTCGTTCCATATTTGTCATATAACTCTGTAATTTCACTTATGTCTTTAATAATTGGTTTTGAGGATCTGCCTTTCTGTTTGTGAATATAGGTAAATTGCCGGAAACGCTTAAATCTTTTCACAAAGAATTGTGTCTGGAGCGGTGAATTTGTATTTATCAAACGCCTGTTGATGATTGTTTTAAACCAGTCCTGAACCTTCCAGGCATCGCTTTTCATATCCGTAATACCTTTTCCGCTTCTATATCCACGCATTTTGTCGTAGCTTTTTACAATAGCCCGGCCAACGGTGTAATCAAATATCTCGTCGCGGGAGTATTTGTTGCGGGCGGTCAATAATATTAAATCGATAATCGGGTTGTCTGAACGTGAAGACAAATGTTTCATTTCAGACAGCGTGAAACTGCAAAGTTCCTGATATAACTGATACGCGATTCCATCTTTTTCAGGAGTCAGCGTGGTCTGGATGGATGTTCTGAAATCCGGTAATTTATCCTCCTGGCAAAGAGCTTTGAGCCCCGGAAAATAAGATACGGGCAGGATGCTGTGCGATGTAAAACGCAATTCCAGTTTGCCGTAGATTCCGATGATGAGCCACTGCGGCAGGGGATATTTACAGGTATTGGGGTTGAAACCCGTTTTGCCCAGGAGCATCGCGTTTATCATTCTGCTGATAATCGTAAACTTATTTTTCGCCGTACGAAAATCCTTGTTCAGATAGATATTGATATTTCCAGACGTTTCCACGATATTGATGCCTCCCTTTATTTTGCCGCTGAGGATTACAATCCTGCAGTTATAGTTTCGTTTGATGGCGGATGAGTTCAGGTAAGCGGAAATCAGGCGGTCGGCAAATTTCAAATACTGTAAAGTTTTGTAATATTTTTTATCGAACTTCTGAAACATGATAACAGTACCGGATTTGGTATTGAACGTGTCCGACGTCATTTGAGCAGCCGCGGGGAGCGCGCAAATCAGAACGGACACAGCAAGAAAAAAGCGTGTTTTTAAAGAGCAGATATATTTTTCAAATAATAACAGCATCGCGGAGTCCGAGCAAGTTGTTTTTTGTGCTTTGTCGTGTATTTTACATGATGAATATAATTTACAATTCTTTAATGGCAAGGAAAATTAAATGAAAAGTGGTGAAAGAGAATTTTATCCCGCGGCTTTAACAATCGCGGGCAGCGACAGCGGCGGCGGTGCCGGTATCCAGGCGGATCTCAGGACTTTTGCCGCGTTCGGAGTGTTCGGATGCACCGCAATCACCGCCGTAACCGCGCAAAATCCCCGGGAAGTAACGCGCGTCGACGCAGTGCCGGCAGCCGGGGTTGAAGCTCAGATAAAAGCCGTTTTGTCAGCGATAAGCGTGCGTGCGATAAAAACCGGTATGTTGTTCAATGCCGAAATAATTGAAACCGCGGCAGCCTGCCTGGCCGGGCGGAATGTTTTTCTGGTAGTCGATCCGGTGATGGTTTCGACTAGCGGAGCGCGCTTGCTGCAGGATGACGCGATAAGCGTTCTGATGGATAAATTACTGCCCATGGCGAACTGGATTACACCGAATATCCCGGAAGCTGAATTGCTGCTCGGGCGAAAACTCGCGACTCGCGAAGAAATAATTGCCGCGGCCGCGGAATTCGGACAGCGCTGGAATTGCAGCGTTATTCTCAAAACCGGACACTTTGACCTGAATAACGACGTGGCGGCCGATGTCGTTTATCATGACGGGAAAATTTATGAATTGAGTTCACCGCGCCTGGAGGACAGCAAAGCGGCGCATGGAACCGGATGTACTTTGTCAGCGGCCCTGGCGGCGGCTCTGGCCTTGGATGTTCCCTGGAAAAAGGCTTTGCGCATGGCAAAAGGTTTTGTTTACGGTTCATTGAATGAATGTATCAGTATTGGTACGGAAATTGAGGCAATGTATCCGCCCGGTGAATCTTATCAGGGAAGAACCCTGCTTTCGAGAATTGATTAAGTTTTTTTTGCAGTTGAACAGGAGTCTGAATGCGGAATATAATTATAAAGCGATATTTTATTTTTCTCGTAATTTTGTGCGTTAATCTGGTGGTAGATACAGATATTTCCGCTGCCGGGCCGGTGCGCTATGCTCGAGTATACGGACGTAATTACGTTTATCTGCGCGATGTGGCCCGCTATTACGGCATGAAATGCTCCAGCGACAACAAAAAAACAGTATTGTCCAGTAAATATTCACGTTTGGCCTTTACGGTCGATAAAAAATATTGCTACATAAACGATATTAAAGTCGCATTGCTGTTTCCGGCCATAAAATATAAATGGCACTACTGCATCAGCAGTATGGATTTACTCAAAACCATTGATCCGATTATGCGGCACTGGGCGCTGCGTAAACATAAACTCACCAGGATTGTGCTCGACCCCGGACATGGCGGCAAGGATAATGGAGCGGCCGGGAAAAAATTTAATGAAAAAACAATAACTCTGTCTTTGGCGCGAAAAACCGCAAGCCTTTTGCGGCGCGCCGGCTACGAGGTTTACCTCACGCGCGGTTCGGACCGCTTTGTAGATTTAAAAAGCCGTCCGGCGCTGGCTCGAAAGCTGAATGCGGATATTTTTATTTCCATACATGCGAATAAGGCTGACAAAGCGTCAGTCTCTGGAGCTGAAAGTTTTTATATGACACCGGTCAAGGCGGCTTCAACCTATTCGCGGAAACCTTCCCGAAAAAAATACCCGGGAAACCGGTATGACGCCAATAACGCCGCTTTGACTTACTGGATACAGCGTTCCCTGATTGGCAAAACAAAAACGCCGGACCGTGGTTTGAAGCACGCGCGTTTTATGGTGTTAAAAGAATCCGCCTGTCCATCCGCCTTAGTTGAAGTCGGTTTTTTGTCCAACCGCCGGGAGGAAGGGCGCCTGGGCGCGCAATGGTATCAATGGAAGATCGCGCAGGGGATTGTTGAAGGTGTTTTACGTTATCATTATCAGCTTAAACGCCGGAAATAATGATGTTTTCAGCTTGAAATTCATAGTGCAGGCAATTAATATAGTAAAGACAATTTTTAACGGGTAATATTATGGCGGAAAAAAGAGAACATTGGAGCGGCAATCTTGGTTTTATCCTTGCCGCATCCGGTGCGGTGATCGGTTTGGGTAATATTTGGAAATTTCCTTATCTTGCCGGACAGAATGGCGGCGGCGCTTTTGTTTTAGTCTATTTAATATCTATTCTGCTTGTCGGGACACCAATAATGTTATGCGAAATGACCTTAGGGCGTTCGACACAAAAAAACCCGGTCGGCGCGTTTAAAATGCTTAGCCCTGAAAGTTCCCGTTTAACCGACTCGCTTGGAATATATTTGATTTTTATCGGCATTGTAATTTTGTGTTTCAAACAATTCGGCTGGGCGGCGGTACTGTCTTTATCCGGGCTGCTGCTTATGTTTTTCGGCTGGACGATTATCGGTATTTTATCTGTTCTTGTTCCATTTTTCATTCTATCCTACTATGGGGTTATCGGCGGTTGGACTCTGGGCTATGTGTATAAGAGTTTCGTGCAGGAATTAAATGTTACGACAGTAAATGCGGCTGGAACAATATTTAGTGATTTTATCCGGAATATCTGGTGGATGATCAGTTTGTTTACAGCTTTTATGATACTGTGCGCCCTGATCGTTTCGGGAGGGGTGAAAAATGGTATTGAACGCTGGTCGAAAATACTTATGCCGCTGTTTTTTGCTTTGCTGATTGTGGTAATGCTTCGCTGTCTGACCCTGCCCGGCGCGGTAAAGGGCGTCGAATTCTTCCTGAAGCCTGATTTTACAAAACTCACCGGCGATGGGGTCATGGAAGCTGTCGCGCATGCGTTTTACACTCTGAGCCTCGGCATGGGAATTGCGATTACCTACAGCAGTTATATTTCCCGTCAGCAAAATATATTTTTATCCGCCTTATCAATTGTAGCGTTGAATACTGTTGTTGCTATTTTCGCGGGACTGACGATTTTCCCGGCCGTATTTGCGATGGGTTTTGCGCCTGATCACGGGCCTAATTTAGTATTCCGGGTTCTGCCTGCGATATTCAACAGTATGTCATCAGGCTGGTTATGGTCCGGATTATTTTATATATTGCTTTGCATAGCGGCTTTAACTTCAGCAATAGCTTTATTGGAAGTTATGGTTTCGTATCTTATTGATGAACAAAAGTGGAGCCGTTCCAAAGCCGTATGGATTTGTACTTCGGGAGTAATTCTTCTCGGGCTTTTGTCGGCAGTCAGCATCGCGAACTGGGACAATATCAAGTGGCTCCAATATTGGCTGGTAACGGCTTTTAATGTAAAATCTTCATCTTTCTTTGATGCCATAGTCAATTTATGCTCCAACTGGTTCCTGCCTTTGAACGGCCTGGGGATTTCCTTATTTGTCGGCTGGATCTGGGGAACGCACAAAGCAGTACAGGAAATACGGCATGGTTCGAACAACTTTGCCGACGTGCATTTGGTTGCTTTGCTGGCGGGCTTGAAAGATGACGCCAGCCACAACGATGAGCATTATCACATTTTGACACTGGCCTCTGTATGGGGGATTTTTATTCGTTTTGTCGCTCCGGCAGCGATTACAATCGCGTTCATCTGGATGAATGTAAGGTAATTTTTTCAGGAGCATCCAATGTTACGTTTTTTGATTTTTCTTTTTCCCGCGATGGTTGATGTTGTCATCGGGGCGCTGATATTTATAACAACCCTTCGCCTGGTCAACAGCGGCGCGAGCGCTTTTGACACCGCACTGCCCGCGACGGCCTGGGCATTCGGGCACTCGTTATTTTCATTTTTCGTGGCTAAAATCAATAATCCGCAACGGGCGCCCGTGCTGATAAGCAGCGGCTGTATTGTGATGGGATTGGGATCACTGCTGTTGATTGTTCTGCCCGAACCCCTGATACAGCTTTACTGGGCGCTTGTTACCGGCCTCGGCAGCACGCTTTTCTTTTGTTCGTTTCAGGTATTCATGAAGGCGGCGGACAAAGATGTTCACGCCGGCGTGGTGCGTTCGACGGCGCTTTACGGTTTTGCCTGGAGTTGCGGAATCGCCAGCGGGCCGTTTATTGCCGCTTTTATGTGGGGGTATCTGTTTCCTGAGGATGGTTGGATATATTGTTATTTAATCAACATTTTCCTGGTTATTTGTGTGGCTCTCGCGACCTGGCCGCTTAAACGTTATATTGAGCGTCTTCACCGGAGAACGCCGGAACCGGAAACAGTCAAAACAGCATCTTCCCGTGACTATTCCAAACTTCCTGATTTAGTTTGGCTGGGCTGGTTGACGGCGGGTGTCGGTTGTTTTACCATCACCTTAATTCGCGTGATATTTCCTTATAAAGCGAGAATTTTGAGCATTTCCGGGGAGGAGCTGGGTTTCATTATGGCCCTGGTATCATATTCCCAGGGCTTTTTCTCTCTATTCTTGTTAAGAAGCCGTTACTGGATGTACAAAATACTGCCGATGATGTTATTTTCGCTATGCGGTTTTACCGGGATGATACTGTTCTGGTGCGGAACAAATGTCTGGACATTTTATGCGGCGGCGGTCATTTACGGTATTTATTCCAGCGCTTTCTTTTTCTATCTGGTATTTCATTCTCTCGTGCACCCGGAAAAAAGCGGCAAGTACGTATCATGGAATGAAGTCGTTGTCGGTTTTGCCGGAATCATCGCGCCATTGGCCGGCGGATTTCTGGTTGACTGGACGGGAAACAGGAATTTGCCGTTCATTGTTGCGTCGATGTTCATTATTGCCGCGGTTGCGGTGCAGGTTTTCACCCTGCGGAAAATCGACCCCGGGCTTTTAAAGTAATAGTCCGGACTTAATCCGGTCCGTGATCCAACGGCGGAAAACATAATATAATGTCGGTAAGCAATCGGCGGGGACACGTTTACTGATGGCTTGAAATGTGCTATTCTATCT
>CAZEXM010000052.1:0-16738 GCA_964515915.1 uncultured Victivallaceae bacterium
TGGATAGGAAGGCGGTAGTTATTATGCCGCAGAACAGATTTTTGTGAAGAACCCGCGAGCTTCTTTTCGTTTTCGGTTATTACTTTTATTCTTACAGTTGCCATTTTTCAGTTACCATTTTTCAGCCGTTACATCCGGCGTTTTTTACTTAAATCTTAAATCTTAACCCTTAAATCTTTCCCTTTCCCTTCATTCCAACCGATTATTGCCATCGGGCCGCCGCAGTCGGCGTATGTTATCCGGTGGGCGACATCAAGCCCCGCCGCGGCTAATTCCTGCCTTATTTTTCTTGAGTTTTTTTTTGAGCGATTTCATTTTCCGCCATTTCCCGGAGTGATGCCCGGTCGATAAGGGTTTCGAGAATCGCGCCGTACGCGTCGCGGTCGAGCAGCCCAAGCGCGAATATTTCAATATCATTAAGATTGTAGAAAACCTGCAAAACCTGGACGCAGACATCACGGACATGTTCTTCATCCCATTCAAGTATGCCGTTTTCGTTGAGCGAATCCCACACGTCGGCGGCAAGGTCGACAATATCGGCGAATTCGTCGCGGGGTTCTGAATATATTTTGCCGCGATCATCCATGCGGTCTACCACTGGAAGTGAAAAATTAGGCGAATTAAGCAGAGCAACCGGAATTAAATATTCTTTTCCGTCAGCAAGCACAGTTGGACGGGCATAAGCGGCGGAACGCAGACGTTTTTTCTTGAAAAACATTTCCGGCTTAAAGTTTTTAGTATTGACTCCAATGTGAATTCCCCCCGGAGCAGGGCGCCAGCGATAATTTTCCGGCGCGTCAAAAATCACCCCCGGCAGCGGCGCGGCGAGTTTTCCCCCTTTGAGCCCGTGCGGGCCGCGGGCGGGAGAGCATTCGCTACCGCCGCTACCGGCGGTGCAGCGAGCTACTAGCTCGCTTGAAGGAAGGGAGTTAAGCGGGTAGTAATATGCTATAGGGCTAATCATTTTTGGATAATTCCTCCGGTTGACTTTTGTTCGATTTCCTCGACTGAAACTATAGAATTAAGGTCGTTTTCGCTTTCGATACCACCGACCAGAAAATCACCAGAATCATAAGTTATTCTATCGCCTCGCGCCGGCCGGGATATTTCGCTTTTGGGAATGGCAAATGTTCCGCTCCTTTTGCGGTGTTCGTTGCTGAATTCAAACTCGTTCCTCGTCTCACTGAGGTTCGGATTAGCGTCGAATGTGGATGCCGTACTGCCCTTGGGGGTGTAGATTATCGACTTTGCAAAATAATCCGTATTGTAATAGACATTGTCTGTCAGGTGCTGGCGAAATCCATTAAGTGACATATTATTAACTCCTTGGCTCGACGGCGATAACCGCCTGAAAGACTTTAGATTTCTGGACGTACGAAACAGCGTCATCGCTTACCGTAATAACATCGATCAACACATAGCTGCCTCCGGGATATGATAATTCAGTTATATTAGCAATCACATTAGAAACGACTTCCATAAAGGCTTGTTCCGTCGCGGCGCTGTATTCCTGTCTATCCTCAAGCACTATATTAACCGTGCGCGGGTTGCCGAATGCCTGTATTCCGGGGCTTTCGGTTTCTCTGCTTAACTGATATGAGCCGCCCTCCATATAAGTAACTGCGGCAAAAGGGTACTCGTCACTGTTGACATCGTGCATCAGGTAATGAATCTTCTCCAGCGCCGCCGCCTGATTTGCGGCGCTGACAAATGTCCTGAAACTGTCGCAGTCCGCAAGCAGGGTTGCCGTATTTGTCAATGTCGGAAAATAAGTTCCCATTTTTCAGTTACCATTTTTCAGCCGTTACATCCGGCGTTTTTAATTTTTAATTTTGTTCCGCAGTGCAGACATTTCTTTATTTTTTTGTTGACTGCCGACTGGGTAACAACGGCCGGGCCGCCGCACTTCGAACAAATAATAACTTTGATTTTGTTTGCATTTTTTGGCATGATTTTTTCCTTTTTTTACTTTTTTATTTCATTCGATGTTCAATCTCTAACTGAAAGTTATATATCCGGTGGCGGTTTCAATCAGGGTGGCGGTCAGCCTGGCGGTACCGGGGCGGCCTCCCTGTAGACCCTGGGCTTCAACTATTGCTTTTTGGCAAGTCGCGGTCAGCTGCCCGGTAACGGTCGGGACGGCTCCCTCCTGAAGTTTCGGGAAGGTGAGAGATAATGCGGACGCGACACTCTGTCCGGTATTGAGCCGCGCCTGGGTTGCCTCGCTGAGGTCTTCGCTTGTTGCCTCAATGCTTACCTCTGCCTGGTCGATGGCGGCGAAAGTCGGGAACGGCAGCCCGTTCCGTCCGGAGTTTTTAACCACGCTGTAATTGAAATTGATCCTGAGATCAACTATTTGTTCGATTGCCGTTCCGAGCGAAAGATTGCCGATAGTGTAAGCGTCGCCATGCAGGGGTTGGGTTAAGCTGGATGTACCTACCGTCAAGGGGCTTGTTTCCCCGTCTGAGCTGAAGGCGTGAAGCTGCCATGATGTACTCGCTTCTTTACCCGCTGACGCTTCGATAGTCTGCGGCACCAGCAGCCCGTAGGATACGGTAACTGATATCCACGTAGCGCCGAGTCCGCCGTCGTCGGCGTAGCTGCGGAAAAAAGCGACAAAGGGCGAAGCCGCCGAAACCTTCACCGGCCCGGTATTCCAGTTGATGTTGCGCGTCGAAAAATTGAGCACCGGCTCATTAATAAGAGTACCGATAAATGTCGGGTTGAGATTGCCGTCGTAACGGGCGATAAATTTTTGTAAAGCTGAACTTATTTCAATCCCGCCTTCGGGGATTCCGCCAATCGCGACCGCGTTAAACGATGCCCCTGCTCCTGTGTATCTGCTTAGGTCTGCCATGATATGCTCCTTTTTTTGGCGAACGTCGCCCTCGTTGATTTATTTTATGCTGAAACGACGGCTATTCCGCCGAAAATTGCTGTTTCATGTTTGTTGATATTCTGCTGTAAATAAAAATCAAAACGTTTTTCAAACCATTCCTCGTCGCGCGGCGGTATTTCCGTCAGTGCTTCCGCCACATTGATCTGGTTGCCCCGGCGTAAAAGCGGCTTGCGCGGCAGTGAAAGCCATTGAGCAGTTACATTACCTGAACGTTTACCCCCGCTGAAACGGATAGAGCCGCCTAAAAACTGCGCTTTGAGCTGCCCTGACTTCGTCATCGGCTCCGGGGTGTCCTTGCCTTCCTCGATGCGCTTGACCAGCATTCTAAGAGCCCCGCTCGAATATTTTTTGCGCCCTTTCGAATATTTCCGCTTGTACGAGCCTTTTAGTTCGCTGTATGAATAAAAAGCCTGCCGCGTAAAATGTTTAGGCGCTTTTTTTTCCTGCCATTCCATTATTACCTGCTGGATCGCCCGCGTTATCATAAACGGAAAGTCGCGCCGGAACTGCTTGAGCTCCGCCCCGGCGCGGTTGCCTTTATAATCTGTAAACGAAAGAGCCATCGTTGCATCCGATTTTTATATTTGGGTTACTTCTTTTTTGCCGAACGTCGGCTTCGTTTATTTTTTCTTTTTTGCTTTAGCGGTTTTTGCCTTGGCTTTTTTAGCGTCCTTAGCGGCGGCTTCCACTTCGGCTGCTTTCGCTTCCTTGGCGGCCTTGGCTTTCTCAGCCTTTTCGGCGGCTTCCACTTCGGCTTTAGCCTTGGCTGCCTTGGCGGCGGCTTCGAGATCGAGTAAATCTTGAATATCCGCTTGACGGACAATCTTATATCCGCGTTCTTCGATATAGTTAAGCTGGCCTTCGCCAACCAACTGCCTGACTTCTTCGCGAGTAGTTTTCATAATTCCCTCCGGAAAAAGGGGCTTGCGCCCCCTTTTGTTTACGCTGTGATATTGCTGAGCAGATATCCTGCCGCAGGAGTGAAAACGACCTCGTCGAGCTGCTGCCTGACGCGATGAATATTTGAGCGTATCTTGTCGTCCCGGTAGAATTCAGACACTACGTTTGTCGGGCTGTCGTCGGTCCAGAGCACTGAACGTCCGATATGGGGCTGTGAGCGTAACTGATTGCCGCTGTAGCGAACATACAGTAACGCATACTCATCGTCCCAGATGTCCGAACCGTCAGCTTGCGCCGCGGTGTAGACAACTTTGTCAACGCCAAGTATATGTGCCATCTCCGCCGCCCCGACCTGCATTACGAAGTCTTTTCTTGAGGCACCGTTGCCGCCGCCGCGCAGGGCTTTGATTTCGGTGTTCTGTCCCATGTTGTCAAAAACTTTTTCGGAAACCGCCAGACATATTTCGCCAACGCCGATAACGCCGCCGAGATTCTGTTTGAGGAGAAGTTTTTTGTCTTTGACATCTTTGACAATCGTTGCGGCCACGTTACTCCATTCGGTCGATACAGCAGCGGTGTAACCAGCAAAGGTTGTCGCGTTGAAGACCATTGCGGCGATACGTTTTTCCTGCTGTTTCCGCAGATGGTGATACAGAAACTTACCCATATCCGACATCGTGTTCAAAAACTTGTCGAGATATTTGCGTTCGGAATCGTCGATCAATTCTTCAAGTCCGTATTCTTCACATTCATATGTGAATGAACCTGGAGAATGTTCAATTCTGGCGTAACCGCCTTTTGGATTGCGCTTTAAATTGCCGGTACTCTTGGTTATATTGCCGATTCCCCACTTAGGGATAATGGCGGTTTTGTCCGCGCTGTCAAAAAGCGGCAGGACATCCAGTCCCATAAACTGGGATTCGAGATTGGCGGCGAACTCTGCGATATTCTGAGATATCACCGGTTGATATTGAGCTGTTGATGCTGGATACATAATTTAACCTCCTGGTTTTATTTTTTATGAAGTTGACCGCATGCCGTTGGCTTCGAGAATATCCAGAGCGGACAGGTACGAAGTGCGGACTGCGGTAACATCATCAATAGTTGCGTCGATTTCAGCGTTATTTGCGTCAATCGCGGTTTTCTGCGCGGCATTGTCCGCGATATTCGCGACGATAGGAGTACGGAGTACGCCCAAGTCTACACCTGCGGCAAGCAACACGTCACGAATTGCTCCTAAATCAGCTACAACAGCGGCTCCAAACGTATTAAGATTTGCCGCCTGGTCAACTGTTGTAGTATTTCCCCATGCTGGATTAACCGTAGTAACAGCCGCGGGATCGGCGTAAGTCAGTCCGGCGGGATCAGATGCTGTCTGCCCGGCGCATGCGGCGGGAGCACTTGCGGTGATTGCCGCGGGATCGGCGAGGACCGAAGAAGTCAATGCCTGCGCGGCGGATGAAGCGATAACTTCAATAGCCTGCGCGGCGGCGGCACATGCTTCATTGGCGGTGGCGATAGTTACCCCGGAAACGGTGTCGCTGATTTTTCCGTCGACGGCGCAATACAAAGCCGCGCCGGCGGCGAAAGTATCGGCGGCTTCCACCAGGAAGGTTCCTTCCGCGTTCCACAGCTTGACTGTAACGCCACTGCCGGAAGCGGCGGGGTTGACTGTAACGCCGATGGAGTCCTGACCCGCGTCAGCGAGTGTAACGGTTCCAGCGGCTGAGAGTTTTACGATGCGGTTTATCGCGAGTGCTTCACCCGCGGTAAAACTTACAAATCCTGAGTCTCTTCGTGTATTCATTTTTAAAACCTCCGGTTCTAAATTTGTTGTTTATTTTTGAGGTTGCAGAGCCGCGCAATATTCGTCGTACAGCTCAGGGTTGGCAACGGCGGCCAGACTTCTGGCGGATGCCTTAGCATCAGAGTCGCCCTCTTTGCCTTTCGGGATGTTTTCGATTACTTTCGCCTCGAAATCAGCTACCGGGTCGGAACCTTCTTCCTCTCCGTCGTCTTTTTTCGCTTTTGGCGGAACCGAATTGTCCGGTTCGAGCGGATATTCGTTTTTGTATTCGTCAAGCAAAGCGTTGGCGGCAGCTAAATCAATTTCAAGCTGTGCTTTTTCGCCAGTGAGACTGCTGATTTTTTCATTCAGCGGTGTAACGAGAGTATGAGCGGCTTGCGCCTGCTCAAACGACAGTCCGGCTTCGAGGTAGCTCATCGCGCCTTCGGCACCGAATTTTTCTTTGAAAGCCTTAAAATCGGGTTCCATTGTGTTCTCCTTGGTTAAGGGTTTGTTGTTTGCGGGTTTTTGGTTGCTTTTATTTTTGCTTTGCTCAGCCTCGTTGCTTTGCAAAGCGCTAACTGCTTTAGGTTTTTCCGAGGTATCGGCGGCAGCAAATTTATCCTGCCAGTTTTCCGGCAAATTCGGGAGGTGCATTTTTTTAGCGAAGGCCATAAAATCACCGCTGCGGACGGCGGCCGCTGCGGACTGCTTGGCTTCCGGCTCGAAAATTTCATCACATAAACCGTGTTCGAGCACTTCGTCGGGTTCAAGCCACGCGCCGTTACCGTTCTGGCGGTTCATAAGCTCAAGCATATAATCCTTGCTTTTTCCTGAACGCCGCGCATAAATATCCGCCTGGCGTGAATCTATTTTTTCCATGTCGTCGAGATGGTCTTTCAACTCTATTGCGTTCGCAATAAAAAAGTTCCAAGCATGATGTACCAGGTAGAGTGAGTTAATCGAAACCCTGCGGACATCACCAGATTGTGCGATTAGTGTCGCGGCGGAAGCTGACATACCGTAGATATTGGTAATAATTTTCGCTTTATTTTCCCTTAGTAAATCATGTATCGCCAGCCCATGATCGACCGAACCGCCCAGAGAGTGAATATTAACGCTTATTTCTTCCGCGTTAATTTTTCCGATGGCTTTTAGTTCCCGGCGCATAAGCTTGGCCGTGTTTGGGCTTTCCTCCCATGAATAACCAATAACGCCTTCTATATCAATAACGGCAGTCGTTTTTTCGCCTTCAGCCGCCGCTATTGCAATAATCGTTATGTTTTCACTTATTTTACTGACAGTTTCTTTCATTTTACTGCGCTCCTGTTTTGTTCAATTTTTGCCTTGGCTTCCTGCCATGTGCGGGTGCCGGATGTTCCGACGGAAACCGGCAGATCAGCCGCCATAATGGTTTTAACTTCTTCCGAACGGCGGTTTATATGCTTGCGGAAATTACGGTTGCGGCGCAAAAGATAATCGCCGATTGTGCCGAGGTTGTTGTCAATGCGCTTGATTTGCGTGTCGGTTTCTTTTTCCGCGTCAACGGCGATAAATTCAGGCTCAGTATAAACAGCCTGGGTATATCTTTCGGGGCGGTCGAGTGAGCCGTCAGACGGCAGTTTCAGCATTTTTGTGTTGATCGCGTCAGCAAGGACTCTTTCGCGGACTTTCCGGTCTGACGAAATATTCGCCCGGTAGATACCGGACATGCCGCGAGTCATCTGGTCGGCGGCGATCCGCTGGCCGTAATAGTTAGCCTTCGTAAAATCCAGCATAATGTAATTATGCGGAACCCCGGAGCCCGCGCCGATCATGCGGACACACAAATTAATAAAGCTTTCAAAATTATCGCCGGGGTTTTTGTTTTCGACGGTCTCGATTTCTTCATCTTTTTTAATGGATGCGACCATCCCGGGATAAAGCTTCTTGAGATAGGCAATATCCTCCGGGGTTTTGGTGTTGCCGATGTTGCTGATCTTGTCTCCAAACGCGCCTGTTTTCCCTTTGGCGTTTTTGACAACAAGCCCAAATATCGCCGCCATTTTTTGTTGCACCAGCGCATATTGCATAACATCATCGAGATAGCGAAGAGTATTGAAACACGGCAAGTATCCGGTATAGCCCCGATAGCTTGCGGCGTATTTGGGTATGAACATGTGGACGGCGTTACTCGCGCGGATGGAGCGGAAGTCATTCATGTTCCACATCTGGTCGCGAGAACCTATCCAGTAGAATGCCGGTCTGGCGGTACTTTTTGAGACTTGGACACCGTGAAAAATCTGTTTATTTTCGTGTTTGTAAAGATTTTGGGGGGTCGCTATCCTGGCGGAGTCTATAAGCTGTATGCGCGGCAGCGGTTTACCTTTCCGGTAGGTGAACATTTTGAGTATATCGCCGTCCGTCAGGGTCGCGCGGGTGGAAAGGTATTGAAGATCAACGTAATCGAAACGCCCGGTCTGGTCGCAGTTCATGCACCATTCGAGCCATATCTGGTCTGCGGCATCGTCATATTCAATATTACCAGTCATAGAAACCGGCCATAATCCGGCATCGCCGAGAAGGTTATGTACAATACGGTCCACGAGCCCTGTAAAAATCGGGTTTTCATGAAAAAGCATGTAGCTGGTGGCAATCATTTTCAAGCGGTCCATAGACGAAATGTCGTAATCCTCACTATGCCACACGCCGGTGATGTCCTTAAGCCCGCGTTGATAGCTAATGCCGGAAAAAGCCGTCGCCATCGCCTCTTGTTGTTTTATTTCCATACGCTTATTTATGCGGGAGGCTCCCCAGCCGGGGAAATATTTGGCGATAGTACGGTCAGCGCTGGTTATCCGGGAAACATCTTTCAATATCTGTTCTTCGCTGTGGGTAACTAGATTCATTCAAACACAACTCCATATATGCCGCGCCCACTGCCGTCCGCGGCGTTTTCGGCGATTTCGTCTTTGAGTTCGCGCCGCCACTCGATCATATCCTTGATAGGCAAAGTATTGGCGGATTCGCCGTTCATGGAAAACCCGGAAACCCCGCCGTCGGTTATCTTGTTCAGCGCCGTGTCGATGTTGTCGATGTCTGTCTGGTCTGGCATTTTGCACCTCCGGTTATCAGTTAAAAACAAATCCGGACAAAAAGAAAGAGCAGACATTCGGTGTATCGGCACCGATATGCCTGCTCTTTCCCGGAAAACCCACTGGATGGCCGTCCAGCTTTGTCCGCAAATTTTATGGGATTGCTCCCTTTATATAAATTCTATAGTATTAAAGAATCTTTGCAAGTATTTGCTTTGTCGTTTTTTCGCTATGCGAAATTTTCTTTTGTTTCCTGCTCAAAATTATACCGGACAGAATAGCGTTTATTGCATTTATTGCAGCGGTGGTATCTGATCCAGCCGTTTTTTAGCGCTTTTTTATTTGCTTTTTTAGCGTTAGTAATCGGCGCTCCGCAGCCATGAGGGCAATTCTCAACAATTTGTCGTATACTCGGTATTGACATCGCTAGTTTTCCTTTTTTAAATAAGATTCCAATCTTTTTTTTAAATTTTTCCTTAAATCTTAAAACTTAACGCTATCCTCAATACCCTGCCGGGATCTCCGGTTCCGGCTGATTTTGATTATGAACAGGCACTATGCTTATTTCCTTTAATCTTTCAGACAGCACGTAGCGCGCGGCGCACTGGTATTTTTCAAGGTCGAAATAATGATTATTTTTTTTCAGCATTATCCATTCCCGTGTTGTAAATCCTTTATTATCGGTTTTTTCTATTGGATTTTCTGCGAGCATTTCGCTTAAATATTTTTCCTCGATCGCGTCCGGCAGATGCCATGATGATTTTTCGCTGTTATATTCGCCGCTTTCTGGATCAAAACCGCTGTTAATCGAGTCAAGCAGACGATCCTTGAAGTGGTTGTCGGTAATATTGACAATACTAACGTCAGGCTTTTCTTTGGCTTTGGTGTAGGACAAAGTCCCTGACCGGCATTTTCCGGTCATCGGGAAAACAGTATTATCATCCTGCGACCATTCATAAACGAATTCAGGGTTATACTGACAATCGCAAAAAACCGCTTCAACGTTATAACTTTTTTTGCCATCAGGACTCTTGTATTCAAGTTCGGCGCGAAGTGTCGGCAGTTCCGATGGTGTCCGTACACTGCCGTAATCAATTAACCAGGAGCCGGAAACAGAATGAGCCCGAACCAGATAACGTTGGAAGCGCTTGTGCAAATCAACGGTCATCACAATGATACAAGGCTCTGAAATCACAACATCGCCAAGCGGATAAGGGCAGCGGTGCGCGCGTATCATATTGCGGTCGGCGGCCTGCGAAGTGGATTCGTAGGCTTTAGCGCAGTCGGAATTTATGAAATCACGCATTTTTTCGGGGTTGTCCTTCGCTTCCAGATAGTTTGCCGCCACTTGACCAAACGAGACATATCTGGCATACCATGAAGGTAGGCGGCTTGAGCATATCGCGGCGGCTGGATTCATCTTGCGCCACTCGCCCTTTTTTATCATTTTTATTTTGTGGCGGTCGGTGATCGCGCCGGAACAAAATGGACAGCGGTAGACGGTTTCTTTTTTGACGCGATCAAGGTATTCAGCCCAATTCTCGTCTTGTTTGCGCTCCTGCGGATAATCAAAATTTTCAAACTCCAGATGGTCGAATTCGCCGCAGTGCGGACAGGGCAGGAAAAAAAGGAATTGACAGCCGCGCTCAAACGAATACCACGGATCAAAATCGGGAATTGTCGGCGTTGAAGTGTCGAAAATCCGGGCTAAATGCCGATAAGCAATTACACGGCGGGCGGAAAGACTCAGGGAGTCGCCTTCCTTGTCTGTGGCTCCGGCAAACTTGCCGGTTTCGTCACGAAACAGATAACGGATGGATTCAGCCGCTACCGATGCCGGGCTTCCAGACCAGGCTATATTAATAGTCATACGATCAAGCATATACTCAAACAACTGGATATCGTCGCGCCGCCCGGTCTTGTGTTTCGACAGCACAGGGCAGTCTTCAAACATGGTCTGGAGGTGTTTGCGGGAGCGCTTTTTCGCCGTCTGCTGGTCAGGATAAACAATCAGCGCCGGGCCGGGATCGTGATCAACAATAAAAGCGATTAATAACTGAAGTATCGCGGACTTTCCAACCTGTGCAGCCCAGCAGAGAACTACATGCTTATAATTCATGAACCAGTGCAGCGGCGCGCGCTGATAAGATTCCAGCCGGATAATCCCAGAGCGCAAAGTAACACGCGGCGACAGATATAAATATTTCTCCCCCCACTCGTCCGGGAGTATTTTATCCGGAGGCCGCAGCGAGTCGCCGGATATCCGGTTTATCTCGCTTAACTGCCCCGGTAAATAACGGTCATACATTTTTGAATGTGTGTGTGTCATTGCTGCCCTATATGCGTAAAATCGGGTTTAATTTGTTGAGTTTGCGAAGCCTGATTAATGCCGAAATACGACAATATGACCGAACGGCGAAAATTATAAAGCCGCCGGTCATTATGAATTGTATAAGTTTCAAGATTTGAGTTTTCCGCCAGATTGCCGGAACCCTCAATAACAAAATGATGTGTGCCGGATTTGTATAATTGCAGCTTGGCGTGGCTGTTAGCAGTTTGCCATTCGAGCCCCGGCGCGGCGCTAAGCGCCTGTTTGATGAATTCCGGGCGGTCATCGCCGAGACGCATAATAACATCGTTGAACAAGACGTATGTTTTGCCGGTGAGAATATTATTCTTTTTGTAATGCTCAAACAGCTCCGCCGCGTCCTGGTTAATATTGTAGGTGGAAAATATAGTCTCCTCAAACTCCGTATCCGCACGGCGGAATATTTCGCAAAAATATTTAAGAAAATCAATGGCGTTGTCACGCTCCATAGTAAAAACAAATAAAGGCTGTTCACCTATCCCCGGTAGCCGGTTGATTATGTCTTCTATCTTGTCAACCTTTACCGGCGACTCATCATTTGACCCGTAAATAATCATTTGTTTTAATCCTCTTTGATTTCAAAATTTTCTATTTTTTCGGAAGTATGGCGCAAACAATCCTCAATCCTGGAACTTAATATTTTTTGAACTTCATCCGGGGCGCTTTCCGCCGCGAGATCATCCTGAATAGAATAGGGAAGCAAACAGAGATCAGTTCGAACCCCGGTTAAAATAGTAGCAATATGGCGCTTAACGCTGTCGATAGGGATAACCAGCTTAAGCTCCCTGTCAATTTCCATAATAGCTTTTTGGTACTGCCGCAATTCGCCAAGAAGGCCTTTTATTGCGGTGGTTTCAGAGACGCTTGATGCCCCGGAAAGTTTCTCAAGGGTTAATAATTTATCTTTAATTATTTGACCCAGCCGATCAAAAGCCTCATATATATCAAGCCCTGCCCCTGTGAATTTAGTTTTTACCTCCTCAACAACAATAAATCCATCACGTTCCAGCATTGCGGCATATTTTGTCATATTGCAGCTTATGAGCCACCCGTAAAAATCATTAACATCATAAACGAAGCTCCGCCCGTCCTTCTGGCGCGGCATCGCCGGACTCTTTTTCAGCCACTTCTGCTTAAAAACTGATTCGCTTATTTTAAGTATTTTACAAAGTTCCGAAAGCGTCATTTTTTTACTTATTTTCATAAGTACACCTTTGTTTTCATAAGTACACCTTTGTTTTTTCCCTCAAGCACACCATTGTTTCTGTTCCATGCATATTTTTCAAAAGTACACTTTCGATTTTCAAAATTATCATACTCAAAACTGTGTGGGGTTCGAGTCGACAGCTATATCCCCCCTCAAAACAGTACCTATACCCCCCCTTATTGCTTGTTGTATTCCTGGGGTGGTGGCTTTCGCAAGAAGTACACAATGATTGACCATCTGTACACTTCCCGGCGCTGACTCTTTGTTGACCTTTGGCTTTGTTATCTTTTAGATTTGATTTACTGTTCTTAATGTAGCAAGTGGACGTGATAAAGTTTTCTTTTAGTTTAGGCATGTTAAAAAAATCCTTTTTTAGTTATGCAAAAAGTAATACTTTGTAATACCACACGGATACAGTAATACCTAAGTAATACCCTGTCAAGCAAAAATCTTAAAAAAGTAATATTTTGTATTACCGTTAAGGTAAAAAAGAAGGCAACTATAATATTACTATTATAATCCCCCCATACCCCCCATAGTCCCCCCTTTCCCCCTTTAGAAAATGATAAGATTCTTGGTTAAAAAAGCGGTGTGGTGCGGTGTGCGGTAAGGAAGAATATAAATGGTTGTTGGATTTGCCGGTCTTAGTGGTTATATGCTGTATAATCACGGAAGATAAATCCAATTATTTAGACACAAAAAACCCTGACCACTATTTTTAAGTAGCCAGGGTAAAACAAAGGATATTAAATTTATTTTAAAATTTCAAGCTTTAAATATTTGATTTGGTTATTAATGCTGTCTATTTTGCTGCTGCTTTTTGCGCGGCTAACGCCTTGGCTTTTATTTTCGCCATGTTTAAATAAGCCTGGTGTAATTTTGCTTTTGCATCGGCTATCCGCTTCTTGAAAAGCTTTTTGGAGTTGTTTAAATTATAAAGACTCTTTTTGATCTCAGCCTTGCGCTTTTTCAGTTTGTCCAACCAGTAATACCATTCCCATGACTGACCCATGACATAACCGTTTTTTGTTTTTTTTATTTTAGAACGGGATACGGTTGTAGGCTTGTTTTTTATGTATTCAGCGATAATCTTTGGCATTCTTTTTTGACTTAAAAGTAAATCCGCTTTTTTTTGCTTGGAACGCTTTATCATTTTGAGTTTTATTGCATCTTCAGACCAGCGGCGGTTTAAGCGCCACTTTTCATGGGCCCTGTTTATTCGACGTTGCGCTTTGTTTATTGCGGGTATTGCCGCTTTTCCGTATTTTTCCCTGGCCTGGATTGTGGCGCTATTGCCAAACGCCAAACTCTTAGGATAGTTCGGGTTTGTAAAACCACCTCTTTCTTCATTCCATGACCAGTTGTTAAAGTTGTCAAAGACGAGTTTGCCGTCGACCTTGAAAGCTTCGGCAAAGGCGGTGAAGGCTGCGAATACTGCGACAATTAATAATGTAATAAAAACTTTCATTTTTCCTACCTCGTTTGATTGGTTGATTTTGTTATCGAACATTATATCTCATAAGCCTCTCCTTTGTTTAATATATTTGCTTTTGTGGAAATTACAAACTTCATTTCAAGTGTCCACTTTTAGTCCACTTTTTTCGCAGGGGCAGACTATTATAGGCTGTTTTAAGGTAATTTTAAGCTCAAACCGTTTATAAATGGTGCCGAAGGTGGGATTCGAACCCACACTCCCTTGCGGGAACCAGATTTTGAGTCTAGCGCGTCTGCCAGTTTCGCCACTTCGGCACATTTAAAGTGAACAGGCACTTACCCTACTGCGAAAATTGCAAAAAGCAAATCACTTTTTAGGGTAATATTGATATATTTTTTTAGATATTCAACACTTCCTGTTCCGGAACAAGCAGAGTCAAAAATTCGCCGGCTAAATACAAAGAACCGCAAACAACCCGCAGATGCTCCTTTTCCGTTAATTCCAAAGCTTGCGCCGGATTTTTCGCGATAAAAGCTTCTTTGCCGGAAATGTTTTTCAGCATTTCAACAAGTTCCGCGCCGCTCCAACCGGCGCGAAATTCCGTTGTCAACGGCAGAAAAACAAAATATTCCGCCCGGGGTTCCAAAGCTTCCAAACAGTCAATGGTGTTTTTGTCTTTAAAGCCGCCGAAAATAATTGGAATAGTTTCGTCCGGGGTAAATTCATGCAGTGATTCAAGCAGGGTCTTTATCCCGTCAGCATTATGGGCGCTGTCAATGATAATTCCGGCCGGCAGTAATTGACAGCGCGCCGGCCAGAGAACTTCCTCCAGGCCGGTTAAAGCCGCGGATAATGAGAACTCAAACTCAACTGCCAAATATTCCAGAACCGTAAACACGGTGCGGAAATTTTCCCGCTGTATCGCGCCGGGCATTGACAGATTCACCCGGTATCCCTTAAAATCAAAACTTTGTGTCCAAACTGAATTGAGTGTGGAAAACTCAAGATTCGAAATCCCGGAATTTGACGCTTCCAGTACTAACGCATTAAGCTCAGCGGCACGATTAATTACAACTTCTTTAGCGCAATCGGGCATTTTGCCGGTAACTACCGGCCGGCCGGCTTTGATGATACCGGCTTTTTCAAAAGCAATCTGTTCCACCCGGTTACCGAGATACTGCTGGTGGTCCAAGGCTATACCCGTAATCACTGAACAAAGCGGGTCAACCACATTGGTGGAATCAAAACGTCCCCCCATGCCGGTTTCCCAAATTACAAAATCAACTTGTTTTCCGGCAAAATACAGCGCCGCCATTGCCGTGGTGAATTCAAAATAAGTCGGACAACGTTCAGCTTTCGCCATTTTTTCAGCGTGCGGCCGCAAAGTAAAAACTAAATGAGCAAACTCTTCTTCGCTTATCGCCTCGCCGTTGATGCGAAAACGTTCGCGCGGGGAAATCAGGTGCGGCGAAGAATAAAACCCGCAGAGAAAGCCCGCGCGCCGCAAACCGGCATTGAGCATCGCGCCACAGGAACCCTTGCCGTTACTGCCGGCGATATGGATAAATTTCAGTTTTTTTTCCGGCGAGCCCGCCGCTTCCAGCAGTTCGTGCGTCTGGCCGAGCCCGAGCTTGATGCCGAACATTTGCAGCTTTTCCAGGTAGCCCGAAGCGTCTTGATAAGTAAACATAAACTATATATCTCCGGATAATTGTCTATTTGATTATCTTTGACCAATTGGGCATCGACGTGTTGTTTTTGATGCGGAGCAGCTTCCTGGCCCGTCCCGTCCAGGTGTCCACCAGATAAACAGCGGAACGTCCTTTGTAAGTCCGATAACAGACAATATGCCGGTTATCCGGGGCCCAGGATGGAGATTCCCAGTCTCCCGCCGCGCTGATTACTGTTTTAGCCGCTTTTCGTCCCCTTAAATCCAAGGTCGCGATGGTATAATTTCCGCCGATTTTTGCGGCGTACGCTATTTGATTATCGCCGGACCACGCGGGAGTAACCGCTTCCCGGCCACTTGTCGGCAGATGACGAGCCGTACCGCCCGCCATCGGGATGATGTATAATTGCGGCCGGCCGCCGCTTCCGGAGGCGTAGCAGATTGCATCGCCGGCCGGACTCCAGCAGGGTGAAGCTTCCGGCGCGGAATTTCTGGTCAAACGCCGCCGCGCTCTGCCCGCCAATGATTTTATATACAGGTCCACCTGTCCGTCCCGGCTCAAAATCAACGCCAGATATTTACCGTTCGGCGATGGCGACGCGCCAAGATTCATTCCCTTGTAAGCGGCGACAATGCGGCTGAGCTTCCGGGCGGGGATTGTTTGAACAATATCCGTAGACGCACGGTTATAGCGGGTGTAAACTAAGGATTTACCGTTCGGCATCCATTCCGGCTCGACACACATACTCCGCGACCTGACCACGCGTTTCAACCCGCCGCCGTCAATATCGCAAGTATAAATATTTTTAGCCCTGCCGCCTGTATCAACACAGAAAACAATCTTTGTACGGCAAATACCTTTAATCTTGAAAAGTCTTTTGAGAATGGCGTCAACCGCGGCTTTCGCGATGTCGCGTTCACCGGAATTGCCGGACTTGAGAGTTAAGCGGGAAACAACAGCGTCGTTCTGCCTTAGTTCCAGGGAAAGAGCGCCCGGCGAATATGTTCCGCTCAAGGCGTAATCCCTTGCTCCGCCGGAACGGACATCAAACCAGCCGCAGGCTTTGAGCATCGAATTAATTGCCGCGCTCAAAGCCAGGGAATTCTCAACCCCCTGAAAAGTCAAAGTCGGGTTGCGGGTAAAGTCACTGGCGCTTTTGCGGACTCGAATCTGAGCGTGAGCCGAAAATACAGCGCAGCACAAGCTTCCGGCTGTTAATATTGTAGATATAGTTTTAAAAGTCATCATTAAAATCTCCGTTTTGGCGCTTGTAAAAGTAAATATATTTTACAATACCAAAAGACTGAATTATTACCAGTAAAAAAAACAATTTTGTTTTTTATATTTTTGGTTCTTCACAAAAATCTGTTCTGCGGCATAATAACTACCGCCTTCCTAT
>CAZEXM010000053.1:0-16734 GCA_964515915.1 uncultured Victivallaceae bacterium
ATAACAGTAAATGAGCAGGGAGAGCATCATTGATGGCGGGTATTGTGCGCTGCCGGAGCGATATTTTTTTGTTTTTTTTTGTAATCGCCTTTTTCAGGTGTTATTTTAAGTTCAAACAGACGATTTTATATTTGCGGTTACGCTACAGATGGCTAAAAAAACTACAATTAAAGATATTGCCGTGCGTTTGGGGATTTCCTCCTCAACCGTGTCCTTTGTCCTGAATAACCGGGAACAGGGGATCAGTGAAGAGACGCGGCGGAAAGTGATTGAAAGCGCTATTTACATGAACTATCGCAAAATTCCTAAAGCCAATATGCTGGGATGGCTGCGCGTTGCCTATTTGACTAATCAAATACAATATTTTAACTTCTACACTTCATTTTTTGCTGAAGTCTACAATCATTTACAGAGAAAAGCATCTCAAGCGAAAATTGCATTGTCCCTGCACGAATTTGATTCCGGAAAATCTATTGAAAAACAATATTTGCAGCTGCAGAAACTTCAGGCAATGGATATTGACGTTTATATTTGTCATTCCGCCGAAACCGCCGAATATCTCGTACGGCATGATTTGCGGGTAATTCTGGGCCAGGGTGGGCGCAACAGCAAATGCGTGAATGTTTTTTGTGACGATTACGCAGCGGGAAAACTCGCGGCTGAACACGCGCTTGAAACGGGACATAGCATTGCCGGAATGATTTTCCCCGCGAAGGGGCCGCGCTTCGATGGATTTATAGAAACCTTTAGCGCAGCCGGCGGCAATTGTTCTGAAAAATTTCAATGGTTTCCACCCTTTGAGCATACTGAAATTGAAGAATTTGTAAAAGCGCGTTCAGGCGGTAAAAACCTGCCTTCACTGTTTTATTGCTTCGCCGATAATATTATGTTTCCGGCAATACGCGGTTTCGCGGCCAACGGCCTGAAAATTCCTGATGACGTCAGCTTGATCGGCACGGATAACCTGTACTGGGGCAGATTCAACCAACCGGCGTTTACCACAGTTGATTTATGCGAAGAACTCTTCGCCGAAAAACTCATCGAAGCCATAAAACACAGCGCAGATGACAAACCTGCCTACCAGTTTGCGGTACCGGTTCGTCTGATCGAACGCGAAACCGTAAGCGTGCTAACTTAACGGCCGCGCATCTTGAGATAGCAATCGTTATAATAAACAGCGTTATCAACCGGGACATTCGGCGGAATGTGGTTACCGGTGCAGAAAATATAGCCAGGATACTTTTTGCCGATATCCATTGCGCGTTGAACTTCTTTGTAAATATCTTTTTTGCCGCCTTGTAAAGAACGAACATCCACACCACCGACAAAACCATGGGTTTTGCCGTATTTTTTGGCAAATCCAGCCATATCACAACAGGGTTCCATGACCAACATTTCAGCTCCGCATTTGACAATATCGTCAAAGAAACAGGTGTAATTGCCGTCGGAGGTGAAAATTACACGTTTCCCGGCGGCTTTGAGCATATCGATCCACTTTTTGTAATAAGGGAAAATTTGTGTGCGATACCAGTCCGGATCGGCAAACGGGCCGCTGGTCCAACAGATATCGTCGTGCATCATAAAGACCGGGACATTACTTTCACAAAAACCCCGATAAAATTGTTCGACCCAAATGCAATAGCTTTCCATTACTTTGTTGAATTTATTGAGGTTCAGCCCCATCATCATCAGAAAAGTATCCCAGCCGAAAATTTCCAGCATTCCAGAGACCGGATTGATGTATACTCCAGCCATATTGAGGGATTCAGGACAATTTTCACAGTTTCTGCGGTAAACATCTTCAAATATATTGATTATTTCGTTTCTTTCGTACCCTCCGTAAACTGCCGGGATATCAAGATTCAAGGCTGCCTCCGGATCGGGATAGGCGACTTCTACATGATCGCGATAATCACTATCGCCTTCCGCGTTTTCCATATAAACCGCATGGCCAAGGTCAGTAGTCGGTCCTTTTGCGGATATGTGCCCGCCACTAATGCAGGTACACCATTTGAAAGAATATTCCCATGCTTTCTGGAAAACCGCGGATGCTCGCGGTCGATTATCAATGATTGCCGTGTCAATGCCGGTAACTTTTTTTATCAGTGCCCAGTGCGCTTCTGCGGAATATTCCGTGCGTGGCACGGTGTCAGTCATTTCCAGATTTAATGCTGCTAAACCAAGTTCATAAGACATAATCAAAATCTCCATATTGATTATCATTTGAATAAAACCTATTAGCAATATATACTATAAAGATTGATTAAACCATAAACTATTTCAGGAAAAACATGGACAAAAAACAAAAAAGATACAAAGTTCCCCACTTCCAGGCGACAAGTTTACATCTGATATGCGGGGCGAAAACGCTATGCAATAAACAATGGGATTCTGCTTCAAGAATGCAAAGTGACGACTTCAACCGGCTTTATTGCGTACTTGAAGGCCAAGCCGTAATTGATGGCAGTAAAGGCCGGACAGGCCTAAAACCGGGCTATGTTTATTTAATTCCGGGTCAATATAAATTTCGCTATGCCTGTCCTGAAGCGATGCTGTTATTATGGGTACATTTTCAGCTTGATTTTCTGCCGGGACTGGATATTTTTCAGCGTTATGAACCTGAATCCATGTATTCGGCGTCAAAAACTGATGTTGTAAATTTCAAATATATGGTTTCTCACCTTGAAACTTCCTCTCCGGAGATATTCATTGAGGTGCGCGCTTTACTGCTTCGCTTGCTCAAACCGTTTATGCCCGGCAATTGGGGAATAATCCAGCCTGCCCCCGAGAATGTGGAACGGCTCAAACCGGTTTTGGAATTGCTGAACAACCGCTACAACCAATCTTTTAATTTACGGGAAACGGCAAAAGTGGTTAACATGAATCCGGCTTCTATGTCGGATCTGTTTCGCCGGACATTCGGCTCATCTCCAAGCCGTTACCTTATGGATTTGAGGCTGCGCCGCACCCAGAATCTGTTGTTGACCACTGACCGGCGTATTTCCGATATTGCCGCTGAATGCGGCTTTGGCGATCCATTGTATTTTTCCCGGGCATTTCGTAAAAGATACCATTTATCTCCCCGTAAATTTCGCCAAAAACGCGGTATTTAGTTCTAAAATATTGAATCAATATATAATTAAAGAACAACATTTTTATTCTTTGGCCGTCAGCGCCACTCCGCCAAGCACCATGCACGCGCCGATAATACTCAATAAAGACATGGATTCATCCAATAATATCCACGCCAGAATAATGGTGAAAACCGGAGTTAAATATTGGGTTATATTGAGGAGCGACAACTTGATTTTCGTCAATGCCTCCGACCACGCGAAGTAAGCAAGCGCCGTAGGGAAAACAGCAAGATAAAGAATAACCAGCCACGTGTCGGTACCCCGCGGCGTGATATAATCATATGGTACAAACAGCCTCACAATAAGCAGTTCCACGGTAACCGCAAGCATCGTCCAGGTGATGGAAACAAATCCGCCAAGCCGTTTTACGATCTTCTTACTGAAAACAGCATAACACGCCCAGCATATCCCGGCATATAACAATATCAGTTCCCCGCTTATGTGATGCGGCTGATAACTTATCCCGTTTTCGTTTATTATACCTATCGCCAAAAGGCAGCCGGTTAAACCAAGGGTTATTCCCATACATTGGAATTTGCGGATTTTCTCTCCCATCCAGAGTCCGAGAAAGAGGATCATTATCGGATTCAATTCGATTACCAGCGCCGCGTTAATAGCGGTAGCCGACCGCTGTCCCGCAAACAACAAAACACTCATTTCCCCGACCCCGAAAGACCCAAGCAAAGCAAGCCGCAGCAGGTCTTTTAAATTAATCTGAAAGATTTTTTCCCGGTAAAACACAATGCCGAGAATAAAAAGCACTCCGGAGCCGATTGCAAAACGTATAAGGGAAATAGTGATCGCGTCCACGCTTCCGTTTTTCATTAAAAAACGTGAGCATATAAAAGTAGTTCCCCACAGAAAGGAATTCAGCAAAGCCCAGAACAAACCTTTTCTAAAATCAGTTTTTTCTTTTTGTTTATCCATAATCACATCCTATATTTTGAACAGTTTTCTGCTGTTACTATAGTACATGTTCTGCTTCATTCCATCATCCCAACCTGCCGCGGCGCTTATTTTATCATAAATTTTTATATTTGACGCTATTTCGCTGAAGTGGACATCGGATCCGAAAAGAATTTTTTTATGGGCATTGGGAAACCATAAAAGTTTTTTCCAGTCTTTTATGGAAAGGTTGGCGCGCCAGCCGGGTGTTGAGCCGGACAAGTCGGCATAAATATTATCAAAAATACGAATTAAAGTCAAGGCCGTCAAATAATCCTGCACCCCTAAATGTGCGATTATTATCTTCAATTCGGGAAACACCTGCGCGACAGCTTCCAGATGAATGCAATGCATGTTGAAAGAAGATACCCTTTCTTCGGGCCGCGGCTCCGGCAGCCGGACAACGCCGGTATGAAACAAACAGGGCATGTCATAGCCTTGAGCCTTTTCATAAATTGGAAAACATCTGTCGTCATCATAACGGTATTTGGGAATATGGAATTTCAGCCCGGGGAAACCGCGTTCGTGGAATTCATCAACTTTAGCGGCGGCATCAACACCCAAACGGATATATCCGAGCCCGAAAAAACGGTCCGGATGGGCTTTGACAACTTTTTCCACCGCGTCATCATCGGCACAACTGCCGTTACGGCCGTTTTTAACGAACAAGCCTTTGAATAAAGGGCCAAGTCCAATTAACGCGCTTTTTTCAATTCCATTTATGTCCATTTCCTGAAGTAGATTATCCACATATCCCGCCTCTTCGACTAAATGGTGATGCATGTCAATAATTTTCATATTCATAATAATACCTCCGGCTGTCGTAAAGTGTCGTGATCCGTGAAAATTTCATAATCAGCATGTTCATTCACAAATGTACAAGGATAATCTTCGCCGGAAAGCCCGAACAAAGTCAAACGTAATACGGTATTGGCCCAGTCCAGCTCAATGCCGTTCCTGCAAGCTAAGCGAAGTTTCCTTGCGCCGAGAATCTGACGCAGCCCCAGCGTGTATGCTTTGCGCGGAAAGCCTTCAAGATTACCGCCGACTTTAGCGCGGACGGCGTTAATGGTGATGGTGAAATCATTCAGATAAACCAGGCGCGGGCCTGATTCCCTGACCTCCGCTTCGGGTTCGTTGAAAGCCAGGTGGCCGTGAATGCCGATTCCCCCGAAACAAATGTCGATCCCTCCGGCGGAATCAATGATTTCAGCCAATCCGGCAATATTATTCCGTCCCGGGAAAAATAACTGTTCTTCCGGTATCGCCAGTTCAGGGGCCACCTCATCCAACCATAAACGCCGCATTTCACCCTGAAAACTCAGGGGGTGCGTTACTGGTAAATCACAGCCCGCGTTATCGGCGTTTTCATCCATAAAGAAAAACCAGCAATTCTTCAAACTGACTTGTTCCTGATGAATCATATTTAAAAACAGAGGATATTGCCCGACCGGGCCGACCGGCAGAATAAGTCTGCTTTTTTCGCCTTTTTTATTTTGCGCCCTGATAAAATCAATCATCTCATCAGCAATATGCCGGTGAATAACATCGCAATTATCAAAGACTTTCAGATGCGCGCCTGCCCGCCGGCACACCTGCTTTTCCGAAAGCCGGAGCAATTCACTGATTTCCTGTCTTCTGTTCATATTAATTTCACTCATACTTAAAAAGTTACAGGCGTATTACCGTTCCTGGCTGATTCCTCCGCGGCAAGACCTACCAGCACACTCCATTTGGCAACATTAATATCCGTTAAGGGACTGCGCTTATTTCTGATGTTGTCAATAAACGCGAGATGTTCATAATAAACGCCTCCACCGTGACTCAGGTCTTCTTTGGTATTACAGCCCTTGAGGTCAATATCAATTTGCGTGCCGTCATATTCGCACAGCTCAATTTGCTGTTTTTGCAAATATCCTTCCATCATCGCTTTGTCGCCGATGACTCCTATCTCAATTTGACGCTCACATTTGCAGAACATGCATAAACCGAGAGTTGCCCTGACTCCGTTTTCATATTCAATAATGACCCAGCCATTATCAAAAATATCAGGTTTGACGCCGTAAATTTCTTTCACGACATCCTGGCCGGCAATGGCAATGACTTTTTTCGGGACGGAAGCTGCAAACCAGGTCATGAGGTCAAAATAATGACAGGTTTTCTCTACAAATACACTGCCGGTTTTATCATTGAACATTATCCAGTTATCAACTTTTTTCAAAAACGGGCCGCGAAACTCCTTGCACCATATCATATGTGGGTCTCCCAGGGTACCCTGAGCGATTATTTTTTTCATGCGCTGGCATAATGGCAAATATCTAAGTTCAAGCCCAACCTGATAAATTTTATCCGTTAGCTTCACAGCCTTTTCCAGCCTGCGTAAATCATCCAATGTCGTTGCGGCGGGTTTTTCGCTGAGTACATGTTTACCGGCCTCAAATGAGTCAAGAACCATTTCAACATGTGTATGGTCAGGAGTCGCAATTAACATAGCGTCAACTTCATCCAGCTTCAGAATATCTTTGTAATCAGAGAAATATTTTGTTTTTTCATTTTTATTTTTCTCTTCAAATTTCTTAAGGTTTTTTTCATGAGTATCAGCAACCGCGACTATTTCAACGTCGTCAATACACTCAATGCATCCCAAATGCCCGTCAGCCATTTGTCCTGCTCCAATAAGACCATATTTAATTTTTTTCATAACGATTCTCCGTATTTTTTTTATAAAGTTTCAATTTCACGTTCGGACGCGGTTTCGCCGCGGGTAATCATTTCGTCACGGGCTTCCGCCCAGAAATCAAGCACATCATGCGGAATGCCTTCGACGCCCTGGAAAACCGCGTTGATAAAGGCATCGGCCATTTCACAGCCTAATTCTTCAGTGACAACGCTTTCGCCCATGCAAAGGCAGTTCGCGCCGTTAACCGCGCGAATGAGCTTCGCGGTTTTGACCGATTCGCAGGAACAGGCCAACACGCCTTTAAATTTATTCGCGCCCATGCTCGCGCCGGTGCCGGAACCGCAGCAGTTAATGGCGACGGGCGCCAGATTGTCCTGCAAAGCCCTGGCTACCCGTTCACCGATGGAAGGGTATTTTACGAATTTTTCAGTACTGTAACAGCCGACATCAATAATTTCATGCCCTTGTTTTTCCAGATGCGCTTTGACGGCGTCTTTTAATTTTTTCCCTTTAACGGGTGAGCCCATAATAATTTTCATTTTGCCATCTCCCTGCATGTTTCTTTAATATGTTCAGGGCCAAAACCGTGTTTGTCGTATAAATACTGCTCGGTGGCGACTTCGCCGAATTCGTCCGGAATACCCAGGCGTTTTACTTTAACCGGACAGTTTTCGGACAAATATTCACAAACCGCTCCGCCCAGGCCGCCGATAATATTTTGCGTCTCAACCGTCACCACAGCTCCGGTTTTAGCGGCTGATTCGGCGATAGTATTGCCGTCAAAGGGCTTGATGCCAGGACAATGGATTAATTCCACACTTATGCATTCCTTTTTGAGCTCCTTCGCCGCCTGAAGCGCGGCATGGGTCATATAACCGGTGGAAACCAGAGTTATATCTGTTCCCGCCAGCACGGTAACTGCCTTGTCCGGGTTGAATTTATAATTTTCGTCAAACACCGCGGGCACCGCCGGGCGGATAAGCTGCATATACATGCCGCCGTATTCAGCAGCCATATAGTGCATCAACGAGCGCAGTTCGTATGCGTCGCAGGGGCTGAATACTTTAATATTCGGCATGGCGCGCATAATCGCCAAATCCTGAAAACACATATGGGTTCCACCGTTAGGCCCCTGGGTTATACCGGGAGCGGTACCAATTATTTTGACGTTCAAATCAGCGTAGGCCACGCTCAGGGTTATCTGATCGTAAACCCGGCGTGAAGCAAAGCAGCTGAATGACGCGCAAAATGGAATTTTTCCTTCGCTTGCCAGCCCCGCACCCAGGCCGATCATATTCGCTTCCGCGACTCCGGCGTTGACGAAATTGTCCGGATGCGCGTTAATTACCGCCGGATTAGTGCCGGTAGCTTTACTGAGGTCAGCCTCCAGGCACATAACATTAGGGTTTTCGTCGATCAGTTCGTTCAGCGTTTGCGCGTAAACGGCCCGCATTTCCTGTTCATGAAGTTTCATTGTAATTATTCCTTTCAATATGGAAGTTTAAATTTACCACTGCTCATCGCGTTCAGATAATTGTCGTGCGCGGCTTGATCCGGCACTTTAATATTATGACTGCCAGCCGTATTTTCGATACTTTCGCAATCCTTAGCTTTAGTGGTATGCGCAATAATCATGACCGGCTTGCCGCAAAAAATCTTTTTCGCCTTTTCCAGCGTCAAATAAACATCACCCCAGTCATGGCCGTCCATTTCCATCACATACCAGCCGAAAGCGCGCCATTTGTCGACAAAGGGCTCCAGGTCCAGTACATCACAGGTAAAACCGTCTATCTGCAATTTATTGTAATCGACAATGCCGATTAAATTATCAAGTTTGTTGTGCGCGGCAAACATCGCGGCTTCCCAATTCTGCCCCTCATTGCATTCGCCGTCGCCAACGATGCAGAAAACCTGGTTTTTCCGGCCGTCTTTTTTGGCGGCGAGCGCCATACCGGCAGCGGCCGAAAGCCCCTGTCCCAGCGAACCGGTAGTCATATCAATACCCGGAACAGTGCGCGCGTCGGCGTGACTTGGCAGCTTCGTGCCGTCGGCGTTAAGAGTTTTCAGCCACGATTTCGGGAAAAAACCACGATAGGCCAGAACCGTGTACAAAACCGGCGCCGCGTGCCCTTTTGACAGGACCAGGCGGTCCCGTTCTTCCCATTTGGGGTTTTCCGGGTCAATTTTCATGGTCCGGTAATAAAGTGTCGTAATAATTTCCACCAGCGACAATGCTCCGCCGATATGGCCTGAACCGGCCCGGCAGATCATATCAGTGATAACATAGCGCATCTCCGCCGCCAGTTGTTCGAATTCTTCCTGATTAAACTTTTCATTCATAACAAATATCCTTTTTTTAGAGTTGTACTATTCCGAATAATTTACCCATTACTGCTATTGAAATGGTCACGCAAACTGCTGCCGCGACGGTCATCCACACTCCCACTTTCACCATATCCCTGATAGAGAAATAGCCGGTGGAATAGGGGATAACATTCGTCGGGGTAGTTGTTACCAGAATAAAAGCCAGAGAAACGGTTATTCCCGCTGACAGCGCCACCAGCACCGGATCAATCCCGATATTGTTGGCTAGCGCGATAAGCAGAGGCACCATTATAATCCCGGTAACGGTATTGCTTGAAAACATTACTTTCATAACGGAAACGCCCATGACAATTGCGAAAATGATAACGACCGGATGCAGAAGCCCGAGCTTACTGAAAGCAATTTGCGCTATCCATTCAGCGGCGCCGGTTTTGTAAACAGCCGTCCCTATGGCAAGCCCGGTAACAATAAGAATTATTCCGCCCCAACTGATTCCTCTTTCCGCCTTTTTCCAGGAAATAACACTTATTCCGGGAATAAAAAACAGACACGCACAGCTTATCGCGACGAATTTAATTCCAAGATAATCAATCGCGCCACCGCTCAAATCCGCTATCCATTTACCGCAAATCCAGAGAATAATAGTTAAAGCGAAAATTACCACCGTGGCAATTTCCTTATAATTAATTTTGCCGAATTTCCGGAGCTGCCGCTGATAATCCTCTTCGGTAATTTGCAGATTAATGTCTTCAAACGGAAATGCCTTCACAAGAATAAACCATGCAATTGGAGTCATTAATATGGCGGCCGGATAGCCCAGAAGCATCCAGTCCACAAAGGTGAAGTCTATTCCGGCAAGGTCTTTCAGGAAAGTCATAGTCAGGGGATTAGGGCCGCAGCCCGCGGGAGTCGCGATCCCTCCGATATGAGGCCCCCAGGCACAGGTAATCAGGAGCGCTTTGCCGAAGTTGCTTTTCAAAGGTTCGGCTCCCGCTTTTTTAAGTATCGTTACCGCTACCGGGGCAAGCATCGCGGCAACGGCCATATCCGTTATCCATCCGGACAGGAGAACGCCGATCACCATAAAAATAAATAATATGGACTTTGGACTGTGCCCGAGTTTAAAGAGGAGTTTACCGGTGAATCTTTCCAGTATGGACGTTTCGGAAATAGCAACTGAAAAGATCAGGACTCCTATAAAAAAGAGAATAATAGGATTACCGAAGCCGTCTTGAACCAGAACTTTAAGAGCTGCTGTTTTGGTCATAACCAATATGGACATTCCCATCAGTCCGGCGACCGCAAAGGGAACAGCTTCGCTTATCCAGAGAACCACCACCATTGCCATAACCGCGAGCGAAGCCTTGCCGGCTGACGTTAAAGCAATAGTTTTGCTTCCCGCCTTTATTTCCGGCGGCAGCGGCAAGATAAGAATTGTGCCCAGTACTGCCATTGAAAATAGAAAAAATATTATCTTTTTCTTATCCATTAGTAAGTTCCTTTAAAAGTTTTCCCGTAACACTTGGCCGGTCCGCGACTAAAGCTCCGGCTCTCTCAAGGGCTTTCACCTTTCCGGCGACGGTTCCCTTGCCGCCGGTAACAATAGCCCCGGCATGTCCCATCTTTTTCCCTTCGGGCGCGGTTCTTCCGCCAATAAAGGAGACTAAAGGTTTAGTAAATATTCCCGCTTCCATTGCCTCGGCGACTTCTTCTTCCATCGTGCCGCCGAGCTCTCCGATCATAACGACCGCTTTGGTTTCAGGGTCTTGCTCATAAAGAGGGAGGAACTCGGCAAAACGTGTGCCCGGCACGGAATCTCCGCCGACTCCCATCAAAGAAGAAACTCCGAACCCCGCCTGTATAACCATAGCCGTAACTTCATTGGTCAAGGAGCCGCTGCGGGTCATTATGCCTATGTTTCCCTGTTTATAGACGCGTTCTATCCAATATGGAAATATGCCCATCATCGCCACGCCCGGAGTAATTACTCCGGAAGTATTGCCGCCGACAAACATTGCTTCTTCGCTCAACGCGGCACGGCGCATCTGCATGGCGTCATGCACCGGAATACCTTCGGCAATGACTACTATTTTTTTAATTCCCGCGTCCAAAGCCTCAAATACCGCGTCTTTGGCAAAACGGGGAGGAACGAAAAGGACGGACGCGTCCGCCCCGCTTGCCGCGACAGCTTTGCGCACCGTGTTGTAAACCTTCACGTTTTCAACGCTTTGTCCCTCTTTTCCGGGAGTAACTCCGGCAACGACATTTGTCCCGATACCTAAAATATGTTCAGTCCAGAAACTGCCTTCGCTTCCGGTTATTCCCTGAATGAGGACCCGGGTGTCTTGTTCAATAAAAATGCTCATTATTCGCCTCCCCCGGCAAGTGCTACAGCCTTTTTGACCGCTTCTTCCGTATCGCTTAAATTTTCAAAACCTATTTTTCGCAGAATTTTCCCGGCTTCGTCTTCTCCGGTACCGCGAATCGCGGTAACGATTGGAATTTCCGGTTTAAGTTTTTTGACTGCGTCGACAATTCCCTGCGCCATAATATCAGCCCTGGCAATTGTCCCGAAAGTGACTATTAAAATAACTTTAGGCTGGTTTCTCAGGGTAAATTCCATCGCTTCGACCGCCCGCCGGTAATTGGGCCCGCCGAATTCAAGATAATTGGCGACTTTCCCGCCGAAATAATTCACCAGGTCATATATCGCGTTGGTCAGGCCCGCACCCGCGCACATAAGGCCGATGTCGCCGTCAAACTGCAGGTATGGAATACCTTCTCTGGCGGCTTCAAACTCAATAACGCCGTCAAATTGATCCCGGGTCAGCGGGTACGACTGCTGACGAAACGCGGCATTATCATCAATGATAAATTTCCCGTCCGCGGCGACAACATTGCCTTCCTGCGTAACAACCAGGGGATTGATTTCAACCAGCTCGGCGTCATATTTGCGAAAAGCAGCAAACATTTTCATCAGGGTACTGCAGCCCTGTTTGAACACGTCCCCCTGCAAGCCAAGGCCGAACATAACATTCCGCACCTGGTAGGGTTGAAGTTCGCGAAATGCCGCCACCTTTTCCCGGATAATTTTTTCCGGCATTGTTTTCGCCAGTTCCTCAATGTCCATTCCTCCCTCGGAAGACGCCATGATAAGGGCTGTGCAATTAAGCGGATCAATTGTTATTGCCAAATATATTTCCCGCTTTATATTTAATTTTTCCTCAATTAATATTTTTTTGACATTGGCGGGAGCAGACCTGAGAATACCCAGCATTTTCCGCGCCTCGTCCGCGCTGTCCGCGAACTTAATCAAACCGGCCTTTCCTCTGCCCCCCTGCATCACTTGTGCTTTGATAACGCATGGCAGCCGGATATCGCCGGCAGCTTCTTCTCCGGCAATAAGTTTACCCTCGGGAATCGCGATTCCCGCGGCTTTGAAAATTTCTTTTGCCTGATATTCAAATAACTTCATAACTGTTCTCCGCTATCCTTATTTTTTGTATTTTTCCCGGAATTCGCCCCATATTTCCTCATCGGAGGGTTTGACCGGGTCAAAAGGTTCGGAAAGCCAGGAAATATTGACGAAATGTTTCCAGTTAATATTCTCCGTAGTAATATTTCCGCCCCAGGTACCGCAGCCGAGAGTAACCGTCGAAGGCATCCCGTTGAAAAAATTTCCTCCACAGGCCGGAGCGTGCGGCTGTCTGATAATTATTCTGCTTGATTTAACCGTGCGTCCGATTTTGTCAATATACTCCTGATTGAATGAATACAAACCGCAGGAATGTCCTCTTCCCGCGTATTCAGTCAGTTGTTTTTGAATTTCGAGGGCATTGTCGAAGTCAGCATATTTCCAGAGAGCCAAAACCGGTGAAATTTTCTCGCCGCTGAATTTATCAACACCCGGCTGGTTACATTCCACCAGCAGCATTTTTGTTCCTTCAGGTACGGAAATCCCGGCGTCCCCGGCAATCTTTTCCGCACTTTGCGCTACAATTGCCGGATTAAGCGCCACTTTCCCGGTCTTTTTACTCGCTGTCCACAGCCAGTTTTTCACTTTTTCTTTTTCCGCCGCGGAACATAAATAGCCGCCTTCTTTTTTCAATGCTGCAAGCATATCATTATAAATGCCTTCCTGAATAATCAGCGAGGTATCGGATGAGCAGGAGGTGGCGTTATCAAAACATTTACTGATAGTTATTTTTTTGGCGGAATCCGCGATATCCGCGTCCTCGGCAACAATGATTACCGGATTGCCGGCTCCAACCCCATAGGCCGGAGTTCCACTCGAATAAGCCGCGCCGACCATTGCCGCTCCCCCGGTCGCCATAACCAGATCCACCTGTTTCATCAATTCCCGGCTCAGTTCCACGCTGGGATTTTCAATAAACAGGATCAAATCCTCGGGTGCTCCGACTTTTTTCAATCCCGCCCGCATAAAATCACAAACCACTTTGCATGATTGTTTTGCTTTCGGATGCGGCGCGAAAATTACGGCATTACGGCCCTTCAGTATTGATACCGCGTTGCTCGCCGGGGTCGCGGTTGGATTGGTAACCGGAGTCAAAGCCCCGATGACGCCAACCGGTTTCGCGTATTTTCTGATTTTTTTCTTTTCGTCGTATTCTATGAGTCCGACGCTTTTTACTCCTTTGACATCGTTTATGACGCCGAGCACTTTCACTTTATGTTTAGTTATTTTATCCTCATATTTGCCCATACCGGTTTCTTCAACCGCGATTTTCGCGCATTCGTGAATATTAGCGTCGTTGTAAACCTGCCAGGCGACCGAAAGGCAAACATCATCAATTTGTTCCTGGGTATAATTCTCTATCTGCGCCTGAGCCTTTCTGGCCCGGGCAAGCAAACTGCCGATAATTTCTTCGTTTTTCATATTTTTATCCTTGTTTTAGTTAATGCGGCTCAAGCGTCTCGCTTGAGAATATTCACAACCGGGACGGTTGTGCTACATTTTAATTCTTTTTTATCGTTAATTTTTATTAAAGCGGCAGCTCCGGTTAATACCAAAATTATTCCGGTAAAAGTTTGACCTGACGGCGTTTCACCGAGAAATAACCAGCCGCCTGCGGCGGTAAACACGGGCGCGCCCAAGGCGATCAAACGTACTTTCCAAACCGGTATTTCCCGCACTCCACTGTAGTAGCCGGCAAAAAAGACGAATGAACAAACACCGCACAGCAACAGCGTTAAGTATGTTTGTCCCGACAGCTCACGGACATAATTCACATCGCCCCGGAATATCAACGCGGCAGCAAATACCAATACGTTTATTCCACAATTAAATGCCGCCAGCCGCACCGGGCCTAAAGGCGCACTGAGGCGCTTGATGATGAAACTGTTCAAACTGAGCAGAAACGCGCCGCCGATAATCAAACCGTCGCCAATATTTCCCAAACTCATTACATCCAGGCTGAACAACTGTACAATCAAGCCGCCGCCCAATACGGTTATTCCTATGAACGGCCACATTCGGCGGGGTATTTTCTCCCTGAAAATCAAAGCCGACAGCAGCAAAGTGAAAACAACGTCCATACGCCCCAGGGCCGAAGCTTTGGCAACGCTGGTTAAACGCGTCCCGCTAATCCATAATATATTACACGAGGAGCCGATTATCCCAATGGCAAAAGCACCCGGTAAAAACCGTTTCCACGCTCCGGGGACGGCTTTTTGCCGGGGCGCGACTACTGAAAGCAATATTCCGGCAGTGGCAAATACGATCAATCCGATGAGATACACCGGGACATCTTTAGCTGCTTTAATCAGTAAATATTCAAGCGCCAGCGCCAAAGTTGCCGCGATTATGTACAAATAACTTTTCATATGCTAAGCTTTTCCGGCGGCTCCAAGCACATCAATGAGTTCAATCATATCAGCTTTTAAGCGATTTTTTATTTCCCGCATGATTCGCCAGGCGTGCCATTGATGTTCCATCTTATCGGTCAGTTCATTGAAATATTCGATATACTTAAAACGGAACGGTTCTCCGAAATTAACTTTACTCATACCGCACTTGACCAGTTTAGAAATATCTTCCGGAGAAATACCGCAAGTTCCGTGCTGGACGAGAGGAATGTCGATTTCCCGCCGCAGCTTTTTCAGGAGTTCAAAATCTATTCCGTCCTGCGTTTCATAAACACCATGCGTAGTACCAACCGATATCGCCAGCATGTCAACCGGTACAAACTTTACAAAGCGTTTTGCTTCGTCAATATTAGTTTTTGCTGGAGAAATAAGCGGCCTTTCAGGAACAGCAATGCGCCCGATTTGCTTCTCCTTACTTGGTTCGTTACCTTTCACATAGCCGACTTCCGCTTCAACCGAACAGCCCATAATTTCGGCAATTTTAATAACTTCCAAAGTTTTTCGAATGTTGTCTTCAAGCGGATCATGCGATGCATCAAACATGACAGAAGTAAAGCCAGCTTTCATGACTTTTACTGTTGATTCCAGGCTGTGTCCATGGTCAAGCTGTAAAGCGACGGGAACAGTAATATTCAGTTCATCACACAATAAAGCAGTCATTTTGACGAAATATTCAGCTCCACGATATTCTAAATTTGGTTCGTATGATTGAAGAATAAGCGGTGAACCTGTTTCCCGGGCGGCTTCCAGCGCGGCCCGGGCAATGTCATAGGTGGAACCGTTGGCGTTAAACGCCGGAACCGCATAGCCTTTATCGCGGGCATCGTTAACAATTTGAGCAGCTGTTACAAAACGCATTATTTTTTCTCCCCTGTAGCCTGCTGAGTATCCACCATGGGCGGTGCCGCGGCGATTTCAGTCAAATTCATGTATAAATTCGGGTGGTCCTGCATAATTGACCCCGGAAAATTCCGGGTAATCGGACCGAATATCGCTCTCCGCCATAAACCGGCATGCCAATTACGCATAAATGTCCAGTAAAATTTCTTCGTTTTATATAATTCATAAACCCCGATAGTAACTGCGGATTTTGGAATAATCTCATGAACCCCGTTGGTTCCGCCCATTGCCATTTGCGCGTTTGACATAGGACTGGTAACCACAATACGGGTTTTGCAATTACGGAAACTTTCCAGGTCATCGGCTTCGCCAAGCATCGCCGGGGGATCATTAAAGGCAACATGCCCGGTAATTCCCATGCCGCACCAAACTATGTCGGCACCGCCGATTTCATCAATTAACGCGGTAATTTTTTCGGGAGCTTCAGGGTCGGGAAATATCCGGTTTTCAAGCAGGGGAGCTTTGGCTTCAGGAATTAAATTATAGAATTGTTCATTCATAAAACGACGAAAACTCAAAGGATGAGATTCAGGAATAAGCTCCCCATCCCCGCTTATATATTCATCCATGTTGATCATCCGCAAATTGCGGCAGGACAGGTCGCGGCGCTTCACTTCAGCGGCGAAGTAACGATAGTCAATCGGGCCAACCGGACAAATCACGTTCAGCATCCCGCCTGACTCTTGTTTCTTCTCCAGTTCATCACAAAAATCTACAGCATAAAATTTATTCAACGCTTCGAAATCTTTAAAAACACGAGTGCGCGATTTCAAGGGCTCCGGCAAATCTTTTATGCCTTTGTTATACATATTATATGGATAGGACCGCCCATTACTGGGCGACCCTCCGACAGATCCCTGCGTG
>CAZEXM010000054.1:0-16632 GCA_964515915.1 uncultured Victivallaceae bacterium
ACTTGATGGCGAAAGGTTCCGGCTAGAAATCTGTGTCACAAAGTGCAGAAGAACCAAAAAAGGACATTATAGAGCAAATCCGAACAGCCTCTACTATAATTCCATAAATCAATTAAAAGTCAACATTGTGATAATTGCCCCGGGACATAAGACCCAAAAGGGGTCAGTAAAAAAAGATGCCGGCGGCGCAGAAGTTCCTGACTAAAAGTCATCGCCGCAATTAATTAACGGCGTCAGTCGTCTTTGGAGTTTGGCGCTTTCGTCTACCACGAACCGAAATCATCATTTACATTAGAATCTCACAACATTACTAAAAAATAATATTCGGGCAATACTCCGGTAATTACAGTCGATTATTTTAATGTGAAAAATAGAATATTGAGCTAATTGCAAAAGTCTGAAAAAAATGAGGAATTGATTTGAATTGAATTGAAGCGAAAGAGAACTCATTTAACCTTAAATTGATTAAAAATGAGGTAAAAAATGAGAACTTTTTCAAATGATAAAGGAACATGTTGGTTCCAGATTACTTGGTCATGTCAGTCGAGATTCCACAGCTATTAAAGCCAGAGAAAAATCTTGCCGAAAAAATATTGCTGATTTACCGCACGGTTGTGACTGGGGAAAGAAACAAGACAGCAAAGGGAAAACGATGCAGTGGAAAGCTTACAAATTGCATATTGATACTGTCGATGGAGATATTCCAGTTAGTGCGCTTTTGACCTCAGCGTCAACAGCAAAGCAGTTATTTAACTTGCTCTGCTGAAGTATATTATAACTAAAAATAATTTGTAATTAACTGAATCAGGTAAATATCTGAAAGGAGGATTGTAGTTTAAAATAGTATTTTTTAGTCATTTGGGCTAGAAAATTTAGTAAATGGTCATGAAAACCGTTTTCATGATCCAAAACAAAGTTATTAACAAGTAAGAGCCAAGACTTTTGCAATTGGCTCAATTGAAAAAAATATTTTATTTGCTAAATGATAAAAACAGGTTAATTTATGTCTACTACTTTAAGTTAACAAGGAATCTTATTACATGAATAAAAAAACATTTATAATACTGGCCGTGCTTTTCGCCCTGCTGTATGTGGGAACGCTGTCTTTTCGGCCTTTGTACACCCCGGACGAACCGCGTTACGCAGAAATAGCCCGTGAACTTATTGTCCATAAGGATTGGGTGGTACCGAAGCTCAATAACCTGGTTTATTTTGAAAAACCGATAATGGGACATTGGCTTAACGCTCTTTCCATGAAAGCCTTTGGTGAAAATGCTTTTGCCGTGCGCTTTTCCTCCGCTTTACTAAGCTTGCTTACTGCTCTGATGCTGGGCTGGTTTGTGCGGCGTTTTGCCGACCGGCGGCTCGCGTTTATGACCGCGACGATTTATTTGACTTCAGGGCTGGTTTTCGGAGTCGGAACTTACGCGGTTCTGGATGCGCCTTTAAACTTCTTCCTGACGGGTACGCTGATAACGTTTTTCTGTGCAAGCGAGCGGAAAAAATGGGACTACGCGAAGATTGGCTATCTGGCTTTGGCCGGAATTTTTTGCGGCGGGGCGTTTTTAACTAAGGGATTTCTGGCTTTTGCTATTTGCGGAAGCGTTATTTTAACCTTTTTATTATGGCGGAAACGCTGGAAAAGTATTTTTTCCCTGCCCTGGATTCCCTTGATAATGCTTGTGCTGACAGTGGCGCCGTGGACTATAATGGTGCATTTACGGGACGGGGATTTCTGGCATTATTTTTTCTGGGTGGAAAACATTGACCGTTTTCTCGGCAGTAGATCCTCACAGCATCCGCAAGGCTGGTGGTTTTTCATTCCATGGATCTTCATAGGCCCTTTGCCCTGGACTCTTTTGCTGCCTCAAATCATCAAGGGTTACGGCCGCAAATACAAAGAATATTTTAAAAAACCTTTATTGTCTTATGCCGCGTGCTGGGTAGCGCTCCCGTTTCTGGTGTGTTCAGCGTCGGGCGGTAAATTAATAACTTATATTCTGCCATGTTTCCCCGGCATCGCGATATTAATCGCTTTCGGGCTCAATGAGTATATTAAAGGTGGAAAATTTAAAGATATTGATTTGACTATGAAAATCTTTTCCCGGGCTTTATTCATTGTCGTAACTGGATTAGCTGTAGTGCAGATATTATTTTCAACCGGCCTTATTAAACGCGGACTGTATGACGCGGATGAAACTTATAGATGGGTAATTACAGCGATTGCTCTTCTCTTCTGGGCTGTATCCTTGCGTACTGCCGTGAAACAGCGGGACGGCTATGTAAAGTTCGGACATTTCGCAATTGGCGCGATAGTCGTGATGTTCGCCTTTCATCTTATCGTCCCGAATTTAATCGAAAAGAAAAAAGCGCCGATTGCGCAGTTGAAAAAATTCAAGGATAAAGTTGACAGCAAAACTATTCTGGTTTCGTACAAGAATCTGATTAGTTCAGTCTGCTGGGCATTCAAGCGCGACGATGTTTATCTCTACCATAAAGCGGGAGAGTTGACATACGGCCTGAAACGCGAAGATTCAAAGCATCGCCTGCTGAAAAGAGAAGATTTTTTAAAGCTGATCAAAAATCCCGCTAATGATGTTATGATTATCATGAATTCAAAAAAACATCGCAAAACCCTGCCTGATTTCAAAAGCGGATTCTGGGAAAATAAGCTGTTCGTCAAGGAATACAACAGGCAATGAGAAAATACTGTTTCGGTTTAATTTTTATATATGTCTTAATTTACATATTGCCGCTGGGCGTCAGGCCCATGCTGACGCCGGACGAGTTTCGTTACGGCGAAATCCCGCGCGAAATGATTGAAAGCGGCAACTGGGTTGTTCCAAAACTTATCGGGGTGCGCTATTTTGAAAAACCCGTCATGGGTTACTGGCTGAACGCGGTTTCAATAATGACATTCGGGGAAAACGCTTTTGCGGTGCGTTTTTCATCGGCGCTGACCAGCGGCTTAGCGGCGTTTCTGCTGTTTTTCCTGGTTTTAAAGGCGCGTAAAGACCCGGAGGACGCGCTTTTGGCGGCTGGGCTTTTTCTTACTTTCGGAATGGTTTTCGGGGTGGGGACTTTTGCGGTTCTGGACGCGCCGACAATGTTTTTTATCACCGGTACGCTGGTAAGTTTTTATTGGGGATGCGAACAGGAAAAATGGAACTGGACAAAGCTTGGAGCTTTGGCTGCGGCGGGGATATTTGCCGGCCTGGCGTTTTTGACCAAAGGTTTTCTGGCCTTTGCGGTTCCCGTGCTGACCATCGTGCCTTATCTGATTTGGACAAAACGCTGGAAGCAAATATTTATTCTGCCGTGGATTCCGCTGCTTTTCACAATTATAATATCCCTGCCGTGGGCACTCCTGATTTACCGGCAGGCTCCTGATTTCTGGCCTTACTTCTTCTGGAATCAACATATTAAACGCTTTTTCCAGGACGCGGGAATATACCATCCCGAACCGTTTTATTTTTTCATACCGTTTTTGTTAGCCGGCGCCATGCCCCTGCTTTTGTTTGTCCCGTCGGCGTTTACGGGATTTAAAAAACATTTTCGTCATTTACTGAAAGACAAATTAATCAAATTCGCGATTTGCTGGTTTATTTTTCCTTTCCTGTTTTTCTCCGCCTGCAGAGGGAAATTACCAACTTATATTTTACCGTGTTTTGTGCCTTTCGCCATTTTATTCAGTCGCGGCTTGCTGGAATATTTCCGCAGCGGTAAATCCAGGCTTTTTGATGTGTCGGCAAAAGTACTGATGATTTTATTTTTTGCCGGGGCAGTGCTTTTCGCGATAATGCAAATAATCGCTGATTGCGGAGTTTTCCGCGGTATTTACGCGGCTGATGAGTTGTGGAAATGGATTTTAGCATGTTGCGCTATCATTGTCTGGGTGTTCTGTTTATTCAAAATGTACCGGTCAAAAAATTACCGGATGAAATTGTGTTTTTTAATAGCAGGGCCGGCGGCATTGTTTTTCGTTTCACATTTTGTAACGCCAATACGTTATATCGAAGGCAAGGCCCAGGGGCTTTTCCTCGAACCGCTCAAAAACCGGGTTAAACCGGGAATGATCCTGGTGGTGCATCCGAATATGATGCATGCGGCGGCCTGGGAATTTAAAAACAAGGATATGCTGTTTTATACTCACGGCGGCGAACTGGAAGAAGGTTTAAAAGCTTCGAGAGAACGGATTATTTCGCGCCGGCAATTGCTGGAATTGATTAAAACAAGCCCGCCCGGCAAAATTATCTTCATGATGCGTGGTGATTACCGGGAGGGTATCCCTGAAGCCGGTTTTGAGAAATACGATCACAGAATAATGTTTTCTAATTTTTAATGGAGGGGTAAACTCCTTGACAAAGCAATTATTTTTTAAACGATTCTTAGCTAATCCCGGACTTGTCGGGGCTCTTCTGCCGTCATCGCCGGCCTTGTGCCGGGAGATAACCGCCGATATCAACATCGAGAGCGCCGAAGCCGTAATCGAATTAGGCCCGGGAACCGGAGTAATTACCGATGTGATACTTGTCTGCCTCAATCCCCGGACAAAATTTGTCGCTATTGAGTTGGACGACAAAATGTATGAAGCCCTGCGCCGGAACCGCCCCGGTTTGCATGTCGTCAACGACAGTGCCGAAAACCTGCCGGAAATCATGGAAAACGCTAATATAACCCAGCTTGACGCGATTGTCTCCGGCTTGCCGTGGGCCGCTTTCCCGGAAAAACTGCAACTGGCTATTCTCAACGCTATAGTTGACTCTTTAAGTGAAGGAGGGTATTTTACGACTTTCGCTTATTTGCAGGGATTGCTGCTGCCGGCAGGACAACGTTTCAAGAAATTGCTTAAAAAAACATTTAAGGAAGTAAGTGTTTCGCGGGTCATCTGGAATAACTTCCCACCGGCAATCGTCTATCGATGTAAAAAATAAACGTTCATATTAAAGGGAAAATAATGCTCGCAAAAACCTGGTCAGCGGCGATTATTGGAATCAATGCGTCGCCGGTGGAAGTTGAAGTCCATGCCTCCGAACGGGGGGAACAAACGATTGTTTCAATCGTCGGTTTGCCGGATGCCGCGGTAAAGGAGAGCAAGGACAGGGTGCGTTCCGCTTTGCAGTCGTCCGGCTTTGCGCATCCGCGCGGCGCGACACTGATAAACCTCGCTCCCGCGGCCCTGAAAAAAGAAGGCGCCGCGTTTGATTTACCAATCGCTTTAGGAATGTTGGCAGCAACGGGAGTTATTGACAAACATCTTTTAGCGCGTACTGCGGTTGTCGGGGAATTAGCTTTAGACGGCTCAGTGCGCCCGGTGCGGGGAGCTCTGCCGATTGCCATGAAGATCAGCTCCATAAATGAGATTGACAGCTTGCTGGTTCCTTATGGAAACGCTGAAGAAGCGGCTCTGGCGGCGGGGAGTTTTCCTGTTTTTCCGATTCATAATCTTCGGGATGCGGTTGCTTTTTTCACCGAAGGCGATATTTTTCCCTACAAAGCCAATTTACAAAATTATATTCACAATCACCAGACTTATCTCGCCGATTTTGACGAAATCAAAGGCCAGGCCGTTGCCCGCCGCGCGATGGAAATAGCCGCCGCCGGCGGACATAACAGTTTGATGATCGGACCGCCGGGAACCGGTAAAAGCATGATTGCCAAACGTCTGCCCGGCATCCTGCCGCCAATGACTTTGGTCGAAACACTTGAGACCAGCCAGATTCACAGTGTCCTGGGAATGCTTTCCGACGGGGAGCCTTTGTTGAACCGCCGTCCTTTTCGTTCACCGCATCACACCATCAGCGATGTCGGCTTAATCGGCGGCGGCGGCAATCCCGCCCCCGGCGAAATAAGCTTGGCTCACAACGGCGTTTTATTTCTGGACGAGTTACCCGAATTCAAACGCAATGTGCTTGAAGTTTTGCGTCAACCCATGGAGGACTGCGTCGTAAATATCACGCGTGCTGCCGGAAGCTACAGTTTTCCCGCCAATTTCATGTTAGTCGCGGCAATGAATCCTTGTCCCTGCGGCTTGCAGAACCCGAAGCTGGGCTGTCGCTGTAAGCCTGATGAAAAACGGCGTTACCGCAACAAGATTTCCGGTCCCCTGCTGGATAGAATTGATTTGCATGTGGAGGTGAGCCAGTTGACGCATGACGAGTTGCTTGCCGCGCCGAACGGCGAGAACAGCGCGGCAATTCTTGAACGTGTTGTCGCTGCCGGAAAAATTCAGGGTGAACGTTTTAAAGGATTGAAATTTCATTGTAATGCTGGAATGACCAGCCGGCATTTGCAGAAATTTTGTCAACTTGAAAGGAAAAGTCAGTTATTACTTCGGCACGCGATTACAAATTTTCAACTGAGCCCTCGTGCTTATGACCGCATTCTCAAAGTCGCCAGGACGATTGCCGATCTGGGCGGGCAGGCTCAAATCAGCGAAGATTATTTATTTGAGGCAATCAGTTACCGCTCCTATGACCGTTCGGACTGGTAGACATACATCGCTGATGAAAAAAAATAAAAAAAGCCGATGTCCTTTTTTTTTCAGAACATCGGCTTAAAAAATTTTATAAATATAAAATTTTATTTATTTCGAGTGTACTTTACATGCTGCCTTTTTGCAGACGCATTTTTTCTTACCCTTGCATTTTTTGCATGGAAGTTTTGTACAGGTACATTTTTCCGCGCGTATTTCATCTGAACTTTTGAAGGTGTCTTTTCCGAAGTTCAGAATGATTGAAAACGGCCAAAGTCCACCTTTGTTTATATTTATAAGTCCGAATTGGAATTTTGCGTTTTTGCCTGAGTTTATCAGGCCAAGCTGCCATCCCCGCTTACCGGCGCAGTTATATATACCAAGCTGTGCTCCCTTAGCTTCGTTGTCGCAGATGTTAACAAGTGAGAACTGAAGTCCTGATAACTTTTTCGCCAGGGCTGCTCCAAAACTTGTCTGCAAACCGTTTATATCGTCAGTCGCGGCACAGAAGAAGGAAAACTCCACGCCACGGACATAACCTTTGCTTGAGGAAATCGGCAGGCCTAATCTAAGACCGCGAACATTGGCGTCTTCCATTGAATCCGGCAATCCGAACCAAATTCCAACATCCAGAGCGTTCCATTTTTCAACGGGAACCACTACTTTTGCTTTACTTACTTTCGCGGCCGCAGCCATTGTTGAAATTCCAAGACACAATACGAACATTGCAATTAACAATTTTTTCATCTTAAATTGCTCCTTTAATTAAAATTAATTTTCTAAAAACCATTAACACGTGAAAATGCTTATTAATTAAAAATCTTCTCCTTCTAATTAGATGATTAATGTTAAAATCACGTATTTGAAAAATAATATTTTCAATAATACGCAAGCTTGTAGAGAAACCCTCTCCACAATATATAATAATACATAAAAACTCAAAATTCCAGTTTTATTGCAATCTTTAAGTATTTTTTATATTTCGACTTGAATTTAAGCTAAATCTAACTATAATAAATCCTGCTGAAAAATTCAGTCCCGTGGTGTAATGGTAGCACAAATGATTCTGGTTCATTTAGTCAGGGTTCGAATCCTTGCGGGACTGCCAGTTTTATTTAAAATTTATATACTTTCCCTTTTTTTTCGCTTTTGTTTTCAGCATCAGCCCTTATATTAGTTAAAAATCATTTGAAGGAAAAACATGCGCTGTCCTAAATGCAATTGTCAGGATGATAAGGTTGTAGATTCTCGATCCGTTCGCGAGGCTGCCGGTGTGCGCCGACGGCGCGAATGCCTGAATTGTCAACATCGCTTCACCACTTATGAAGGCATAATTCATGTTGAACTGAAAATCATCAAGAAAAACAATATTCGCGAAGATTTTGATAAAGACAAACTTCGTCGCGGTATCGACAACGCTTGCTACAAGCGTCCCATAAATCCGGAAGCGATTGATCAGATGCTCGAGGATATTTACGGCTCCATTCAAGAAAAATACGACAAAGAAATTCCCAGTTCGGAAATCGGCAATTACGTTATGAACGCCCTTAAAAAAGTCGACCATGTCGCTTACGTGCGTTTCGCGTCGGTATATCGCAAATTCAAAGATGTTGACGAATTCATAGAGGAAATAAAAGCTTTAAAATAAATCATGATAAAACTAGCGAATACTTCCATTATGTTGACAAATTCTGAGGGCATCACCAGTGCCTTTGACCCTGACCGCCTGCAAAGCAGAATTATCCGGAGTTTTCTCGCCGCCGGAATCAGCGAAAGCTATCTCGCGGACGATATCAGCCTCGCGGTGGAATTTTCGCTGCGCAAAAGCAAGCGGAAAGAAAAGCATTTCACTTTATCCGAAATCAACAATACCGTTGTTCAAATCCTGAGGGATACCGGCTTCCATGAAATAGCCGCGATCTACCTGGCTGACAACGCCTGCTCCAGAATGACCGTTGATCCCGAATTCAATACCATCAAAAAACTGCTTCAAAAACACCTGGGGGCAAAACTTGATTCGCTTGATAATCTTTCCGGCAAAGTTGTTTCCGCGGCACAGCAGCTCAACATAAAAAATGCGGCGCCCGGCCTTTTTGTCGAACTGGCCAAACATTACGAAAGCGAAGAATTCGCCGGCGAAGACATTGAACCGGTCGCTCTGGATTCCTGGGAACAGGACAATCGCTGGCTGGTGTCGGCGAAAACCCTGGAACAGGGGCTGGCGGTTTCCGCGCGCGGCCTGATTGATGCCAAAGTCATCCGTTTAATCGGGGTCAGCAGCATGTTTCCTTCAATCCGGATATTTTTTATGATAAATGAGTTCTGCCGTTTTCACGGCCTTGCCGGGCCTTTGACTGAAATGGTTTTGATTCCCTACTTATTTTCGGCGGGAAAGGCTATTGACAACTGTATCAGCACTACCGGGCGTTTAGCTGCCGAAGCCGGACGGGAGGATTTGCCGATATTCCTGACCATTCCGGATATGTCGAGTTTCGCGGCACAAATGCTCGACGCGTCATGGCCCGAAGTTGAAAAGGATTGCCGTGAAATGGTCATGCCGCTGTGCAATTCGCTCTCGCGTCCCCTGTTCAAGCTGAAGCTCGCTTAAACTAAAGTTTTGAACTTAAGCGGTTTTGATAATCGTTGTTTGTTGAGGGGCGCTTCGCCCCTCAAACTCCCCCCGCGCCTTATGCAGGCGGCAGCAGGCGCAAGCGCCTGCACCATATATGTTTTTTTGCTTTTTCCGCTCGGGCTCCGCCCGCTTGAATAAGCAAAAGATATGCACGCTTTTTCTTAGCCGGGAGCGCTGAACGCCAGTTCGGCATTCTTTAAAAAAACTGATAACTGACAGCTGATAACTGATAACTGAAATTAATGCACCATCCAAAACTGCAGTAGGAGCATGATTCCGCTGATGTAGGCCGGAGCTGCGAAAATTACTGCGGCTACCCGCGCGAACTCCATTTCATTTTTTTTGTGTTTAAATCCGGGAGGACAAATCAATTCATCTTTTCCCCATACCGTCATGTAAATATCCGTTATGACCAGCGGAATAATCAACAGGCAAAACCAGATATTTATACTGTCCGCCCAGCCGGGCGTGAAATAAATAAGTATTACCGCCGTCAAATAAGAAGCTGTAAAAATCTCGTATATTAACAGGAAAATTTTAGTTTTCGCGCGAACCCACAAAACACTGTTAATCAAAACACTAATAAAAAACACCAACACATATGCATACATAAAATAACGCATGAACACCCCGTTCAGCTAAACCCTACTTGTTCTTAATCAAGCCCGATGAGAGCAATTCCTCGTCCGACATAAGACGGGTTTTTGCTAACTTTTCCGATTCCGTCCCGGATTTATACAGCTTCTGCATTTTGTCCAGGCCCAGGTTTTCTTTTGCTGAAACGCTTCCAGGTCTCGGTATCCGTACAGTGCGCAACACATCATTATCCTGTGCCGCAAAGCTCTTTTCGTAAGCTTCCAACGGCTCCGGTTTATCCGTGAAGAGCGCGGGCATTTCGCGCCGCATATATTTAGCCAGAGTTACGGTTGTCGGCCCGTAAGCATTCCGCGAAATATGCTGTTCAAGTTTTTTTGCCACTTTCGCGCTGCTGCGATAACGTTCATCCGGCTCAGTAGCCAACATGCGACGCAAAATCACCAGCAGTTCTTTGTTCAAATTCACCGGCAAAAGCTCCCAGTCAATGTAATTATTTCGCGCCTGTGATAAAATTTCCCGCGGACTTACATTCAAATGACGACAGGTTTTACCTCCACTGAGCATATAAAATAAAACTACCCCCAATGAATAAATGTCTGAATGAAAATCCAATTTCTTTTTATTCACCTGCTCAGGCGACATGAAAGGAAGTTTCCCCGAAACAGACCTGCGCTCTTTTACCGTAACCGCCCGCGCCACCCCGAAATCCGTTAATTTAACTCCGCCTTCCGTATTTAACAAAATATTGTGCGGACAGACATCGCAATGAACAATATTTAAATGTTTTCCGTCATGACTGTAACGGCTGTGAGCATACGCTAAGGCTCGCGCGACATTCGCCGCAATAAAAACTGCCAGTTTAACCGGCAGTTTTGTTTTGGACATACTGTGGAATTCCATAAAATCATACAAGCTAATCCCGTCGACGTACTCCAGAACAAAATAATACTCGTCCATATACTTATCCAACTGATAAATCTGGACAATGTTTTCGTGAACCAGGTCGGCGACCAGTTTAGCTTCGTCAATAAAACGCTCAATGAACCTTTTATTTTTGGAATAACAGTTTAAAAGCATCTTTATCGCAACCAGCTTTTCGAAACCGTTTACGCCTTTTTTCAAGGCTCTGGAAATCGTTCCCATACCGCCTTCGGCAATAGTATCCAATATTTCATACTCAACATGGCCAATTATCTTTTTCATTTATTCTCTCCTCAGGACAAACAACTGCCTCTATAAGAATAAATATACTGTCAATAATCTGAAAATAGTAACATATAGGCGTTTTTTTTTGATTTTGAGGAGAAATTAAAAGTATCCTGACTGTGATTAATTTCCAATAATCACGGTGTCAAAAAAGTCCCGACCCGGAAATCAGGCTTTTTATTTTTCTACTTTTTATCTCAATCCTCGCCTTGTGCGGCTTGATGTTTGGCGATGATATCGCTGGCGATGTTCGATGGAACCTGCTCGTATTTCTCAAAATCCATCTTGAAAACGCCGCGGCCATGCGTCATGCTGCGCAGTTCAGTAGCGTATTTTGCCATTTCCGCCAACGGAACTTCCGCCTTTACGATCTGCATTCCCTCTTCCGAGCCCATACCTGAAATACGGCCGCGTTTATGATTCAAATCGCCGGTAACATCCCCCATATAATCATTCGGAACGGTGATTTGCACTTTCATAATAGGTTCAAGGATAACCGGTTTGGATTTACTCATCGCGTCGCGAAAAGCCATTCTGCCGGCGATTTTAAATGCCATTTCATTAGAGTCTACCGGATGGTGTTTGCCGTCGTAAACGGTTACTTTGATGTTTTCAACCAGACAGCCCACCAGTGGGCCGGCCTTTAAAGTACTGACAATTCCTTTTTCTATGGCCGGAATAAAGTTTTTCGGGATATTTCCGCCGACAACTTTATTCTGGAACTCGTAACCCTCCGGTGAAGGCTCGATGCGCAAAAATACTTCCGCGAACTGCCCGGCGCCGCCGGTTTGTTTCTTGTGCCGGTAATGGCCTTCTCCATTTATCGTGATAGTTTCACGATACGGAATTTTTGGAGTTTCAAGTTTTACCGTCACTTTGTATTGTTCTTTGAGCTTCTTGACAATCTGGGCAAGATGTTGGTCGCCCATGCCGGAAAGCACCATTTCGTGTGTTTCATTCTGGCGCGTCAGAGATACGGTAGGATCACTTTCGGACAACTTATGCAAACCTTGAGCTATTTTGTCTTCTTCACCGCTTTTGGCCGGGAAAATAGCATAAGACATGACCGGGTTGGGAAATTTTATCGGCGGCAGCGCTTTAGCGGAACTGTTGGCGCCCAGAGTATCGCCGATATGGGTGTTTTTGAGTTTTGCTATCGCGCCGATGCAGCCGGGGCCAAGTGAAGCCGTATTCTTCTGGTTTTTACCGTTGAGCAGGAGAATTGATCCCAGGCGCTCTTTGGCGGAAGTGTTGACATTATAGCATTCACTGTCAGATTTCAGCTCCCCTGAAATAACTTTAAAGAAAGTCAGTTGGCCGATAAACGGGTCCACGACACATTTAAACACTTGCGCCAGCGGCGCGCCGGCGCCGGCAAGTTTCAACTCACTCTCGTCAGCTAAAGTAACGGTCTTTTTGGTCAGGGGCCCGGGGAAAAGGTTATTAATGCTGTCCATGAGCTTGTCAACACCGATATCTTTCGCCGCGCTTGCCGCGTAAACCGGCACCAGGTCCCCGCTCATAATCGCGGTATATAAACCTGTGGCTATTTCCTCGTCAGTAAGTTCTTCGCCTTCCAGATATTTTTCCATCAAAGCTTCGTCGGATTCAGCGATGGTATCCATAAGCATTTCTTTATATTTCGCGGCATCAGCAGTGAGTTCTTCCGGAACCTCTGTGTCTCTGAGAACATTTACAACGGCGCTGAAAGCGTTTTCCTCGCCAACCGGCAGGGTAACCGGCACACATACGGTTTTACCGTAAGCGTCCTGCAATTGAGCCAGGACCGCTTTAAAGTCAGCGCGGTCCCGGTCTACACGGTTAATCAGGATAAATCGCGGTATATTCAAGCCGCGGGCGATTTTCCAGGCGCGGGTGGAACCGACCTGTAAACCATCAACCGCGTCAACAACCAGCAAAAGGCTGTCCGCGATGTTCATCGGGGCAATCATTTCGCCAATGAATTCGGCGTAACCGGGCGTGTCTACAAAAAATAAATGATTGCCTTTCCAGGTACAATTAAGAGGAGCCGAATAAATGCTGGCTTGTTTTTCCTGTTCTTCCGGCGTATAATCGGATACGCTGGTTTTCTGGTCGACACTGCCGGGACGGTCAACGGCGCCGGCCTTAAAAAGCATTAAGTCGCAAAGGGATGTTTTACCGCATCCACTGTGTCCAGCGACAACAAAATTTCTAGTTGCACTTACTTTTTCCATAGCAGCTCCTTTTTACTTAGGAATTTAAAGAATTTTAAAGAGTCTCAAAAAAAAATAAACCGCTTAATTTTATATAATACCTTGACAAAGCAGTAAATGTATACTAAAATAGCAGACCTTCGTAGAAAATCAAAAATTTAAATAAGATTTTTCTATCATATTCAAAATATGCATTGCTTTGTCGTTGCAAGGCTCTTATTTTAGCGATATCTTTAAATAATCGAGTAGCAATATGGATAAATTAAAGACAAAAAAACAGGCTTGTGTGTCTCATTTAACCTTTTCCGGCGAAACGCATGTCGGTTTGGTCAGAGACGCGAACGAAGACTGTTTCTGCTATATCGATTATCATGAAGAATTGAACTCCGTCGCGGTAATAGCCGACGGTATCGGCGGACATCAGAATGGAGAAGTCGCCAGTTCATTATGCTGTCGCCAGTTTGTCGCAAGCTGGAAGTACCTTAATGTCGGCAATTATTTGTCGCTGCAAAAAATCAAAGCTTTCCTGAGATACGAAATTCGTTCAGTAAATAAAGATATTTTCACCCAGAATAAACGTAAAAACTTTGCCTGTCCGATGGGGACGACCGTTGTCGCGGCAGTTTTTACGCCGAATCATGTTATTGTGGGACACGCCGGCGACAGTCGTTTGTATGTTTTCTCCAACGACAAACTGAAACAGTTGACCGAAGACCACAGCCTTGTCGCCGCCCTGGTCAAGAAAGGCACAATTACCAGTGAAGAAGCTAAAGAGCATCCTTTTGCGCACATTATTTCCAAATCCATAGGGCCGAATGCCAACGTGGAACCAATGATAAACGTTTATCCCAAATCTGTCGGCGCCCGCTACATGCTGTGTTCGGATGGTTTGTCTATGCATGTTAAGCAACGACGGATCAAAGCAATTCTCGCAAAGAGTACTACTCCAAAGAACGCCGTAGACGCCTTGATGAAAGAAGCTTTAATTAACGGCGGGGAAGATAATATAACCATTATCTGTGTGTTTTAGTGGAAGCTTAACTCAGGGGGATAAGCGCGGAAACTTGTTTCCTGCAGGGCATATGCGTCAACTTAAGCAATATCCATTATTTAAAATGATATGGATTTATGACAAAAGCATGAAGCATGTCAAGCTTTTTCTTTTTTTGAATATTTAATTCAATGTAGCACAAGCGGGACGCTTGTGAATATTCTCAAGCGGGACGCTTGAGTTACATTATACACTTTTCTGTTTTTCGAACAAGCTGAAAAACCAATAATATTTTTCAGTCAGCAACGAGTTCAGGAGCGGCTTTGTCCAGTTCATCCTGCGCCTTGTCGTCCAAGTCCTTAAGATCATTCCAGTGCTCTTCTGTTTTATCTTTTATGTCCTCGTATTTCTCTTTGCTGTTTTGATAGATTTCATCGCTTTGTTCCAAAGTGTCGCTTGCCTTGTCTTTGAGGCTGAAGATTTTCTCTTTGAGCTCGTCGTAGGAATATCCGGCATCGTCAAGTACGGGTTTGAGAAAAAGGAAAAAAACTATCGCCGAGACGGCGATAATAATGATTAAACATCCAAGGGAAAAGCCACAGGAATTACCTGTTTTTTGAGAATCCGGATCTTTTTTAGACTTATTGCTTTTTTCGTCAGCCATAGCAGGATTTATTCCTCACGGGGAAGCGAAAATTCTCCAGTTTCAATATTAAAATTGCACAAATGCTCGACCGCAGTGTCATAAAACTCCACATAATCCTCGAGAAGCGAACTATTAACCCCTAATCCTTTGGCGAGTTTGCGCAGTGTAGCATTTTGCGGATAACGTTTATGGCATTCATAAGCCGAAATTGAATTTCTTGAAACACCACTTTTGAGACAGAATTTGTTCTGAGTGAGGTTTTTACTTTTGCGCAAAGACTCCAAACGTTTTCCGAACCTGGTAAAACTAGTCACTGCGAACAACGCAATAATGTCAGCTTCCATTAGTAACAGCTCTCTTTAAATTTATGAACATAATATCTGTCCAATATATTGTGAAGAGCAATTACAAATTGCTTATGATTACCTTTAAAACCTTACGCACCCATTCGATATCGCCCGGTTCAAGCTTGTGCTGCTCACTCGAACCAACAAAAGGATTTAAAGACACACATTCCCCATCGCGGACAAATGCCTTAAGCTGTAATTTATCATTATTTTTTGATTTTGCAATTACAGTATCATTTGTTTCCGGAAAGTTTTTCAAAGCAACAATCAGGCTCACCGAACCGGGAAGCGGGGGATTAAAATTATTGCCGGAATCAGTGATAGCGAAAACATCATCGTTATTTATCGTGTCATCCATGCTCTGCGCCGAAATAACCTGATCGTAATTACGCCAGACGAAGTTCTTAATATCTTCCAGCGCCGGATTAAATTTACGCATATTTTCAGTTGAAAGCACTGGAATTTGTGCAGGAAACGTATTAGGAGTTCCATAAGAGGCGAGCTGTTCATGGACGCCTTCGCTTAAAGAATCGGAATTGTACAATGACAAATCGTTGAGCAATTGCTGTATATCGGCATCGTCAAAGTCAAGAACTTTCGCAAGAGTCATTATTTGTTCATTGGACGGGGTCACTGTCGAACATGTTTCCAGAATGCGTAATTCCGCAACGGGAATTTTACTCAAACTGGACAATTTTGCCAGAGACAGACGACGTCCCTTTCTGGCACTTTTAATAAATTCATTCACCGGCGAACGCAATTCATGCATGCCGGAACGAATTCGCGCTAATAAATCACGCATAATGAAAATCTGATTGCGGCTGCAATTTAATAACTGGAATATCTTGTCTAAATGGACTGCGGCCGGAGCCGTCTTGCCATTAAGCATTTGTGATACCGCAGATGTGGAAATTTGCAGATGCTGAGCCAAATCAAGTTGCCTTAAGCCAGCTGCCTGTAAACCACTTTTAATTAATTTGCCCAATTTTAATTTTAATGATACTGAAGTCATTTATATTCCTTACTATCTTAAAGTTAAAGCACAAAGTAACTATACTTAAGCTTTTACTTAAAAGCTAGTCTTTTTCTAAAAAAATCTCAGTTTCTTTTTTCGAATCAATTGCTATTCAGATGCTACTTAATCGCAGGCAACACCAAGCCTGCCATCATTATTCAAAAATATGTCCTTTATGTTAAAAAAATTATTAAGGATATACTTAACGACAATTATTATCTTATATTTGATAATAATTCTGACGATTTCTCAAAAATAAAAAATCTCATTACAAGTGTGCTGCTTTATTTAAAATAAATACCTTCATGCCAAACGCGCGGGAATGTTTTAATCCCGCGCCTTACACTGACGCGACCGACAAAACTAAAAAAAGGCGGATGCAACGCCTCCGTGATCCAGCGGCGGAACACGCTGGTCGAGCATCTCCAATGCTCGAAATTATGCGCAACTTGTTGCGCCTTAACAAATACCTTTCTCGAAAAGCGATATTCTCTAAAATGAGCAAAGCGAATTTTTAGAGAATGTTGA
>CAZEXM010000055.1:0-16523 GCA_964515915.1 uncultured Victivallaceae bacterium
GATACTATAGCATTAAACTGCATGTTTGTAAAGTTTATTTATTTACAATCCCTTAAATACTTTATTTGAGTAATCTTCCCGCACATAAAGGCGTACAGCTTCACTGCTATTATCACTGGAGATTATTGCATTGACTTTGAATACTGCTTTTTCGCCTTTATAATATGCGCTGATTAAACGATCTGGAATGATTGCCAGTTCTGTTTTTTTCTTAACTGATTTTCCTATATATTTTATGGAAATATCATCAAAACACAAACCGTTCAAATTCTTATCTGGATTGGATGCACAACGTCTGAACGCTACACTGTAGACAAATCCTCCAACAACTTTAATTTTATATTTAAAAGTTTTCCATTCTTTAATTGGGCGAAATTTTTTTGAGGTCAATACTGGATAGCGTTGCTTGATGATTCCGTGCTGTACATTATCGTTACGGCAGCGAAAGTCTAAAATAACAGGACATTTTTCTTGAAATTTACCGTTTTCGTCTGCCGTCATTTTTGAACGGAATGAAATTTCTACTTCCCCATCTTTTGAGAGAAAAAACTTGTTGCAGTAAAGATTATATTCAGGTAAGCCCTTATAGCCGGGCATTAAAAGATATTTATTGCCGTTGGCTTCTCGTTTGGTCGTTGGAAAATAATTTTTATTTACATTTTTTGCCGCAGCTTTCGGTTCAAAAAATCCTAACATTAAAAAACCGGGAACCCGCTTCCCTGGGTTCCCTAATTCCATACTGCCGTTAAAAATATACCAGTTATTATCTTTGAACAGGTCAACACTGTCTTTAGATAAAAAATCCTCACCCATGGTCGTTAATGAAAACAAGCACAGAAAACAAATTAAAAATATTAGTGATTTCATTATCTATTTATTACCTCGAAATATTTAAGCCAGATAGTATCACCCTGAATGGCATCAGTGGCGAAGAATTCTTTTATATTAATTAGTTTTGCATGACCATCGGAAAAAGATACTGGAATAAGATTATTATGCCATTCACCATGTATTTTATTATACTCTGGTTTATAAATTCCAGCAAAATAGCGTTGGTCGGGAATAATATAATACATTCCATAAGTTGATGGCGCAAAACCACCGCAAAGGAATTCCACGGTCTCGGAAGGTTTTTTTATCTGATTGCGTTTCATTCCGGCAAGTCCAGTATGTCCGGTCCAATTAGTTTCGCCATTCATTTGATAAGGATTGGCGTAATCTTCTCTGCTGTTGCTCGAGTAATTTATATTCTTGGGACATTTAGCAGACAAAACCGACTTGGATATTGCTCCGTCTGGCTCCTTGCAGCCTTTCATGTAGTTAGCGCTAATTAACAGGTTTGTCCAGCCGCGCCACGGACTACCTGCTTGAGCCGGTGAGGTGTAGTGCCCATTATAGTCTGATGTATAAAGCGCCAAAACCAGACTAATCTGTTTTTCGTTATTCAGACATGATATTTGATTTGCTTTTTCCCGTGCTTTATTTAAAGCAGGGAGCAACATTGCAGCTAGAATTGCTATGATAGCAATTACAACCAAGAGTTCAATAAGCGTGAAGCCTTTCACTCTCAACGATTTATAACTTTTTCTATTTTTCTTGTTTTTCATTTTGTATTCCTCTTTTTTATTAAAATTGGCTAAAAAAACAGTCGTTTTACTCGATTTTTACAGTTTGTTTTCGTCGCAACTAGCACTTTTTTCGATTTTTAGATACATTTTTTCTATAGGCTCACTTCCTCCTTGTGGTTAAATTATTGTTTTGCAAAATATTACGTGTAAATGTCGAACCATGGACAATGCCTCCCTAATTTTAAAAAATATTGATCCGGAATGCCGGGTTCTCTTGCATGCGATATAAATCAAATTTTGTATAATTGTCAATCCCTATAAAATTGCTAAAACCTCCTGTAGTTTATTAAAATCTCTCTCATGTACTTTCCTGATTTTTTTGCTACATGTTTTTCAAGATAATTTTATGATTTTGTTGTCCTGTTTCTGATATTTTCAATGTTTTATGATAAACAGAAAAATAGTTTGGCTCACCGAAAAATATTCTCCGATAGTTTTTCAATATCTATTTTGTTGTTGTCATATTCATACTCTATCCGTGTCCAACTTTTTGAGAATAAACTTTTACATTTTCTAATCAAACTCTCGCTCCTCAGTTAAACTGAGGACAAGCTTTGCGGAAGTAACTACTCACCAGTCAAATTCAATTTCTCCGTCAATTTCAAGTACAACAACTGAATCTATACCATCTGGTGCCTTTTCGGGCAAAGCTAACAATAATCGATGCATATCAAGTGAATCAATATATTCTTCTTTATATTCGATACTATTTGATTTGTCTGAAAGTAAATATACTCTATTAACTTTTGATTTAAAATAGGGGATACGTATTTTGCCGGTCCAGGAAAAAAAATGGAGGAATACTTTACCGGGCTTTGCCGTTATTTCAAAATCAAAATCAAAAGGTGTATGCGGTACAGCTAAAGTTCCATAAATTGACTCACTGTTTATTTTCATCCATTTACCAACTTGTTTTAGAATAGCAACACTTTTTTCAGGGAAAATGCCTTCCCCGGTTGGACCTACATTGAGAAGATAATTACCTCCGCGGCTATTGATCTTCACTAATAAACCTATCAGTGCCTCTGCAGATTTCCAATTGTGATCATCTACTTTATTACACCAAGAATCATTCATTGTCGCGGGAGTTTCCCAATCTTTAGTGCTTGATATGCTGAGTACGCGGTTATCACCTGCAGAAAAATAATCATAATTATCAAAGCCAATGCGGCTATTAATCAGACAGTCCGGCTGTAACTTATGAACAAGATTAGCTAAATCCGCGCATTGTTTTTTTGTGATATGATATGGAACATCAAACCACATAATCCCAATACTGCCGTATCCGGTTAATAGTTCAGTTAATTGCGGTTTTACTTTTTTATCCAGATATTTTTGAAATTCACCCTCATCCTTTTCTCTTATTTCAAAGCCTTCCTTGTCTTTGTTTATCTCATATAAATCCTGAACATGGGAATAATAAATACATAATTTAATATTTTCCTTTTGACACGCATAGGCTAACTCTTTCAGGGGGTCTCGCCCAAAAGGAGTAGCACAGGTAATATTATAATTTGATACTTTTGAATTGTACATTGAAAAACCTTCTGCATGTTTTACCGTAAATACTATATATTTCATGCCGGCTTCTTTCGCCACCGCGACCCATTTAGGCGCATCGAATTTTACCGGATTAAATTTATCTGCTAATTTAGCGTATTCAGCTGCCGGTATTTTATGGCAGGCCATTACCACCTCTGTAGAACCTCTCCATTTTTTCTCATTACAGGCAACAGAGAAAAGACCCCAGTGAATAAACATCCCAAAACGAGCTTCTTGCCACCATTGAATTCTTTGTAATTTTGAATGTGTTTTTTCTTTCATATATAATCATCTTAATTATTTTGTAATAGTTTAGTGTTTTCAAGGGGAGCAACTTAAAAGCACTAAACTATTACCTTTTTGAGACTAAACTTTTACCTTTTATATTAATTATTACTTTATGTATTTCATATGGTTTTCACTGTTTCGCCGGGGACGATTTTCATAGTGATTTCCTTATGAATGATTTCTGAATTATCATTATTTACTATACGTTTTGTTAGCCAGTCCGAGACTTCGTTTTCCCAACAAGTTTCTATATCCAGATAGTCAGCGTTTTTTCCATCAAAGTGAAAGGATGAAGGACGACCATAAGTCAGAAAGGAAAGGTCACGGGGTATTTCTATTCCTGCCAGTAACAATTCTCCCTTCACGTATGGCACATTATAGAATCCGGTATATATTGCAGTAAAGCGCCTGTTGGATTCTTTCAGTTTTGCTTTTAAGTCACTTAATGAACATATATTTTCTTTGAGTTTATTACCATCGCGCCCGCTGAGTTGACTCATTCGATTGCAGTAAGCCATGAATGTTGAATCAGCGAGGAAGTGTTCATCAACGGATGTGTTATTATGGACAGTCAGGATATCTATATGCCCTTTTGAATACATGTATTCAGCAAACGCGACGCCCCGTTGTGCTTTGGTGGAGATAAGACAGTCCTGAGCGGAGAAATTCTCGTTGCCAATCAATAGTAAAGGAATCTTATTTTTATTGAGAGCCTCAATATATTTGATATTTTTTTTATTTTTTGTCAGATCTGCCCAAATGACTCCTCGTACTCCTGAACGTATAATCTCAATCATTCTTTGCGGGTCATCTGATTCAGGGAAATATAATGTCTCACTCTGCATTCCATTTTGCATAACGCAAATTGAGATATTAGAATAATATGAATTCGCGGCACGGTCGCCAGAACCTTCAAGTAATCCGATTATAGCTTGTTTTACGATTCCAGTGTTGAGCATTTTTCTATTGATAAATGTCCCGATTCCACGCCTGGGAATCAGATACCCTTCGCTTACCAGCTTTTTGATTGCTCCACGGACGGTTACACGGCTGACATTGAAAAGCTTGCTCAACTCGTTTTCAGGAGGAATCTGCAGATTTGTACCATCTGAATTCTCTATTAAATTATAGATAAAAGTTCTAACTCGCATGTATTCTGGAACTGGTGGCATAATATTTAATTGTATCCATTTTTTTGATAATACATTATAAACATGTTAACTATAAGTATACATTATAAACATGTGAATGTCAACAGCTATACAAAAAAAATCAAAAAAACTGTTGACAAACATGAAAACAAAGTTATATTAGAACTTTGTAAGACAGATTAACAAAGTATTAAAGACTGAAGGTGCTTATATGAATAAGCCACAAACAAAACAGAAAAGCCGTCAGCAAATACTATGGCTGATTAAAGAGAATGAGCAGATTTCACGTGCTGACCTGGCAAAGCTTACTGGTTTAACCCGCCCCACGGTATCGTCAATTATCGCGGATTTTGTTGATAAGAAACTGGTTGTGGAATCCGGCAAAGGCGAATCCTGCGGCGGCAAACGCCCGATTATGTTAAAACTAAATCCGGACGCGTGTTTTGCTATTGGTATTGATTTGGGAGATGATTACCTGATTAGAGGCGTACTCTGTGACTTGTGCGGCAATGTCGTCGCTCGTGAAGACCTCGAATACGAAAACGATTTTGAAATGATTTTGAAAGTCCTTGAAAAGCTTATCATGCTTCTGGCCGCGCAAGTTCCGCATGAAAAAATAAAAGGCGTAGGTATAGCGGTTTCAGGAATTGTCGATACTGAAAGCAATGAAATCGTTAACAGTTCAACTTTAAATATCGAGAAAAAACAATTAGCCAGGCGTCTGGCGCAACGCTGCCGCTTTGACGTCTTCCTGGAAAACCGTCCGAACGCGGCGGCTCTGGCGGAAACACAATTTGGAGCGGGTAAAAATTTCCGCAACCTGGTTTACATTACCAGCGGCCGGGGCGTTGGAGCTGGAATCGTCATCAACGGCAAAATTTTCCGGGGCAGCTTCGGCACCGCCGGCGAAATCGGCGAAATCAAATTGCCCGTATTAAAAGGAGACGGTAGTTTTGAACGGCATTGCCTGGAAGATTTGACTCGCGCCAGTGCGGTTTGCGAACAGGCTGAAAAAGTTAAAAAACGCAGGATGCATTACAACGAAGTAATGAAAGAATACCAGAACGGCGACGCCGAAATCGGCGCGATTATGGATAGAAACGCTGAATATATGGCCTATGCCGCACAAATCATTGCTGACGTACTGAATCCTGAGGCGATTATCCTCGGCGGTAGAGCTGTAGAATTAGGGGACGAATATTTGCGGACTTTCCGGACATATTTCGAGCGCGGTTTAGCCAAAGCCCTGGTTGGCGGTTTGACTGTGGTAAATTATTCCCAGTACGGACATCTCGGGGTCGCTGTCGGCGGCGCGGTAGTGGTGCTGGATCTCGTAATGGATCAAAAAATATAAACAATATTAGCAAAAATCTTTCGGAGGTCTTTTAATGGCGCAAAAACAAAAAACACTTGATTTAACAATTATCGGCGCGGGCATGATCGTAACCGATGTGCTTCTGCCTTCCGCGCTGCAGTTGCGGCGTTCGGGCGTTGTCGGCGAAATTACCGTCTGCGATATGCGTGAAAGCGCCCTCAAAGCGCTCAAGGAAAATAAAGATATTCTGGAAGCCTTCCCGGGTCAAAGTTTCAAAACCTGCCCTGAAGCCGGTCAAGGCGATTCGAATGATCCTGAACTTTACAAAAAAGTTCTTGCTCAACAAGACCCTTACAATCTGGTAATCATAGCTCTGCCGGATCAATTGCACTACACTGTTTTGAAAGGCGTTATCCCCTTTAAGCAACATATTCTGTGTGTTAAACCTCTGGTTCTAAAGTATAACCAGGCTTTGGAGATAGAAAAAGAAGCTCGGGAACGTGGAATTTTTATCGGTATAGAATACCACAAACGTTTTGACCGTCGCGCCTTACTCGCGCGGAAACATTACCGCAACGGCGATCTCGGTGATTTCGCGCTCGGCGAATCCAAACTTATCGAACCATATTTTTACCGGCATTCAAACTTCCAGAACTGGTTCACCTGTGAAAACACTGACCCCTTCGTTTATGTCGGTTGCCATTACGTTGACCTCGTTTGCTTCATCACCGGTTTGAAACCCGTGGAAGTATCCGTTAGCGGCCGCAAAGGAAAGTTTCCGAACGGCAAAGAAGGCTACCTGTGGTCAAACGGCCGGGTGGTTTTCGATAACGGCGGCATTTTGTCCGTTAATAACGGCCTTGGTTATCCCGATGACAGCGCCGGCGGCAATGACCAGGGTTTGATCATGTATTTTGACGGCGATGACTGCGGCGGCTTACTGGCGCACGACGACCATAACCGCGGGGTTGAATATGGTTTTGCGAAGCATGTTGCCAAGCGCTTCCAATACATCAACCCTGATTTTTTCCGCGCTGTTCCATGGGAAGGCGAAGGCTTGAAACCGCTTGGCTATGGTTTTGATTCTGTTGCGGCTACCTTGGTGAGCGCGTCTGCGATTGAGGCAAAAGTTGACGAAAATCCGGATAAGGCAATGGAAATCCGTAAAGCCGGGATCGAAGACGCCAATGTTAAAGGTTTGATCGCGACTCCCGGAAACTCCGCTTATAACGAACTCGTCCAGGAAGCGGCGCGCCTGTCTATTCTGAACGGCGGCGATATCGCGATTATCGATTACAGTTGCGGAAAGCCACTGGTAAAACTTAAAAAATAAATATTTCAGGGAGCTTATAAAATGGCTGAATATGATTTGACCCCGGTAAATGTAGCAAAAGTTGAAACGAAATATCGTTCCATCAAAACCGCGATTCCAGTTCCGGAATCTTTAGAAATTTTTAAAAATCTGCAAAAATCAGAGCCCCGCTCGATGCAGGGACAAGCTCCGATTATCTGGCATAAAGCTAATAATTTTACCGTGGAAGACAAATGGGGCAACCGCTGGATTGACTGGTCAAGCTGCGTGCTGATCGCCAATGCCGGGCATAATCATCCGAAAATTGCAAAAGCTCTGCATGACATCATCGATCAGGGCTTATTGGCGACTTACGTATTTGTACACGAAGGGCGCGCCAGGCTTACCGGAATGCTGCAGGCGCTCGCGCCGAAAACTAAGGACTACAGCGTTTTTCTGCTTTCCTCCGGCTCTGAAGCTACTGAAAACTGTATAAAAATGGCTAAAACCTACGCCCTTGAAAAGTATGGAGCCAAAAGAAAATATCTCGTTTCATTCAACAACGCTTTCCATGGCCGCACGCTCGCCGCGCAGCTTGCCGGCGGCATGCCCAAACTGAAAGAATGGATAATTGACGGCGACCGCACTTTTATCCAGGTTCCGTTTCCGGACGGCTATAAAAACGAAGATACTTCTTTTGATTTATTCCTCAGGACCCTCAAGGAAAAAGGCATTGAGCCGGATGAAATCGCGGGCGTGATGAGTGAATCATACCAAGGTGTGGGCCCTGAATTCATGCCGCTTGAATATGCGCAAAAACTGGAAAATTTCTGTAAGGAAAATGACATTGTCCTCATTATGGATGAAGTTCAAGCCGGTTTCGGACGCAGTGGCAAAATGTTCACATTCGAACATTACGGCATCAGCCCGGACCTTATCGCCTGCGGTAAAGGCATCAGTTCTTCATTGCCTGTCTCAGCGGTTATCGGGCGCAAAGACATCATGGATATTTATGCTCCCGGCTCAATGACCAGTACGCATTCGGGTTCTCCGCTTTGTGTCGCGGCGGCCATTGCCAACCTGGAAGTTATCGAAGCAGAAAATCTCGTCGAAAATTCCGCGAAAATGGGTGAAATCCTTTGCGCTGAATTAAGCCGTATCCAGAAAAAATACCCTGAACGTTTAGGCTGTTTCCACGGCAAAGGCCTGGTTGCCGGTATTCAATGTGTTCTGCCTGGAACCAAAACTCCGGATCCGGCGACCGCTCTGGAAATAAATATCAAATGTCTGCAAAAAGCTTTGTTAATGTTTGCTCCTGTAGGCATTGCCGGTGAGTGTTTAAAAATCGCTCCGCCTTTGAGCATTACTGAAGATGCCCTCCGGGAATCAGTTCAGGTCTTCGAAGCCGCATGCGACGAAGTGCTTGGATAATTTAATACTATAGGAAATTGTATTTTAGACAGGATAACAGGATAATACAGGATAAAATAAAAATCTTGTTAATCAAAGTCCTCCGGCAATTTTAGTTCAGGTTTTACTTCGAGCTTCTTTTCCGAAAAGTTTGCTTTAAATCCCGGAGGGATGATTTAACCGTAGCCACGGGTATTAACCCGTGGGGAACGGTTAAAAATGATTCTTAACTCCGCAGGAGTGGTTCAAGTGGATTCATTTTGAGTCGCTCTTTTGCCGCTCTCGCGTCGAGGGCGGCATTTTTTTTCAGCTATTGGCAGTACCTAAGTTTTCAAGACGTTTCTTATAATGTTCGAGCCTTTGAAGATACTCATTTTTGATAAGTCCAAATTCCGATTCCAGCAGATCAATTTCCTCGAGGATCTCGAGTTTACCCTTTGCCTTTTCAATCTCTTCCCGAACGTTTGTTTTTTGATTCGACATACTTCCTCCATAAAATTCCTGGTTAATTTACGTTTTTGCGAATTGTTTTGTAAAATTATACTCAGCTCAGGAATCTGAGCACATTTTTTTTTGATAAACTTATGCACCGCTTGACGGCTTACACCGCGCCGGCGCGCCATTTCACTGAAAGAAATTCCGGAATTTCCGATTTTGCTGTCCAGCATATCCAGGGTTTGGGTATCCAGAGCCAGCAAAAAACCAATTACTTCCAGTAAATCATTTCGAGAATAAAGACGTCTGTCCATTATGTCGGCAACCGGAGGCGATTCAACCGGATGCACGACGGTCATGTTCGAGGGCGTTGTAAGTTCACTAACGCTGTCCCAATCAAGCATTTGGTGTGACAGGAGCGGTGGATCAGACGCATTTTCACACCATTCCCGCAATTTGCACTCCCTGCAGTCTTTACGTTTATTGAATAAGCTGCCGTAACACTCCATTTTTAAATTTCTCCTCTTGTTTATTGATTAAAAAAAATAATTACAAATATCGCTTAATTTTTGTTACAATAAGACGCTGAATTACATACAAGTATTTGTAATTAACGTGTAATTGTTTAAAACATAAAAAAATACACACCGAACAATAACTTTTTAAAACCGGCGAACCACTTAAGCTTTTACTTAAGTGTCGAGCAGAAAAAACGGATTACATTTTAATACGGCGCCGTATTTCGCGGCGGTACGTGTGGTTTTTATTCCCTTTTTAATCTGCATAGATACGGCTGCCTTGCTTATTCCAAGCTTGGATGCCAATGTTATTTGCTTAATATCCCGTGCTCGCACTACTTCTCCCAATGCTGTCATAAAACCCCCTTGCTCTTTAAATTTACTTTAGTATCTTCTTAAATATATAAAGAAAAAGATAAATAGTCAATGTTTTTTTTATTTTTTTTTCGTTTTTTTTCTTGAAGTTAAGCTAAAGATATACTATTATATCTTATACAGTTAAGTTTATGTTTAACGTGGGCAGGAGGACGATGAAAACAGGGCTTATAAATAAAGATATTAATGGTTGGTCTATAATCGCCAAGTGGTTGAGCATAAACACGAAACGACAATCTGACTTAGCTGCTTTATTGAATGTGACCGCGTCTGCCGTTTCCCAGATAAAAAGCGGTCATATATTGCTTAGCGCAAAACAAATCAGTTTAATTCTCGAATATTTAAAAATAGATTCCCGGGACATGTGTGCTTTATATACGCTTATTTTCAACGCCCGTTTGAACAATAGAGTTAACGGCAGGCAAAATATGAACCAGAGATTAATTGTTAATATCGCTAATTTAAACGACCAGACGGACTTTTCAGTTTTCTCAGAAGTCAAAGATTCTTCATCTGACTATCAGGACTCATTCCGCCGTGTGCCCTTGATAACATTTAAACAATCCATGAATTATGAACCAGCTCTGGAATCGATAGAATCATTTGCGCGCTATTGCTCCGACCAGACAGTATTGTTTTCCCGCACGCAAGTTGGCAGTTTTGCGCTTCTGGTCGATAAAGAAAACGCAACGCCCGAATTCACTCATTCCGCAGTTCTGCTGGTAGCGGGCAATGAATATCCGGCGACCGGGGACATGGTTGTTGCCAAATTGCGCACGGGCAAAGTTATAACCAAGTTTTATTTGCGTGAGGATGATGTCATTCACTTGAAATCCAAAACTCCTCATGGCGACAATTTTGTCTGGCATTACCAGGAAGACCCTGGTTTCATACAATGGATGTACCCGATAATTGAGGCAAATTTAAAGCTGCGTGCCGATAATTATAAACTTTCCGGCTGAATAATGGTGCATAATATGAACTTTTCCGATAAAGTGAAATTTTAGAGTTTCACCTCATTTTTCAGTAATATTCGATATATTTATTTATTTCTGTTGACATTTCCCACCGCGCCGCATTAGTTTAAACTATAGAGAAAATTGCAAAAAATTATTTTTAATCGTTTTCCCGCGGATTAACATCCGCGGCTGCGGTAAAGTCATTCATCCGGGATTGAAAACACACTTTTGGGGATAAAATTTTCGCGTAAAAAAATAGATAAAAGAGGTAATTGCAAAAGTCCAACATAAACATGATTTTTAGTGTTTTAGGCGAGCAGATTTTGGTTTTTGAGCGATTGAGCATACCCGTAGGTATGTGAATGAGCTCAAAATCAAAAGATGCCGTATAAAATCAAAAATCTGTCGTGGAGACTTTTGCAATTGCCTCAAAAGCAAAAATTTTGACAGGTGCGCCAAGCCTTTACAGCAAGAGGAGGAGGAATGGAAGCTTTAAGTTCTCAAAAACTTAAAATGCCGTTTTTGTCAAGTATTATAAATATAGATTCACATTCGGTCCGGCTGGAAATTTTCCAGGTGCCCAAAGACGGCGGAAAGGAAATTCTCGAACATCTCGATAAAAATATTAATCTCAGCACGGATGTCTTCAAGCAGGGGGCTGTTTCCCTGAAAAATATTTCATTACTATGCGATATCATGCAGGAGTTTGCGCACAAACTGCGTGAATATGATGTGAAATATTATCGCGTGATAATGACTTGCGCAGTTCGTGAAGCGGCGAATTGCGATATTTTGATCAGCCGCATAAAGACAAGCGCCGGGATCGACATTGAATTACTGTCTCCGGCTGAAGAAATTCGTTTGTTGTTTTTGCTTATTCGCGAACAGCTTAAAGAAAAGTATGATTTTGAAAAAATAGACACTTTTTCTTTTGCGGTAGGCAGCTGTGGTTTATTATTAATGGTGTCAGAACAGGGTAAGCTTAAATTTTGTGAATCCATCCCCTTAAGTTTGATCAGGTCTTTTGATAAGCACGGAAGCTGCCACATTAAACCACGCAAGATTCTTAATTTACTGGAATCGCTTAATGTTCAAAAATATTTTCATGGCGAGAGCTCACAGCGTATTTTAATAGGTATAGGCGAAAATATAAGAGCTTTGGTAAATATCAATAAAAATTGGAAAAGCAACGATTTTGTTGAGTTGACAGGTTCGAAGCTGAGCTCCATTCTTAAGAAAATATCGCAATTCTCAGCTCGGCAACTGGTGGATAAATATCATATTGCGGATGTAATGGGCCCTAAGTTTGTGGCTTGTAATCACATAGTCAAGGCTTTTATGAAGATTTACCAGTGCAAAAAAATATTATTTCCGCCCTTTTCCATTCAAGATGCTTTGGTCGCTGATATGATTCGTGTCAAGTCCAGACTGTTTGAAGATGACATTATTTCTGTCGCGGAAAGCATTGGAAAAAAATATAATTACGACGCGAAACACATTGAAAATGTGACGGTTAACTGCCTCAAAATATTTGATAAACTCCAGAAAAAACACAGCTTGAATGAACGTTCCAGGCTTTTACTGCATCTTGCGGCGCACTTACATGATGTCGGACGTTTTGTGAATTTACACCAGCATCACAAACACTCATACTACCTGATTCGTAATATTCAATTGCCGGGAGTCAGCGAAAACGAACAGTTAATAGTGGCGACTGTAGCTTGTTGTCACAAAAAAAGAATTCCATACAAGCACCCTAGATATGCTATTTTAAGCAATGATGAAAAAGCGACCATCAACACACTTACGTCTATTTTGCTGCTTGGGGATGCGCTGGATAATTTTCGCTCTGATGAATTCAGTAACATTTCAATACAGCTTAATAAAACTAATTTAACGGTAAAAATGCTGAATTTCTCCGAAAACTTACTGGAACAGGTGGATATAAATGCCAACAGCAATTTATTTCGTGAAACATTTGGCCTGGAAGTGAAACTTTGCGGAGCTCCCGGTAATTATGAAGTATAAACGTTTTGGACAGGAAATATTTCTTAACCGCGAACTGAGCTGGTTGAATTTTAACGCCCGCGTGCTTGACGAAGCCGGCTATAAAGCTAATCCACTACTTGACAGATTAAATTTCATCAGCATATTCAGTTCGAACCTGGATGAATTTTTCATGCTGCGCATCGCCGGGCTGAGGCAATTGCATAAGCTTGGCCGTGAAAGTCAGGATGCTGCCGGTTTCACCCTTGAGGAACAACTTTTTCTATTGCGCGAAAAAGTCCTCAAGCTGTTGAAACGCCAATACCGCTATCTCAACCGGGAAATACTGCCCGGGCTGGAAAAGAACAACTTGCGGATCAGTAAACCAAAAGAGCTTCCGGAGGCTTCTCAAAAAAAATTAAAACATCTATTTCAAAGTCAGATTTTTCCTGTCCTGACGCCGATAGCAATCGACCCGGAACATCCTTTTCCCATGTTTAATAATGGTGCTATCGAAATTGTTATTAACATGATACTGCAAAACAAAGAAGAATCGAGTTACGCTTTTGTCGAAGTACCACAGCTTTTGCCGCGTTTCATTCCGGTTGAAGATAATCTTCCCGGTAAAACTTACATCCTGCTTGAAGACCTGGTCATGGAAAACCTCCAGTCCCTTTTTGCGCAAGCCGAAATTATTGAATTTTCTCTTTTCAGAATTCTTCGCGATATGGATTTCGCCATTCGTGAAAATCAATTTGAAGATTTTTTGAATTGCATAGAAAAGACTCTTCTGAAATCGCGCAACCGTGAACCGATTCGTCTTGAAATTCATTCCGGAATTTCTAAAGGACTGAAAAGCTGGCTTTGCGGGCAGTTCGAACTGGACGGGTTTTACAGTTATACAATTCCCGGCCCCTTCGCGCTCGAACAATTTCGCGAACTCGTTGAAAAAGAATCCGCGCCGCAATTTGCCGAGACACCGTGGCCGTCATTGTCCCATCCCGGCATTAAAGCGGATGAATCTATTTTCAGGGCGATTAGCGACAAAGGTTTTATTTGTTTAATGACCCCGTATCATTCCTTCACCCCGGTCGTGCGCCTGCTCGAGGAAGCCGCCGTCGATCCCGCGGTGCTGGCGATTAAACAAACTCTTTACCGGGTCAGCGGCGATTCCCCGATAGTCAGGGCCTTGCAGAAAGCCGCGGAAATCGGCAAACAGGTTACTGTAATCGTGGAATTGAAAGCCCGTTTTGACGAGGATAACAATATTCTCTGGGCCAGGCGGCTGGAGGAATCCGGCGTCCATGTAATTTACGGTATATCCGGTTTGAAAATTCATTGCAAAGCGTTGATAATTATTCGCAAAGAAGAAGGCGTCATCAAACGTTATGTTCATCTGGGGACAGGCAATTATAACGATAAAACAGCCCGCTGCTATGCCGACATCAGCATTGTGACCAACGATAATAAACTTTGTGTCGATATATCCTCCCTGTTCAATTTAATGACCGGTTATTCCGAACCCACAAATGAATGGCACAAAATCACCGTCGCCCCGTTTGATTTGCGACAAAAATTTATCGCACTGACCGACCGGGAAGCCAGGCATTCCAGCCCGCACGCCCCCGGACACATCATTGCCAAAATGAATTCATTAGTCGATGCGGAAATTATTCAGCATTTATATAAGGCCGCGCGCGCCGGTGTAAAAATTGAACTTATCGTGCGGGGAATATGTTGTTTGCGTCCTGATGCCGGGACGAAAAACATAAAAGTAATCAGTATTGTTGATCGTTTTCTTGAACACAGCCGCATTTATTATTTCGCGAATAACGGAAATCCGGAGTACTACTTGAGCAGTGCCGATTGGATGCCGCGTAATCTTGACCGTCGTGTGGAACTGCTTTTCCCGGTGGAACATACAGAAACCTGCGGATTGCTGAAAAAGCTTTTGGATTTCCAGTTGAACGACAAGGAAAAAGCCCGCAAGCTGCGAAACGACGGTACTTATACGCGGCATTTTTCCAGCAGGCACAGTCCTTGCCGAAGCCAATATAAAATATACCGGATGCTCTGGAAAATTGCTAATCAGAGCAATAATGAAAATAAAAAAACCTTTAAAATACTTACTGGCGACAACGTATTAGATGATTAAAATACAGGGGTAAACATTATGAGTAAACATGTGGGAATTTTAACAGCAGGTGGAGACAGCCCCGGTTTAAACGCGGCCATTCGTGCCGTCGCCAAAGATCTGCGCGCCGCGGATATCAAATTGCTTGGCTTTAAAGACGGTTATGATGGAATAGCTTTTGACCGGACGATGGTTTTGAACGGCAAAGCGTGTTCCGGCATCCTGACGCGCGGCGGAACTATTCTGCATTCCAGCCGAAACAAACCGGACAAAATGCCTTTTCACGGCAAACTGACCGATATGACCGAAACGATTGTCAGGAATTACCATAAACATCATTTACAATGTTTAATTTGTATCGGCGGCGGCGGTACGCACAAAAGCGCTCTGAAACTGAAGAAAAAAGGTTTAAATATAATAACTTTGCCGAAAACCATAGACAATGATTTAGCGATGACGGATACCACTATTGGTTTTGATACGGCGGTAGCCACCGCGACGCAGGCGATAGACAATCTGCATTCAACCGCCAGCAGTCACCGGCGTATTATGCTGGTTGAGATAATGGGCCATAGAGCGGGGTGGCTGACTTTAGCCAGCGGTATCGCGGGCGGCGCGGATGTGATTTTAATTCCTGAAATACCTTACAAGCTGGAAAAAATTGCTGAAGCTATAAACAAACGTAATCATCATGGTAAGCGTTTCAGCATAATAGCAATTGCCGAAGGGTGTCAATTTTCTGGTTTCATAAGCTCGCCTCCCGCTGAAGAACCGTGTAAAGAGTTTTCATCTGCAAGTCATGAACATTCAGGACGAACGCTGGCTTTGGCAAAAGATTTAGCGGCCTTGACCGGCCTGGATGCCAGGGTAACAATTTTAGGACATCTTCAACGCGGCGGCTCTCCTTCCAGCGCGGACCGGCTCTTAGCTGCGATGTTAGGTGTGGAATGTATTAAATGCATCCTCAAAAAGAAGTTTGGCGTAATGATTTCGGTACGCGGCCAGGAATTAGTTCCAATTCCGCTGAAAAAAGTCGCGGGGCGGCTCAAAGTTGTCCCCCTTGATCATATTTGGATACAAACCGCCAGACAACTGGGCGTTTCCTTCGGCGATTGAAAATATACATACAAAATGACATCTGGTTCGTGATACAAACGGCGAAGCGTAACGGCAATTCCGGGTAGTAAAACGCGACCGACAAAACTAAGAAAAGGCGGATGCAACGCCTCCGTGATCCAGCGGCGACCGAACGTCGGCTTCGTAATTTGATATACTTTAACTTGTTCATACAATTAACTATTGGTCAAAAACAAATATAAAATCCAAACTTGTTTGGCGCTGGTCGAGCATCTCCACTTTGCGCAGGCTGAGCCTGAGCGAAGCGAAAGGCAATGCTCGAAATTATGCGCAACTTGTTGCGCCTTAACAAATATCTCTCTCGAAAAGCGATATTCTCTAAAATGAGCAAAGCGAATTTTTAGAGAATGTTGA
>CAZEXM010000056.1:0-16396 GCA_964515915.1 uncultured Victivallaceae bacterium
AGAAAAAAGGCTGATTACATTTTTTGACCTGCAAGGCGACTGACCGATTACAATTATATCGTAATGCCTCACTGAATATTGGTTTATGTAAATACATGATGATTTTTAATCCCGCAGGGATGATTTAACCGTAGCCCCGGGTGCAACCCGGGGTTTAATCGTACAAACCCAATTAAGCTCCACGGGAGCGGCTTAATCATCACTTGTTCAACCGCTCCTGCGGAGCTCAATTATGAGGCGATACCATGTTTCCCCGGGTTATACCCGGGGCTACGGTTAGGCCGCTCCTGCGGAGCTGAGAAAATCATTTCATTACTTATTTCGACCAAAATTGACTGAGGCATTACAAATTATATCCGGAAATCGGGATATTTTTATTTTGTATTTTTACTTGCTTTTGCATAAAAAGGAATTCATATTGTAATAAGGCCGCCGCCTCATAAATAATATGAATGTGCTTGTTTTCAGGGAGATTTTTATGCGTTTCTTTTTATTTCTTTTTTTGTTCATGTCCTGTTCATTGTACTGCGCCGCCGGAAACACCCCGAAACTGCTTGCCTGGTATAAGCTTGACGGAAATTTCAAAGACTCTTCCGGCAATAAGCGGCACCTCACGCCGCGCTCTAACGCGAATATCTTTTCCGACGCGCCGGAAATTATCGGCGTGAAAAATCTGTGCTTTGGCCCGACCGCGGTAAAAACGGCGAAATACGGGGCGACAGGCCCGGAACTGCCCCTGGATAACAAAAAAGGTTTTACGATTTCCGGTTTTGCCCGTTTACCGCAGAGCAATTCCTACGGCGGGCGTTTTTTCGGCTGCGGCTCGACCGGCAAAGGCTCCCCGGGAGCCCTGCTCTTTCCGTCCTGGGGGATAATTAACACTAAAGTCGGCACCGGTAAAAGCCGCAGCTATCAGCGTTTCGCGGATAAACAATGGCATCATTACGCCATTGTCGTGCCGAAACAGGGTTCAAGCGGTAAATACTCGCTTTACGTTGACGGCAAAAAAGCTTACTCAGCCGCTATGCAGTACCTCAAGAGTTATGGTAAATTCACTATCGGGATAATTAACATCGCCCAGGATTACGGCATAAGAATAGATGAAGTCAAAGTTTTTGACGGTGCTTTAAATGAGCGGCAAATCCAAAAGGAAGCTCACAAAGGGGGCATTCGTTTAACGCAGATTCAACGGGAATATTATGCCCATAAGCTCACCAGGGAATTACGCGGGCGCGGCATTACAATAGGCCCGGTACAACGAATTTTTCCCAAAGGCCCGGTTCCGCTGAAAGGAAAATTAAAACTTCATTTTATCACCAAAGACTGGATTTGCGTCGTCGGGAACTATAACGATTTTATGCGTGAACGGATTAAAATAGAATGCGGCGCGTTTTTTAAAGAACTTGATTCCGGGAAAATAAAGGGGAAAAACTGGTCCTATAATTTTTATTATGATTTCAACACGGTTAATGTAATCGCATCCTACCGCCCGAAAATAAAAAAGAATTTTGAAAATCCCGACTTTTTCACCCTGAAAAATTCCGCCGGGAAAAAAATGAAATTCACGAAAAACGCTTACTGGATCAACGCGGTTGGACTGATGCGGGTAAAAAAAGGCCTGACGAATGAATTAAAAAGGGTCAAGTGTGCCGCGGTCGCCCATTTCGCCTATTTAAAACTGGCAAAACCTTTGCGGCAGGGCGAAAACTATACCCTGACGACGAAAACCGGAGAAAAAGTTAAATTCCGTTACGATGAACGCAAAATCATTTCCCGCACGATTAAAGTTAATCAAATAGGTTATTTGCCCAGCGCCGGGCGCAAAATCGCTTATCTGGGCATGTGGCTGGCCGCGGAGGGGCCGTTAAAACTGGAAAAATGGTTCGGTAAAAAATTCTATCTCATAAATGAAAAAGATAATTCCATTGCCTACAGCGGCAAAATCCGCTTCCGGATGAACGAACAATATTATACCGGCGGCGGCAAACGCGTTCCGTTAAACGGGGAACAGGTCTGTGATCTGGATTTTTCGGATTTCAGCAAAGCGGGGAAATACCACATTTATGTGCCCGGCATCGGCCGCTCATGGAGTTTTGAAGTAAGCCGGGACGCGATAGGCAAAGCGTTTTATCTGCATATTCGCGGACTGTATCACCAGCGCTCCGGCATCGCCAAAGGGCCGCCCTATACCAACTGGGTGATGGGAGCGGACTTCATGGAAAGCTGGGTTTCCCGTTATTCGCCTGAAAATTCTGATTATTCACCTACCGGCAAAGACTTTGGTTATCTTAATCAATATGGAAGCGCTGTTTCGATAAATCGTTTTACGGTGATTGATGAAAACAAAACAGATATAAAATTACCCGATGTCCATGGAGGCTGGTGGGATGCCGGGGATTTTCAACGGCGGACATATCACTTCCAGATTGTTCAGGATTTACTGTCCGCCTATTTTATGTTTCCTGAGAAATTCAGCGACGGGCAGCAGGATATTCCCGAATCCGGCAATGGTATTCCGGACATTATTGATGAAGCCGCATGGGGAGTGGACGTATGGCGGCGGGCACAAAACGCCAAAGGCGGAGTCGGCTGCTGGCTGGAAGGCACCAGTCAGCCCACGGTGGATAATCCCTCGAAAGACAAACAGCGCTATTATCTGGCAATGCCGACCCGGCACAGTACCATGCAGTATGCCGCGCACGCGGGCTTACTCGCGCGGGCTTACACCAAATGCGGAGCCAAAGCTAAAGCAAAGTTATTTATTGATTCCGCGAGTAAAGCTTTTCACTACGCCATTAATCCTAAAAATCAAATCAAATACAGCTGGCAGCACTCTCTGGGAGGAACTAAGTCCGCGACCTACAGTTACATTGAACCGCCAACCCTGCCGCCTGAGATGGTTTTCAAAGCGGCTCTGAATCTTTACGAGCTTACCCGGGATAAATACTATAAAAAATTCCTGACCGAGGAAAGGTTTAACGTTTTGATGTCAAAACTCATGTATCCGCTGAATCCATTTTTCCTGACGGAAATATTATCTTCCGGCCGCGATTTCTTCCGCTTCAAGAAACAGTATCAATCAACTGTCGTACAGGAAGCGGATAAGTGGCGTCGTTATCAGGAAGGCCTGGCGTACCGCAATTTGAATTTCCCGACAAACCACCCCTACTTTACGACTTTAGCCTGGGGTAACGCGATTCCTTTCAAGAAAGGGCGCATATTTTTAATCGCGTACCGCATCACTGGATTATACGCGTACCGGGACGCGGCTCTACTGTTAAATGACTGGGTGCACGGCTGCAATCCAATGGGACGTTCGCTGACGACCGGGACCGGCACAAATTCCCCTGTCAGGATTTTGTCATTACCCTCTTATGCGGACGGTATTCTCCCGCCCCTGCCGGGAATAACGCCTTACACCTATACCTTTGTTGTGGCGTACAAGGCTTTCGACATGGTTTTCGGGCTGCGTTACGGCCCGCGTCCCGATCATTATTTTGACGGCGTGACCATTGATCTCATGCCTGATGCTTTGAGTAAAGGAAAAATGCTCAGTATCGGAGAAACTTCCGATATTATGGATAAAATGTATCCGGTCTGGCGGCGTTTTGCCAATATTGAAAGGTATGCCGTGCCGCAAAATGAGTTCACGGTATGGGAAACTATCGGCCCCAGCGCCGCGTGCATTGCCTGTCTGCTGCCGGACAACTGGAAGCCGCCGGCCGAATGGAAAAATAAAAAACCGGCGAAAACCCTCGATGAAATGGAAGGCTATCTTTTTCAGCCGTAAAAAGTTTTTTAAAAAAAAATATCCCGCAAAGACGCAAAGAATTTTTGTAAAGCAGTCGCGGAATTTTAGCTCCGGAGGAGCAAATCTACCGTAGCCACGGGTGCCAACCCGTGGAATATTATATGAAAACACAATCAAGCTCTGTAGGAGCGGCTCAATTGAATTTGTTTTGAACCGCTCCTACGGAGCTAAGAATCGTTTTTAACCGTTTTTCCACGGGTTGACACCCGTGGCTACGATAAAGTCATCCCTCCGGGATTGAAAATAAACTTTTCTGAAGGAAAGGAATTATGAAACAAAAAGCAATAATTGGATTTTTTGCATTGTTGTCGGCAATTGCGATTTTTGCAACGGGCTGCATTTCGCGGCCGGAAAACACTTTATCCCAGGTTTCCACTATTGACGCGCTGCTTGCCGGGGTTTACGATGGCGAAATTACTTTGAAGCAAGTGCTTGAAATGGGGGATACCGGTATTGGCACATTCAATTGCCTTGACGGGGAAATGATTGTACTTGACGGCAAAGTTTACCAGGTCAAGGCCGACGGCAAAGTCTATACTCCGCCGCTGCATATTACCAGCCCCTTTGCGGCGCTGATCAATTTTCAGGCGGAATGCCGTTTAACTTTAAATCAGGATGTCGACTATCCGGCTTTGAAAAAAATGCTCGACAAAGCCGCACCCAGGCGGAATTTGTTTTACGCTTTTAAAATAAAGGGTACATTTAAAAGCATGAAAACCCGCTCCGTGCCGCGCCAGAAAAAACCATTTCCCCCACTGGTGGAAGTGCTTAAAACTCAGCCTGTATTTAATATGGAAAATGTATCAGGAACGATCGTCGGGTTCCGCTGCCCGGCATACGTCAAAGGTATTAACGTAGTTGGATATCACCTGCATTTCATCAGCGGCGACCGTAAACAGGGCGGTCATATCCTGCAGTTTCAATTGCTGAAAGGCGCGTCCATTGAGTTTGACTGCGCCAATAAATTCTTCATGCTGCTGCCCGGTTCCCGCACGGGTTTCAACAAAGCCAACCTGAAAATCGACCGAAGCAGAGAACTCCACAAAGTCGAACAATAATTGCGATAAAATGATTAAAGAAATTGTAAACACAGCAGAACAAGTCAAACTCGAAACGGCCCGGTTCGCGAAGCCGGATGCGGTGGAAGGGAAGAAAAAGTTTTTTAAGGCAATCCCCGGCGGCTACGGGGAAGGAGATGAGTTTATAGCTGTGGCCAACGGAGATATTCGCAAAATCGCTAAATTACATATAGACTTGAGTTTTTCTGAAATTGAAAAATTATTGTCGTCAACAATACATGAATATCGGCAAACCGGCCTGTTTACCCTGGTTTTTCAATTTGAACGAGCCGCCCAAAAACGTTTTTACGATTCAGGCGGACAAAAAGCTGTTTATGAATTTTATCTCGCGCATCTCGATGCGGTAAACAACTGGGATCTCGTTGACTTGACCGCGCATTATATTATCGGGACGTTTTTGCTGGACAAAAAAGACCGCTCGCATATTTATCAGCTGGCTGAGACAAAAGATTTATGGCGGGAAAGAGTCGCGATTATTTCAACATTCGCTTTTATACGGAATATGGATTTTGATGACATATTGAATTTAGCTGAAAAATTTATTTCGCACCAACACGGCCTGATTCACAAAGCCGTTGGCTGGATGCTCCGTGAAACTGGTAATCGTAATCGTTTGACCGAAGAAAATTTTTTAAAGGAACATTACAAAAAAATGCCCAGGACAATGCTGCGTTACGCCATTGAAAAATTTCCGGAAGAACTGCGGCAAAAATATTTGAAGGGTAAAATTTAAAACTTTGCTTCTTCACCAGAATTTGTGGCTTGCTTAAACTCAATTTTAGCTTATATTATTTGCTGTCAAAAAGATTTTTGAAAAATAACCGTTACTTTTACCGAAATAACGGTTAAAAAATTTCAGCAAATAATTTACCGGAATTTATTTTGGAAATTACGCCGGCAGGCGAAGCATTCCGCAAGGAAAGCAACAGGAAGGCGGTAGTCTTGACTGCATTTACCCACTAATTCTGATGAAGACCCAAAATTTTTATAGCAAGGAGTTTTAGTATGTGGAAATCTTTTGCGTTTTTTGTTTCTGGAATATTATTGTTGTCCGGGTGCAGCCATAGGCGGATTATGTTATCCAAATTAAAGAAATCTGATTGGTATAAGTCACAGGCCGCCTGGGCAGACAAACAAAATAATCCACGGTTTCGCCTTACTACCGCATATGTTTTGGCGGGGCGGATTAAAGAAGTGAGATATAATTACCGGCAAAAAAAAATTAGAGACTTTACTTTGTCTCCGGCATATTGGCTGCTTTCGCCGGAATGGTTTGGCGCTGATCCGATTAGACTTGACGCCGGCAACAGTAATTTTAAAAAAGGAGATTTTCCGACAGTTGGAGAATGTTGGGCGTTTGGAGTATTCAAAGAGATAAAAGACCGTTACGGAATAAAATCCGCGGTAAAATTGATCTATGATAAAAATACTGAGAAGCTGATAATTATTGATCCTGAAGCCAGGAAGGGCCTTTAATCATCGGTCGAAGCGGCCTGCTTATCCAGAAATTTTTCCAGCGTGGCGTAGAATTCCTTTTTGATGATCGGCTTGGTCAGATAAGCGTCGCACCCGGCTTGGAAAGTTTTAATTTTGTCCTCCGCGCTGGCGTTAGCTGTTTGAACGATAATCGGCAAAGCCGGATTAGCTTTTTTGATCATTCTGGAAGCTTCCCAGCCGCTAAAATCAGGAAGCCTTACGTCCATTAAAATCAAATCCAAATCAACAATTGATTTTGCCATATCCACACTTTGTTGAGCGCTTTTGGCACGATGAACCTTCGCTCCGGTATTTTCGAGGAGATTTTCCAGCAGCATGAAGGTAATATGCTTGTCTTCAACAATTAAAAATGTCTTGTCTTTCCAATCATAATCCGTTTCCGTCGGCAATGCGGGAGAACTTATTTGAACCTTGCTGTTTGCTGAATGCGGCAAAGTGAAATAAAAGGTCGTGTTCCGGCCAAGTTCAGATTCAACCCACATGTAACCACCAAGTGATTCAACATAACTTTTAGCAATGGTTAAGCCCAGTCCGGAACCGTGATGTTTTCGGGAGAGAATTTCTTCGCCCTGCCGGAAAGGCTCAAAAATCTTATCTAATAATTCCGGCGCAATGCCGTTTCCGCTGTTTCTTACAAAAAACTCAATGCCGCTTCGTTTAGCATTGTAGCCTATTAAAATTTCCCCCTTTTCGGTAAATTTCAGAGCGTTGTTCAACAGGTTGGTCAAAATTTGCCGCAAATAACGTTTATCGGAATAAATAACTGCTTCATTGTCGCGCAGAGATTTGTGCATTTGCAGGGAGAGTTTTTTGCCGTCCCGCCTGGTTTGAGGTTCATAAAAATTGTACAGCTCTTCGATAATTTGATTTACACAGAAATCTTCTTTTTTGAAGTCCATCTCCCCGGCTTCTATTCTGGAAATATCGAGGATGTCATTGAACAACTGCATAAGATTATTGCCGCATTCGGAAATTATTTTCGCGTACTGCTGATATTTTTCGTCCGAGAGGCCGTCGCGCTGCAGCAGATCGGCAAAGCCCAGGATACCATTCATCGGAGTTCTTATTTCATGCCCCATATTAGCCAGGAAAATAGATTTCAAACGATCAGACTCTTCCGCCTTTTTCCTGGCGTTTTCCAAAATCGCTTCCTTTTTTTTGCTTTCGGTGACGTCTTGAATCCGACAACAAATCAATTCCCGGCTGCCGATTTTCGTATAATCAGCAACATAATTTATTTCACATCTTGTGCCGTCTTTCGCAATCTGGACGCCTTCGCCCCGCTGGGTTTTTGTGGCCTTAAGCTGTTTCCATATCCTGCCTATATCTTCTTTCCTGACGGTGGTTTCGACATCCCAGATATACATCTTTTTTATTTCATCAGAAGTGTATCCCAAGCGGCGGCAAAGAGCCGGGGAACAATAATCAATCGAACCATCCGGATTATTAATAACGATTTCAACATCTGAATTATCCACGGCCACTTTTAACATATGACGATCATATTTAATCCGGTAGCTTTCCGTAAGATCCCTGAAAATGGCTATGACGCAAGGATGTTCATCCAGTATCACGCTTGAAGCATGTACCTTCGCAGGAAAAACAGAACCATCTCCGCGCAAACAGTTTACATTGCCTGAAAAAGCTTTTTCCTTAACTTCTATCCAAGCTGAATCATGCTGGAAATTATCGTTTGGATGTAAATCTTTCAAATGACAATTGAGGACTTTTCCCCGGGTGTATCCGAACAATTCGCGAAAAACTTTATTGGCGAGTTTTATTTGTCTGGTTTTCCGGTCAATAATTATAATTCCCTGATAGACATTATCGAATAAAATGCGATAACGTTTTTCAGAATTAATAAGGGCCTGAGTTGTAAGGCTGCTCGTGGTGATATCCTGTATCGTCCCGAATGAGCGGGTGATGTGTCCACTCCCGTCAAAAACATGATGTCCGCGCTGGGAAATATATTTTATACTTTTGTCTTTTAGAAGCACCCGGTAAACACAGTCAAAATTACAGCGCTCCCTGATTGATGTCCAGAATATCCGCCGCATTCGTTTTTTATCCTCCGGATGCACAAAACGCATGACAGTACGCAGATTGTCGCGTTTTTTAAACAGAAGAGGAATCTGCAGAATATTGAATATCTCCCGGGACCATGAACTTTTCCGGGATTTATAATCAAACTCCCAATGTCCGACATGAGCGATTTTTTCCGCTTCTTCCAGGCGCGCGGTATATTCTTCAAGCCGGTTCCGGGTTTTCACCTGCTGGTCTATATCCACAAAAATTCCCCGCAGCCGTTTCGGGGAACCATCTTCGTTGCTTTCCTGAACATTGCCCTTTAACAATATCCATTTCCATTTTCCGTTTTTAGTTTTCATTTTCAGTTCAAATAAAAATGGTTTGCATTTTTCAATATGCTCCGCTAAAGCTTTTTCCAGCTCTTCGCGTTCTCCGGGGGCGATGAGATTGTAAAAATCATCCCGGGAATTGCCGAATTCATCAGGGGAATATCCAAGTATAGAATAACACAAAGTACTTGCGTCGATTTTATCAGGACTGAAAATATAAGTAAAAATTCCCTCGTTAACCGCACTAATAGCTTCATGATAATCACGTTCTTTTGCCAGCAGCGCGGCAATTCTTTTGTGACCACGTTCCAGTAAAAATCCGATTACCCCGCCCGCCGTTACAATAATGGCAACATAACCCAGTCTGATAAATAGAGAATATGGGGAAACATTATTAAAATAGGCGTCTATAAACGGCATTTTATAGGCCAGGGAATACTCAATGGCTTCCGCAATACAGAAAACAATACCGAGAACAACAGCGAGTAAAATAGATTTAAGAAAAATATGTTTGGAGTGTAATTTCACAAATTGTTTCCTGCGCTTAAAAAGTTGGATATGGTTTTGGAGCGGCGGCATAGTCCTGCTAAGTGATTAATAAAATTTCCGCAGGAAAAATCACCGCTTTTGAATTTGCCGCTCAGCAGACAGTCAATGATTCGTTTCTGGCCGTTATTCAGACATGCCGGGCATTTTTTTGAAGTATCCAATTCACGAAAGTAAGCGGAAAGGACAGGATGATAAATGTAGAAAGTTACTGGAACAGCTGCGAATAAAAAAAGTCTTTTCATTTCTCTCTCAACTTTAGAAATTACGAATTACGACTTTGCCTGCAATGAGGTTGAGCAAAGCGAAAGCCAATTACGGATTAAAGTATCCGTTAAATTAGTATAACAAAGGAATTGAGTAAAGTCAACAAAATTTGAGCTGAAAAATAAAATTTTTGGCAGATTGGGACAAAGAATCTCCTGCTTAAAACACTCGCTTGTCTTTGAAACTCTTTATGGTTGAAAAAGATAGCCTTCCATTTCATCAAGATTTTTTATGAATATTTTTTTATTCAGTAACTTAAACTGTTGAGGAATAGCTATGAAGTATTTTCAAACTCTGTTGTTCAATGCGGCCTTATTAATAATAATGGGCTTTGCTTAAACGCGAATATTTCGTTTCTTTCGTCAACGTAAGGTGGTGAAACAACTGCTCAATGGAGTGGGGTTAATTAGCTATTACCGTGATGAGTGTCCCCGTGCTTCAGGAAGATACCAAACGCTATCAGAACGCCGGTTTTGATGGTTTTATCGACAAGCCATATAAAAAAGAAGAATTCATCAAAATTATTATGAAAAACCTGTCATCCTCCCTGTAAAATTGCAAATCGGTATCCGGACGAATTTATGATGAGGCGGCGACAAAATCCACCGCGTTGCGGAAGAAAGTAACTCCCTCGCCTTCGGGCGCGAGCTTTCCTGCAAGTTTTTCTTTTGTCCAGGAAGGAGAGTTGAACGGTGATAAAAAAGCCTCGGGATGCGGCATTAAACCAAAAATCCTTCCCGTTCCATCACAAATTCCGGCAATGGCGTTTAAGGCGCCGTTGGGGTTGGCGGGGAAATCTTCCGCTATTGAACCGTCCTCATTAGCGTAACGCAAAACTACCAGGTTTTTGCTTTCGAGTTCTGCCAGAATATCTTCATCAGCTGCCAGTTTGCCTTCTCCGTGACGGATAGGTAATTTTATCAGATCAATGCCTTTAGTAAAGATACAGGGAGAATCAGAATTGACCTTTAAATAAACCCAGTCGTCCCGAAAGACCCCGCTGTCATTGTTCGCTAAAGCCACTTCCTGTTCAAAAATTTTACCATTCATCGCCGGGACTAATCCGAGGCGGGTTAAAGTCTGGAAACCGTTACAGATACCGATGATTAATTTGCCGTCCGCGACAAATTGTTTGAGTTCATCGTGCAGTTTTGCTTTGATCCGGTTTGCGAAAACCGTCCCCGCTCCGAGGTGGTCTCCAAATGAAAATCCTCCGATAAACGCGAGAATATGAAACTCGCTTAAAGAACGCTCTCCATTAAGCAAATCGTTTAAATGAACCATTTCCGGTGTCGCGCCGCAAAGTTTGAAGGCCGCGGTGGTTTCCTTTTCACAATTTAAACCAAATCCGGTTATAATAAGAACTTTAACCTCTGATTTTTTCATTAAATCTCCTAATAATTAATTTGTTACTGTCAAATTGTTATATCAAATAATGCTCTATCCTGTTGAACATTAGATGTTTATCGCAAAATAGAGTTCTTTCCCCATGGTGTGCGCTAAAATTCCATTCAGAAAAATGTATTTTTAATCAATGTAGCTCACTTTGCGGAGGCTGAGACTGAGCATAGCGAAAGTCAACCGTCCCGCTTGAGAATATTCACAAGCGGGACGCTTGTGCTACATTATACACTTTTTTAATTATCAAACAAGCTGAAAAAAACAATAATATTGTTTTTTCAGAACACTTGCTGTTCATTCATCTCCTAATCTTTCATCTCTGGATTGCGCCAGCTTCGTCTGGCGCACTCATCGAACTTTTGACAGTAGCATCGGCGTTCGCTCTGGTGATTTCGAATACGCAGTTCGCGGCGAACAGGTTTGGTAAAGCTTTTGCCAGGAAATTGCCGTTGCGTCCTAATGGGATTTCCCTGAGTATTTTGATATTCAACAAGCGGCACAGCTCGCGGAAATCCCGGATAGTGGCGAGGTGGATGTTGGGTGTGTTGTACCAATGATGCGGTAAATTTCTGGTTTCAGGCATAGCACCCTTAAGAAATAATTGCGAACGAGTCCGCACATAGCCGAAATTAATAAAACCGACAACAGCTTTTCTGCCGACACGGACAACTTCCCGCAACAACTGGTCAGGACGCTGGACTTCCTGTAAAGTGTTGCTGACGACAACGTAATCAAAACTGCAATCATCCGCGAAATCCAGATTGTTATTTAAATCGCCGCGGACAACCGGAATTCCCGTCGCAATCGATTCAATTATTTTGTCCTGGGACAAATCAATTCCAAGCCCGCGAACGTTTTTTTCCCGTTCGAGCAGTTTTAAAAACGCGCCGTTACCGCAGCCGAGGTCAAGCACTTTGCAGTCAGGCGGTATTATTTCGTTAATCGCCAGAAGATCAGGACGGGCAGCCAGTTGTTTTCTCAATTTATTTACCATGGATGGCCTCCAGCCGGTTACGCAAAAAATCGGAAATCATTTTGCCCAAAGTATCCACTTCCAACAAAAACGCGTCATGTCCATAACTCGATTCCACTTCGCAATACGATACTTCGCATTGGTTTTTCAGCAGCGCCTTGACCAAATCCTCCGATTGCGTGGCTGGAAACAGCCAGTCGCTCGAAAACGAAACTACCAGAAACGAACACTTGACCGGCTGTAAGGCTTTGGGCAAATCGCCGTCGGCTTTTTCCGAAATATCAAAATAGTCCATCGCCCGCGTAATATATAAATAACTGTTCGCGTCAAAACGTTCGGTAAAACGCTGTCCCTGGTACTGCAAATAACTTTCCACCGCGAAATCGCGTTTGAAAGCAAAAGAGTAAGACGCCGAATCCTGCAGTTCGCGGCCGAATTTATGGCGCATTGATTCGTCGCTCAAGTAGGTAATGTGCGCCAGCATCCGCGCGATGGATAAACCTTGCTGCGGGTCGTTTTCCGAATAATTTCCGTCCCGCCAGTGCGAATCCGCCAAAATAGCTTCACGTCCAACCCAGTCAAAAGCAATTGCCTGCGTCGATAAACGCGCGGTGGTGGCAATCGGAATAACGCTTTCCATCGAATCAGGATAGTTAATCGCCCATTCAAGCGCCTGCATACCCCCCATTGAGCCGCCGACAATGCTCAGCCATTTTTTTATCTCAAGATGTTCCATCAAACGTTTTTGAGCCCTCACCATATCAGCAATGGTGACTACGGGGAAATCCATATTATAGAGTTTACCGCTTTTCGGATTAATCGAACGGGGCCCGGTGGATCCCGAGCAGCCGCCGATGATATTACTGCAGACAACGAAATATTTATTTGTATCGAGATATTTTCCCGGCCCGATCATTTCATCCCACCAGCCGGGCTTGTCGTCATCAGGGGAATGCCTGCCGCAAACATGGGCATCACCGGATAAAGCATGTAAAATCAATACCGCGTTGGAACCGTCAGGCAAAAGTTCACCGTAAGTTTCATAACGGATATTTACGGAATACAATTTTTTGCCGCAGTCCAGCTCAAGCGCATCGCTTTCCGATTCACCGAATGAAAAATCTTCAGCTTTTACCAGATTTGTTATGTTGTCACTCAAAATCACGCGTCTCCATATTCAAAAATTTAGACTGCTACAAAGAATTTAGTTAAATTCCCGCAGATTTCAAACTATAAAGCTTGAATTTAAGTGGAATTTGCCTTATTCGTTTGTATTGACAGTTATATAAGGTGCAAAATGACAGCAGATAATATTTTTTCAGAACGACGAGACAAGGTTGAAGACTTTAAATTTGACAAAAAAGTCGTTTCAGTTTTCCCGGATATGATTAAACGTTCGGTGCCGGGTTACGAAAACGTTATTATTATGAGCGGGCTTTTTGCTGAACGTTTCGCGCAGTCCAATAGTAATTTATATGATTTGGGCTGTTCATTAGGGGCGACGACACTGGCAATGCGCTCAAACATAAGCAAATACGGCACTAAAATTATCGCCGTTGATAATTCCGTTGATATGATCGAGCGCTGCCGGAAAATTATTGATTCTGACGACCATGATGTCCCGGTGGAGTTAGTGCTCGATGACATTCGTAATATTGATTTTCAAAACAATTCAATGACTGTTTTGAACTACACTCTGCAATTTTTGCCGCCGGACGACCGCGAAGTGCTGCTCAAAGGTATTTATGAAAGCATGCTGCCGGGCGCGGTACTGCTTTTATCGGAAAAAATTACATTTCCGGAAAAACAAAACAGTGAATTATTTATTGATATTTATCATTCCTGGAAAGCCCGCAACGCTTACTCGGAAATGGAAATCAGACAAAAACGCGACGCCCTCGAAAAGGTACTGATCCCGGATACGATTCCGCGGCATGTCGCCCGGCTCGAAAAAATCGGCTTTAAACGCTGCGAATTGTGGTTTCAATGTTTTAATTTCATGTCAATGGTGGCGTTTAAATGATTAAGATAGATTATTTACCGTTTAAAGAAGCGGCAATGCGAACTAAACTCGCTCCCCGGGCGGAGCAGTTCTATAAGTTGTCACAGCATATTATTGATAATTGCAATCATGGCCATCTGGATATGTGGCTGGAGGCAATAGCCGGACTGCCGGAAATAAATTTATCGTCAGTTGACATTGCGGGCGATACAATCCGCGCCGGCCTGCCGGAAGACTGCGACGACGCGTGCCGGGAAAAACTTTACGAATGTATGCAGAAACTCCGCCCGTGGCGCAAAGGCCCTATGGATATTTGCGGCATGAAAATCGAAACCGAATGGCGTTCGGACTGGAAATGGAAGCGTTTAAAAAATCACATCAGTTCCCTGCGGGGCCGGGTTGTTATGGATATCGGCTGCGGCAGCGGTTATCACACTTGGCGCATGGCCGGAGCCGGGGCGAAACTGGCTGTGGGAATTGATCCCTACAAGGTTTTCGTCATGCAGTATTGGGCGATGCGTCATTTCCTGCACAACAATTCGGCCTGGGTTTTACCTTTGGGCATTGAAGACATTCCGGCGGGGATGCGTATTTTCGACACGGTTTTTTCGATGGGCGTATTGTATCACCGCAAATCCCCGATTGATCATCTTTCGCAAATTTGCAGCATGCTCCGTTCCGGCGGCGAACTGGTTTTGGAAACGCTGGTGATTGAGGGCGGTGAAAACACGGTACTCGTCCCGGAAGGACGTTATGCCAAAATGCGCAATGCCTGGTTTCTGCCATCGTGTCCGGCATTGGAAAAATGGCTCCGCAAACTGGGTTTCAAGGAGGTTCGCACCATAGATGTGACGCGAACATCTATTGACGAGCAGCGCAGCACGGATTGGATGCGCTGGGAATCATTGAAAGACTATCTTGACCCGAAGGACTCCAATAAGACTTTAGAAGGCTATCCTGCTCCACTGCGCGCGATCATACTCGCAACGGCGCCTTGATATTACGCAAAAACAAATTACATTAAGATTTCACCAGCCAATGTAGCTCAGTTGGTAGAGCAATTCACTCGTAATGAATAGGTCAGCGGTTCGACTCCGCTCATTGGCTCCAGTTAACCGCTTAAAAACCAACATGTTCCACTTAATTTTTTTGCGGCCGCAAAAAATTGTTTGCCAGTTTTTTTGCCATTTTGTCGCTGACAAGCCAAAAAAAACTGGCATTTTCTGAAAAAGCCTGTATGGTAATACTAAGTAATACTAAAAACAGGGACACATTAAAAGTGAAATATCAGAAGAAATTACAATGCGTTTCCTTTATTCTGGCGATTATAATATTTTACGGCCAGGAACTGGTGCATCCTGTTTTTCACGCATATCCGGAAGTATGTTCCCGCAGTTCTCAATATCAATACAGCGCCCCTGAAATTAAAAATGAATTTACGCGAGGCCTTTTTCTCAAACATACTTGTCCAATCTGCAGTTCGATTGCCAGTAAATCCACACTCGTGCTTAAGCTTGAAACGCAAATGGTTAAGCGCGTCTTTCCAATCTATTCGCGCTCATGCGAATCCTTCTCGTTTAATTTCCGCAGTAAAGTCTTTTCGCGCGGGCCGCCTATCATTTAAAGATTACGAAAATTATGATTTTCAGTAGTCGCAGATGCAGCTTTACACCGCGGCCGATGCCCGTGTCAGGCTTGCACCCGGCGCTTGATAAAACTTTAAATGGATAAAAAAACATGAAAAAAAAGAAACTTTTTACCCTCATCGAACTCCTCGTCGTGATCAGCATCATCGCAATTCTCGCGGGAATGCTGCTCCCCGCCCTGAACAAAGCGCGCAACAAAGGGCATGCAATATCCTGCCTTAACAACTTAAAACAATCCGGTATAGGATTTTTTGCTTATATCGACGACTATAATGATTTTTTCCCTAATGTACACGGCGGTGCTTACGGAGCCCCTGAGATGACTCCAGCTACAACCAGTCCTTTTTTAGAATGGCATGATTATTTATTGCCGTATGGCATGAAGCCTGCGTTCCTGCGTTGTCACAGCGATCCTAATGTAAGGCCGGGAGGCGCTGCCGGCTGGGAAACTCGTCCGAGTTATATTTACAACGGGATGTTTGCTTTTGCAAAACGCATCAACATCCTACGAAATACTTCGGGAAATATTATTTTATCAGAACGCGGAGATACAGATGCGGCCTTAGGACATTGCGGCTATCCTGGATTTGAATCTCCTGACAAATGGGAAAACAATTTGAAAAAAGACCGTCACGGCAATCAGTCAAATTATTTGTACTGCGACGGACATGCCAGGGCGCGCAAGTTTGAAGAAACTCTCGGAGATCGCTCGGAAGGGCAAAACGAACATTTTGTTCAGGAATATCTCAGTGATTATTTTTAGTTAATGTCCCATTTTCTGTGAACGGGACGTGTTGTTTGACATAGACGCATCTGT
>CAZEXM010000057.1:0-16340 GCA_964515915.1 uncultured Victivallaceae bacterium
TCGTTTAATCCTTCTTAGTTTGCGATTATGTGTATCAACGGAAATGTTTAAATTACGCAGTAAAGAAGCATAAGAATCTGCGATTTCCGGCGTAATATCATTAACACAAGCATTGGGATCATTAACAAAATTTATAAATTCATTTAATGAGGATTCATAAGCAAGTTTTTCAGCAACTGTTGCCGGAGTCGCACGTTCCGGGTGTTTTGAATAAACTTCCCAGACATTACAGAGCTCTAAATTATGTTTTAATGTCGAAAATCCTTTTGCATGTTTTACATGAACAGAGATTATTTCTTTATTCGACGCTTTTACGATAGGAATATAGTCCTGGGCTTTCTTTACCGCTTCTTTGTGGTTCTTAGTCTTTAAACTAATAGCTTTACGCTGCCCGTTTACCTGATAACGGAAATAATAGCAGCCGTTTGCGGTTTTCTGATAGACGGTTCCGATTTCTAGTTTTGTGATTTTCCCTGCCATAATAATTACCTCTTAGTTAAAATTCCTGAATATAGTCAAATATAGCTTATATCAGAGCATTTGAAAGTCAAGATGGTACTAAATGACACCTTTTTGTGGAAATTTGAGGTAAAAAATGGCTCCGGCGCTTGGATTCGAACCAAGGACCAAGTGGTTAACAGCCACCTACTCTACCGCTGAGCTACGCCGGAACATTTCACTTTTGTGAGCTCTTATTATACTTCATGATTTTTGAATTGCAAATACGAAAATAGCTTTTTTGAGCTATTTTTCAATGAAGGTAGTTCCGCAAATTGGAATGACGTTTGCTTACGCTTTGCAAAGCCGTGGACAAAGCTTTAAGCCTGGTCCAGAAAACAACTCGTTTTTCGGCTCTGCTTAAGGCAGTGTAAATCATTTCGCGCGTCATCAAAGGTGACGCTTCCACCGGAGTTATTATCAAAACCTCTTGAAAGCCGGAACCTTGTGCCTTATGAACAGTTACCGCATACGCTGAACTGAAGGCCGGCAACAAATTTAAATCAAAACTTCTGAACTCGGGTTTATTGATGTCCGAACCCGGGAAAAACGCTTTTAAATCAGCGTTTGCGTCCGGCCAGATAATTCCCGTATCCCCGTTGAAAAGATCCATCGCGTAATTGTTTTCGTTGATGATAATCGCCTTGCCCGGATAAAAAGACTGCCGCTTGCGTTTGCCCCGCGGCATTAACAATTGCTCGATTAAATCATTGACGGCATCCGAGCCGTATAAACCGCTGCGATGCACACAGATAATACGGAATTTATTGAATAATTCATAGGCGCGTTCAACTGATTTTTCATTCCGGAAACTCAGATACGGCGTCCGGACACCCGCAAAATCAACAAGGACCTTTTTCAGATGAGAATCTAAACTTTTTTCAAATCCATGTTTTAGCCAAAGCGGCAAATCCCGCACCGCGATTTCCCCGCTTTGGTCATTACACATCGCGTTAACGATTTCCTCCACGTCATCCGGAGAAGGGTTTTCGGGGAGTTCGCGAATCGCCGCCGCGCTCAAGCCCAGTCCGCGCTCCGCCGCGAAACGATGATTTTCTTTCAACTCAATCACGTTTCCAGCCAGCATATCACTATTTCGGGCAGTGACAGTGAGCAGCGAGCTGGCTTCCGGGAAAGCAACCGCAAAATCCTTGACAAAACTTTGCCTGAAGTGATTGCTTCCCGCCGCTGAACAGAAATCCCGTAAAACCATTCCGGACTCCACCGACGCCAACTGCTGCATGTCCCCAAGCATAATGAGTTTGGCGTCAGCCGGCACAGCCGCAAATATGGCTTTCATCAAACTTTGAGAAATCATTGACGCTTCGTCAACAATCAACACATCTAAAATTAATTTATGCTTCTGGTTATAACGAAAGTGCGGCGTTCCCGGGCGGCCGCCCAATAAACGGTGAATCGTCGCGACCGGTAATTTCCGCAGCCGTTCCTTAGTCGTTTCCGCACAATTAAGGCCGGGAATCTGTGCCAGAACAGATTCCCGCAAACGCGCCTGAGCCTTACCGGTCGGAGCGCATAAACTTATTTTCGTATCCGGGTTTTGTTCAATAAACATCGCGCTGACCGCGGCGGCAACCGTGGTTTTGCCGGTTCCCGGCCCGCCGCTGATCACAGTCAGCTTCTGCCGCAAAGCCGCGAAAACGGCGACCTGCTGCCAATCGACTTTGTCCGTCATGATTCTGAAATAATTCGAGATTCCGCTGATTTTATCGTTCCGCTCAAACTGCTCAACTTCAATATCAGCGGCGCAGCGTTCCTGAATGACTTTCGCCAAAGTTTGTTCGCAAAGCCAGTCTCGATAAATATACAACAATGAAGCGTCCAAAATCAATGGTACAAACGCGGCCTTTCCCGCAATCGGCACCGCCACCGCCCGCTCAAAAGAACGTAATTTTTCACACCAGTCCTGTGGAATTGGAAAATTTTGCAAAGCCTTTTCGACCTCATCCGCCCGCGTTCCAAAATCATTTAAATCATTGAAATAAGTATTTAGATTGCCGCTGAGTTCCTGGAGGTCAAGGCAGGTATATTTGCGTTTCACCGAAGCGTTACTGACTAGTGCCGCCGCTAAAAACAATGAATAACTATCGTCTTTCCCCGCACTGCGGCAGACAAATGACGCGAAACTCAAATCCAAAAATGAAAATAACTTTGAATCAAGTTCCTTGAGCTGTTCTATGAGTATTTTTTCAGTCATTATTCCGCCGCCTCAAATATGTTTTCCAGAAGTTCCAAAGTTTTGCGCCCCGGGCGCATGCCGTAAACACCGGCCTCTGGAAAATCGTTTTTTATGCCTCGAACATACATATAAAATATTCCGCCGATATGTTTTTCAAAATCATAGCCCGGCAAACGTTTCCGCAAATATTTGTGCAGCGCCAGCAGATAAATCGCGGCTTGCAGATAATAGTAACTTTCATGCATACTCCGCGCCATGCTGAGCGTATCGTAATCATTCAAATTGCCGCCCAAATCGTTGCTTTTCCAGTCAATAATGTAATAACGCCCCCGCGCTTCAAAAATCAAATCGATAAAACCATTGACGAAACCACGCAGCGGCACCAGGGGCAGGCTTGATTTACGCCCGCTCAAATGCTCAAGCAGTTCATTTATTTTCGCGGAATCCAAGACTTTATCAGCCGGGAAAAAGAATTGCATTTCAGCCCGATAACTGTCCGCCGCCAAATCACCCAGGCACATCGCCCCGTCCTGTCCGGCTAAGGGATAAGTCAGGACATTTTCCAGCATATCGCAAACTTGATTGTAACGGAGAGTTTCTGATTTAGTGAACTGCGTGCTCCCCTTCGCCCCTTCAATCATGCCGAAAATAAACAGTTGACCCTTTATCATTTGTTCAATCGTTTTACTTTGCCGCCAGTTCTTGAACTTCACATCAGTAAAATTGAATTTTTCAAAAATTGAATGAATACAATTACCCGCGACCGGGCCTTTCGGAAAATCACCCAGCGGCAAAGTACGGGAAAAAAGGTCTGTGCTGTCCGCAAAACTGTCTTTTTCGCTGATTTCATCTTCATCTCCCGGCATGATTTCATCTTCCGGATGACTGCCGGCGGTAATCGCGGAAAAACTCATAATGCCCCAGTCGCGCGGAACCGCTCTTATTTGCGGCAAAGTTTTCCATTCAGGCGCAACAATATTTTCCGTCAACTTTAATTTTTCGTCCAGGTCTACATTTGAAAGATCAATAATTTCAATATTATCATCTTCCTTCCAGGCACTCCACCCGCGCCGTTCGCCTACATTTTGTCCTGTCTTTAACAAGTTTTTGAGTTCTTCTCCGGTCGGGCACTCAGCTAAATATCCCAGGGCGCTGCTAAGCGTTGACTTGGTGTCCACCCAGGCGAAACAGCAGTAGTTCTCCGCCCGGGTAAGGGCGACATAAGCTAAGCGGATCAGCTCGCCTAAAAACTCTTTGCGGTAAAGCAAACGGTTTTGTTTGATATTTCCGTCCGCCAGGCCCAATTCAAAACATTGTTTGTATTTGCCGTTTTTATCAAGCTGATGATAGAAAAAATCTTTTTCCTTATCCTTATTGTTGGAACTCATAAATGTTTTCTGCCAGAGATTAGGACAAAAAACCAATGGGAACTGCAAACCTTTGCTTTTATGGACAGTCATTATTTTTACCGCGCTGTCGTCGCTTTCGAGCCGCAATTCGTGTTCTTCTTTGTCCTCGGAAATAGTAATCTGCTGATGCAGCCAGTAAATTAATGCGGTCGGGCTCAAATGCCGCCCTGCACTCTGCCGGTGCAATAATTCCGCGAGATGCAGCAAATTAGTCAAACGCCGTTCACCTTGCGGCAGTGAAAGCAGATTAGCTTTTACATTTGTATTCTGCGAGCTTAAAAGCTGGAAAAACATTTGCATAAAACCTTTTTCCTGCCATTTCAGCAAAAGAGCGAAAAACATTTCCCGCCAGGCATTCATTTCGGCCGCGCCGCGGTCATTCCCGAGTTCATCCAGGGCCGAAGCATTCAAATTAAACAAACTGCCGGACAAAGCGCTTTTGATTCTGGAAGCGTCTCCCGGTTGAATAATCGCGTTAAACAAAAGTAAAAGTTCAGTCGCTTCGTTTGACCTGAAAATATTACCGCTTTGTTGCAAAGTCGCCTGAACGCCAAGGCCGGCGAGTTGTTTACAAACCGCCTGGGCATCTTCGTTGCGAGCCGTCAAAACAGCTATATCACGAGCCCTGACCGGCTCAAAAGTACCGTCTTCATTTTCAAATCGGGCCCGGGGCTGCCCTTTTTCGTTTATTTGCCGCGCCAGCGAAAGAATGGAAACGATTTTATCACCCATCGCTTTATTAAATAATTTCCATGCCGCGTCCTTCGCTGAAACATCACGGGCATTCATTATTTTAAGTTTGCGGCCGTTGGCGCCGCCGTCCTCTATAATCAGTTTGCGTTGTTTGCGCCCGGCTGTTGCTCTGGAATACCTTATGGCTTTTTCAATGAAAGGATTTTCGATATCGAAAACGGTGTTAATCCCGGCAAGCAAAGCTTCGTCAGAACGATAATTCCTGGTCAAAGTACTCTTTTTATTTGTCTCAAGATTTTCCGATACCTGAAGATAAGAAAAAATATCGGCTCCGCGGAATTGATAAATTGATTGTTTAGGATCACCAACCATCAGCATCAGGGTTTCATTATTCTTAAAGATTTTGTTAAAAATCCGGAACTGCAAAGGATTCGTATCCTGAAATTCATCAAGCATAAGCACCGGAAAATCCCGGGAAATCAACTCACCAAATTGTTCTGATTTATGCACCGCTTCGTACATATCCATCAGCAGATCATCAAAGGATAATACCCCCTCAGCCAACTTTTTCCGCTTCAGAACACCGCTTTTCCGCACGTAATCAATAAAATCAAATTTCAAGCCGGCCAGGTAAGCCTCAATAGAAAACTCAACTTTTTCCGCAAGTTCCAGTAATCGGTCAAAATCTTCCGGAAGTTTCCCCTCAGGCGGAGTGGAATCTTCAAATCCATCCCATACTGTTTTTTTAAGCAGGTTCTTTTCCAAAATTCCACATTGCAAAACTTTAATCAATTCAGAAACGTCATCGAAAGCAATAAAACAATTTATAGAATCAATCAACTTATTTCGAAACGTGCTTTTAAAATTCTTAGCACAGCCATTCAAAGCATTAATCAAATTACTATTTAAACAATATTCTTTAAATTCAGCATATAAGTCCCGCAGCGCGTCTTTATCGACAAGTTCTTCCGGCGCGATAATTTCAGTCAAAGGTGCGCTTTGAATGCTCCTTAAGAGCCCATGTAAAATCTCAGGTTCCCACCCGGAAGCCTTTATAATTTTTTTTTCGAGATCATCATCGATATTATAAAACTTCGTGCGCCAGTAATCATTTACCACTTCGTCAAGAAAAGGCTGGTCATCGCTGATTAATTCGAGATTAAAACGGCTGTTGCTTTCAAAAGTAAAATTACTAAGCATTTTTTGACAAAATCCATGAATCGTGGAAATCGCGTTTTCATCAAAAGCAAGCAGTGCCATCCGCAAAGCCAGGGTAATCTCATGCCTGGACTTACAACTGTTTGTTAAAATTCTGCAGCTAATATCATTATTATCATCAAGTTCGTCATTTTTAAGCAATTCAAGAGCGTGAGATATGTTTTCCCGCACCCGCTGAATCAATTCCGCGGTCGCGGCTTCGGTAAAAGTTACCAGCAGAATTTCAGATAATTTCAGCTGCCGCAAACTGCCGTCCGGCTGCACAAGTCCGTCAATCAGCAAACGCAAAACCAGATTTTCCAGCGCGGTAGTTTTACCCGTCCCGGCGCTGGCCTCAATTAAGCTCTGCGTACCTGCCCGCAAAGGATGAGTCAATATGTCAAAATCTTTAATCATTGGGCTCCCCCTTTTCCAATGTAGCACAAGCGTCCCGCTTGTGTAATTTCTCAAGCGAGACGCTTGAGCTACATTCCTGCTGGTGTAATTTCTCAAGCGGGACGCTTGAGCTACATTCCTGCTGGTGTAATTTCTCAAGCGAGACGCTTGAGCTACATTCCTGCTGGTGTAATTTCTCAAGCGGGACGCTTGAGCTACATTGAGCTATATTCTCACAATTACCTTTTATGGGATTTTCAACAATATATTTTGATATAAACTCCAACTGTTTAGAATTTCGTATAATATGGTCATAACTTTCATGTTGCCAGATTGTTCCACTTTTATTTAATGCTTTGTTTATTTCATGAGCAGTATAACTTTTCCACGAATGTGTAATTTTTTCTACAGAAAAATCAGCAAAAGGGGTTACAATGACATGAACATGATTAGGCATAATTATCCATTCTCCTAATTCATATCGCTTCCCGTTAAAATATAAAAGAGCATTTTTTACGATAACAGACACTTCTTTTTTCTTAAGTATACATGACCCCGAACCTGCATCTAAAAGATTTTGAATTGCATCAGAAAACAATCTATTATATTCACACCAATCATCATCCGAATAAGGTTCAGAATGTTGCATCAACCAGATCTCACGCTCTCTCTTAATTCTATCTACACGCTCAACAGGTATAGAATCAGCTAATCTAAATGTCACAAAATATGATGTTCCAGGTTGCTGCCAATGCGGAAGGCTGCGTTTTGTCATATCAAGAGGGTTGCCATAATCAAAATTTACCAATGTAGCACAAGCGTCCCGCTTGTGTGATTTCTCAAGCGAGACGCTTGAACTACATTCTTGCTGGTGCGATTTCTCAAGCGGGACGCTTGAGCGACATTCTCGCTTGTATGATTTCTCAAGCGGGACGCTTGAGCGACATTCTCGCTTGTATGATTTCTCAAGCGGAACGCTTGAGCTACATTCCTTCAACCTTTCCATTTTCGCTTTCCTCCCCTCAAACCTAACAACTCTACAATCTCTCCTGCAATTTCAACAAAATCATCCGTTGCGTTGAAAGTCTTTCCGAAACAGCAATTCACATAGGCATCATCTCCCTCGCCCGGGAAAATTGTATTATCACTGTAATTTCTGGAACTTTCCCACTTTTTGAGCGCGGCATTATTCCCGCTCTTAACATAAGCTAGTGAAGTATCAGGAAAAAACGGCAGAGGTTTACGCAACCCTTCGAGATATAATTCAGTCAAACGCACCAGTTTTGCTTTCGCCGTATTAACATCGCCGGAAGCAAATTTCTTTTCCCCATCCCTGCCTACTAAGCTCAAATTACTGCTTTCGGGAACAACTTCCATAGCTCGTGCGGCCAATTCATATAAAGACGCCTTTATCAAATGCTTTGCACTATTCTTTACATTTGAATACTTGAACTGTATTTGTTGTAATTTGTCATCAAGCGTATACAAATCTTCAAACTGAGCCTGCAGCAGAACACCGTTATCAAAACTGCGCTCTTTCCTGACAGTTTCCACGGGCCGGGTAATTATTGAACTAAGCTTTTGGGCAAAAGGTAAAAAGTCCTCGTAAAATTTATCAAATTCAATATCTCCCCATGCCTTGACCGGCAGAACGCCTTCAGCATGAAAACGCTTTTGCAATTCTTTCTTGAGCAGCCCTTTGTCAAGTTTATTCCACTCCGGCAAATATTTTTTAACAATAGCTTCAGCCAGTTTATAGCGTTCCAGGCCACTTTCTATTTTAAAACTTTCGCAGTCAGCCAGTTCCGGCAAATCCCTGACCTGCGGGTAAACCTGCAGGCATTTCTGCAAAAAGTATTTAGAAGGATTAGCAAAGAAAGCGCACAAATCATTCAAATCAATCCGGTACAGTTCCTCGGGAATTTCCGCAAGTTCACTATCCGCGAAACGCGTCGTCAGAACTTCGGTAAAATGTAGTTTCGCCAATTTTTTATCTTCCGCCGAATACGACAGCAGATTATCGGGAATCTTAATGCCAAGTTTCTTTCCGTAGCTTTCCCGGTCGCTTTCGGCAATAAAATATTTCCAGCTGAATGCCTGCAGCGGGTGCATTGTCGTCAAACTATCTTTCGCTATGGAATAATGTTCGCCGATGTAATCAAGCAATTCACCCAATACCACACTGGGCAAACGCGGTTCATTATCCTTTACCCCCTGTCCCACGTAGCTCACATAAAAACAATCCCGCGCCGACAGCAAAGTTTCTAAAAACAAATAACGGTCATCCCGGCGCGCCGAACGATCACCCAAACGCGGTTTACAGGCCATTAAATCAAAAGATAAATGCTTTTCCTTACGTGGAAAGCTTTTTTCATCAAGCCCCAGCAAACAAACCACCCGCGCCGGGATGCTCCGCAGGGGACGCGCCTCGCAGAAGGTTATTCCGCCGCGCAAAAAACCGCCGCCGACAACAGCTTTTTTGAAAAATGCCGCGAGTTCGTCATAAATAATCTCAAAAGTTATTTCACCATTATATTCACTTTCCCAAACCCTGTCTAAAGTCGTTTTTACCGCTTCGCGCAACAAAATAAGCGCGCGCGCGAAATCGCTTGAAGCGGGAAAGAATTTATCAATCACCTTATTAAGGATTTTGTCCCACCATTTCACGGAAAAAGCTTCCGCGTCTTTTTCCTGATCGCTGTTCAATTGAATGCGCAAGGCAAACAAAGCCTCCAGAAATTCGACGAGTTTACCGAATAAAACCGCGCTGTCGCCTTCGCAGCAGTGGAAAGGTAAGATTTCATCTTCACCGGCCGCGAATATCCGGCCGGTATCTCCAGCCTCACTGCCGAAAGCAAAACCGGCCAGGATTCGTTCAATCCCCTGCCGCCAGGATTGTTCGCTGAATTTAACGCCAACGGTTTCTTCACGAAAATCCCCGTCCACGCCCCAGAATATCTTTGCGTCAATGATCCACTGCCGCACAATCGCGAGCATTTTTTCATCCAGGTTAAAGGCCGCCGCCACTGCCGGGGCCTCCCAGATAGCCAAAACCTCCGGGGCTTTAAAGCGGCTGCGCGTTATCTTCAGAATGTTCAAAAATATTTCCGCTTCCAAAGACGCGCTGCCTTGACTGCGGTCCGCCAAACTGATGAAACAACGGCGCGGATCGTCTTCGGCGCGGGATTTAAAAACCGCCTCAATATACGGCGAATAAGTATCAATATCCGGCGTCAAGACCAAAATATCTTTAGGCAGAAGCGTCGGGTCGGCTTGAAACATCGCGCTTAAGTTTTCAAACAAGACCTCGACTTCGCGCATCGGCGTATGGCAGGAATGCACTTGAATACTGCGGTCATCAGGAGAAATTTCCTCTTTACTGTCCGCCGCGTTCAACTGAATATCACGCTGCACTTTGCGCAAAAAATTTTCGGGCTTATAATAATCATCAAACAGCATTTCAGCTTCTTCCCCGCTGGCGCCGAGCAAAGCGAAAAACTCTCTCCCCTGCCCGCCTAAAGAACTTAACAAACTATTGCCCGCGTCAAGCCCGGCATCTAACTGGAAATCAGCTTTTTCAACCAGCGCTCCCTCCATTTGCAAATGCAGTTTAGCGCGTTCGCTCAAATCGTACTGCCACTCGGCCTCACAAGGATTAAGGTAGTAAAAATAAACCTCAATGTATTTCGACACGCCCAGAAACAAATCCAGAAAAACCGGAGCCAGCGCCGAGAAGCCGAACAAAAATATCCGTTTGAGTTTTTTCATTTTCTCAAAATCCGCTTCTTTCAGGGCGGGTTCACCGTACATACCGGGGTAAGTGCATTGCAGAAAGTTACGGTAGAGGTCGGCGAAATGAAATCCTTTATAGCAGGGCACGACTTTTCGCCACAGTTCAGCCTGCCAGACGCTATGGCTGTTTTCGCTGAGCGGGTTATTATCGAAAGACCATTTACGCACGATATCAGGGCGAAAAACCATATATTGTTCAAAGAGATTCGCTATGCGCCGTGAAAGCTGAAAGGTTTTAATTCCGGACGGATCGTCCGTCAAATACGAGCGCAAGGTTTTAAAATCATCATTTTTTTCGGTCAGCTCCGGCAATGCATTAAAAATATCCCAGGCAAAAACACCCAGGTCGAGCGTATTTTCTTTTTTACCGTTGAGCAAGGGTTTCAAAACGTATTCCGAGGCGAATTTTTGTGGAAACGGGAATTCCATATTCGCTGAAACACCTTGAATTCCGGCCAGTTCCAAGCGCAGATAGCGTTCCATGCCGCGGCTTTGCACAATAATTGTTTCGGGGGCGAGAATAGTTTTACCGCAAGTGGAATTCATGCGTCCGGCGAGATCGGCGGTCAAATTTTCCAATCGGTTGGAACTGATTAAATGAAATTTATTAGATTTTTCAAAGTCCCGGACTGATTCCATTCTAACTCCATAAAATAAGCTGTTTTTATAATTTAACACGGAATCAGACCTTGTAAAACAAAAAAAGAAAAAAACAAAAATACAAATTGGGTCCAGCGGCAACCCGCTGGTCGACGCGAAGCGACGAAAATATATGATCCAAACTTATGTTTGGGCGACTGTCGGGCGAAAACGACTAGGCCCCGCGGCTATGAGCGGTCGCCAAAGGCGAAACAATCCACAGCACATATTTCCCGCGAGAGCGTTCCAATTTGTTTGTAGTCCCGCCTTCAGGCGGGGCTATGAGCGGTCGCCAAAGGCGAAACAATCCACAGCACATATTTCCCGCGAGAGCGTTCCAATTTGTTTGTAGTCCCGCCTTCAGGCGGGGTCTCGGGAAGCTTTAGCGACCTAAAAAGCGCCTGAAGGCACTGGAAAACGCCGACTCAGCTCTATTTCTGACCCAGCCTCTTTTATTAGCTGTCGAATTGCTTTTTTTAATTTTTTCTCAATTATTTCAATTAGCTTCAAAGGATTTTGAGGGTCAGGGCTTTGCCTTTGGTGGCGACTTTGACTTTACCGCCTTTGCTCAATTTGCCGAATAGAATTTCATTGGCCAATTTTTCCTGGATTTCTTTTTTGATAATGCGTTCCAGAGGACGAGCGCCCATTTTGGGGTCGTAGCCGTGGTTGGCAAACCATTCAACCGCCGCGTTGGTTAATTGCAGTGAAATTTTACGCGCCTGCAGTTCAAGCGATAAGGAAGTGATAAATTTCCTGACAATCTTTTTCATCAGCTCCAATGACAATGAATTGAAATAGACAATTGAATCCAGACGATTGCGGAACTCAGGTGAAAAATATTTTTCCACCTCTTTGCGCGTCGCCAGTTCAGTCTGCGTATTCCCGCTGAAACCAATGATGTTGGCGTCAAGCTGTCTGGCGCCGACGTTACTGGTCATTATAATTATGGCGTTACGGAAATCCGCCTTACGTCCGTTATTGTCGGTTAAAGTTCCGTAATCCATTATCTGCAGAAGAATGTTGTAAATATCAGCGTGGGCTTTTTCGATTTCGTCCATTAGAATGACGCTGTGCGGGGAGCGAAGCAACGCCTCGGTCAGCAAGCCGGATTGTTCAAACCCGACATAGCCCGGCGGACTGCCGATTAATTTGGAAACGGTATGTTTTTCAGAATACTCACTCATGTCAAAACGGACAAATGAAATTCCCATTGTACCGGCGAGCTGGCGGGCCAGTTCAGTTTTGCCGCAGCCGGTAGGGCCGCAGAATAAAAATGACCCCATCGGTTTTTCTTTATTGCCGATACCGGCGCGAGCTATTTTTACCGCGGTGGAAACTTTGTTTACAGCTTTGTTCTGTCCGAAAACCACGGCGCGCAAATTATCTTCAAGCAAAGAAAGTTTTTTGTTGTCGGAATCACTGATCCTGGCGGGCGGGATATTCGCCATTTGCGCAATCACCGCTTCAATGGCTCTGACGTCTATAAGCTTATGACACTTATCGTCAAGTAAAGTGTTTCTGGCTCCGGCTTCGTCTATTACATCGATAGCTTTGTCCGGCAGAAAACGGTCATTAATATGACGGGCACTCAAAATTACCGCTTGAGTAAGGGCTTTGACTGAAAATTTGGTTTCGTAATGCTTTTCATAATAAGGCTTTAAACCTTTTAAAATCGCGATAGTATCTTCTTTCGACGGTTCCACAACATCAACTTTTTGAAAACGGCGGCTGAAGGCTTTATCTTTTAAAATGTGATTTTTGTAATCATCGTAAGTAGTTATGCCAATGCATTTTATATGTCCGGAGCTAAGTGCCGGCTTAAGTATGTTTGACGCGTCAAGCGAACCCGCGCTAACCGCTCCCGCCCCTACAACGACATGGATTTCATCGACAAATAAAATCGCTTTTTTACATTTTTTCAGGTCATCAATAACTCTTTTTAAGCGTTCTTCAAATTCTCCGCGAAACTTTGTTCCCGCGATCAACGCGCCCATGTCCAACGCCCAGATATTATAGTTTTTCAGCCGTTTGGGGACTTCTTCCCCGACAATTGCCAAAGCCAAACCTTCAACAATAGCAGTTTTGCCGACACCGGCTTCACCGACGAGTACCGGATTATTCTTTTTGCGGCGGCAAAGTACTTGCATGACCCGTTGTAATTCCGCTTTTCTGCCGATTATCGGGTCTATTGTTCCCTGCTTTGCCAGTTCTGTCAGGTTTACAGAAAAACGGCGCAAATATTTAAATGCCGGTTTTTTGACGGTTTTTTCCGGGAGTTCTTCGGGCGCAAGCTCATCGGCTTCCTCTTCCTCCTCGTCTTCCAATTCAATACCCATCTCCTCAAAATCAGGAAATATGTTGAATTCGTCAAAATCGTTTTCGTCCTGCTGATAAAAATCATCGCTGGTAATTTCTTTAATGACTTGATAACGTTTAATTCCCGCTTGCTGCAGGAAATAACAGGCATGGGATTGTCTTTCGTCCAGCAAAGAGACAAATACGTCGATAACGCCGATATTTTCTTTTTCGCAAGAGGCCGCCCGGTTCAGGGAATTATGCAAAATGCGATTAAAAGTAACCGATTCAACCGGAGGAATATTAGTATTTATTTTCTCTATCTTTTTGTCGAGGAACTGCCACAAGTTTTCGCGCAGTCCGCCGGTGTCCAGGTGAAAACTGTCGAAAAGATATTCTATTTTTTCGTCTTTGCTCATCACAAACAGCAAATGTTCCGCAAGAATCATTTCATGTTTGAGTTCGACAGCGAAATTAGCAGATTTAGAGAGAATTTCTCTAAGTTCAGAGGTAGGCAGAGGCATCGTGTCCATATTTACTCCTCTTCAAGGCTGCATTTTAACGGGAACTTATGCTGTTCCGCCATAGCGCCGACCTGCACAGCTTTGGTTTCCGCCACCTCAAAAGCATATATGCCGCAAAGCCCTTTACCGTTTTTGTGGACATTAAACATAATTTTTTGTGATTCTTCCAGTGATCTGCGAAAGACAACCATCAAGACCATGACGACAAAATCCATTGTTGTATAATCATCATTAAGCAGCAGCACCTTGTATCTGCAAGGCTCTTGCAATTCCTGAGAATTTTCCTGAAAAACTGTTTCTTTAATCTGGTGCATAAAGCATCTCAATTCCTTAAGCATAAGTGCTTCTTTACTTTAATTACTTTTAACAGCATACGTATAACTATGATTATAGTTAAAAAAAGCGTAAATATCAAGTACTTATGTTATATTTGCATTAGAAAAACGATAAAAATATCCCGCCAGGGCACAAAGACGCGAAGTATTTTGTTTTTGTTGATAATACAATAGCGGTATTTCTCCGCTCACGACGCTTCATTCAGTTTTTGGGCTGTAGAGCTCATCGTCAGGCCCGCATGCAAAACGCCCTTCTGCTGACGAAGCTTATCCGCAAGTTGGTTAACTGCTTTTGAAGAACCATGGACCATTATCATTTCCACACATATATCATGGGTTAAATGGACATGGGTGGAGGCAAGGACTATATCGTGAAATTTGTGTTGAACATCGGTAAGTTTTTTTCCAAGTTCTTTTTTGTGATGATCAAATACCAGGGTGATCGTCGCTATGATTTCATCGTTGGAATCCCACTCTTCCGCAACGACCATATCCCGGATAATATCACGAATGAATTCAGATCGATTTCCATAAGCCTTGTGTTTAACTATTTTTTCCAGTTTTTCAAAAAGATTCCTTTCTATTGAAAAACTTAATCTTATTAAATCCGACATAATAATAATCCTTTTTGCATTTTTTTTGAATATAGCTTGAAATATGAAAAAAACAATATATTATTACGTATTAACTTTTCGTAATACTCAATATTTAAAACAAAAACGGATGAAAAAAGATGGGACACAGAGCAAAAAAACTGCTGGCGGCGACCTTATCAATACTCGCGTTCACTGTAAACGCGCATTTTCAATTATTATTAGCGGACAAAGATATTATCGATGACATCCCGGCGCTAATTGTGATTAAGGCGATTTTCACCCATCCAATGAATATGGGCCCGGTTATGGAAATGGGAAAACCTGTTCAATTCGGAGTAAGTTTTCAAAACAGAAAAATAAATCTGCTCGATAAAATAATAGCTTATAAAATTTCCGGCAAGACATGTTTTAAGCTTAACTACACATTTAAGCAACCGGGAGATTACATATTTTACATTGAACCGGCCCCCTATTGGGAAGCGTCGGAAGAAAAAATGATAATTCACTATACAAAAGTTGTCGTTGATGTTATGGAAGCTGGAGAAGGCTGGAATAATATGATCGGATTCCCCGTTGAAATAGAAGCTTTGACCCGACCGTACAGCCTTTATAAAAACAATATATTTCAAGGCATCGTGAAGAAAGGCGGAAAAGCTGTTCCTTTTGCGGAAGTTGAAGTGGAATATTACAATGAAGGGAAAAAATATAAGGCGCCGTATGGTATTTATACGACACAGCTTATTAAAGCCGACGCCAATGGCGTTTTTTCCTACGCGATGCCGAAAGCCGGATGGTGGGGGTTCGCGGCATTAATTGACGGCGACAAAAAGATTAAAAATCCGCAAGGAAAAAAAGTTGACGTTGAACTCGGCGCGTTGATTTGGGTAAAAACCAAAGAAATGAAAAGGATATAATGAGAAATGAAGAAGAATTTTATAAAGAATGTATCATCATCAGGGCGTCTCGCAATGCCTGTCGCGGTTTATCCGGGTTTGGAGTTAGCCAATTACACAGTAAAGGAATTAGTCACTAACTCTATAGCTCAGTTTGAAGCGGTTTCGGCCATGCATAAACGATATAGTATGCCCTTTGTTCTTACTGCCATGGACCTAAGTCTGGAAGCAGAGGCTTTCGGGTGTCAGATTCAGATGGCCGAGGATGACATTCCAACTGTAGAAGGCAGACTCGCAACTGACGCGGAAGCAATTAACGCATTAAAAGTTCCAGAACTGAATGCCGGAAGAACTCATGTTCCCTTGGAAACGGTAAAAAAATTGCAGGATTTGCCGGGCAATCCATTTGTCATGGGCGGTATTATCGGTCCGTTTTCTCTCGCGGCACGAATATTCGGGGTTTCGGAAACCATGGAGCTGTCTCTCCTGGAACCTGCTACGTTGCATAGTTTGCTTGAAAAAACAACAGAGTATATTACGAATTTCGCAAGCGCATTTAAAATGGCCGGAGCCGACGGTATTGTAATGGCAGAGCCGGCTTCAGGGTTAATGTGGCCTGATGGCCTAAAAGAATTTGCATCTGTATACATAAAACGGATTGTAAAAAAAGTACAGGATGATAATTTCCAGGTAATATTCCATAACTGCGGTTCCACATTAGCGCATTTAGACGCAATGTTGGACTCAGGAGTCAATTGTCTCCATCTTGGAATTACGACGGATATACTGGAAGCTCTGAAAAAAGTTCCTGAAAATATTATCTCAAGTTTTGCAGTTCAAATTTGAGCGAAAAACGAACGATCAAACATTGAA
>CAZEXM010000058.1:0-16010 GCA_964515915.1 uncultured Victivallaceae bacterium
AAAATTGCATCATAATATCAAGCAGAAAAACGAACTGCAAAACTTAAGTAAATTATAATAAAACAGGAAATAAATGATGACGGCGAAGGATATAATCAGCAAAATTGAAAAAATTTCCGGTCATAGCCTTAATGCGGATGAAGGCGTTCACTACGGAGTACCGGATGCGGCAATAAACGGCATAACAGTATGTTGGATGGCGACACCGCAGGCTATCCATTCCGCTGGCGAAGCGGGACATAATCTGCTGATATGCCATGAAAGTTTATATTATCCTTATGATGTTGTAAACAGCCCGGATAAACCCGACGGATGGGAAAACTGGCAGGTTAACCGGCAAAGAAAAGAGTTGCTTGAAAAGTATGATTTATCCTGTTTGCGAATTCATGGTTCCGCGGATGAAATCTCTATATTTGACACATTTGCAGAAGATCTGGGACTCGGAAAAGCATCTTTCGAAGATGGCCTGGTAAAGGTTTTTGATATTCCTCAATGTTCGCTGGGAGATTTAATCAGGCGGGTCAAAGAGCGCCTGGGAATGCCGTATGTCCGCGTTTCAACAGTTAGCGGCCTGAACCGGAAAGTATCACGAGTCGGCTTACCCTGGGGCGGGCTTGGACTCTTCGTGAATGTAGGGTACCAACAGGCACTTATTGAACAGAATTGCGATGTGTTTATTGCTGGTGAATCAGACAATTACGGTTTCAGGTTCGCCAGGGAATGTGGAATTCCAACGATTGAAACAAGCCATGAAATAAGTGAAAATAACGGACTGGAAAAATTTACCGCCATACTCGCTGATGAATTCCCTGAATTGAAAATCAATTTTTACAAAAACAAATGTGCGTGGGATGTCTTTTAGATAATGATGTGACAGCCTTATATTCTAAAAGGAATGATCTTTGCCGGGGAATTCGCTGTTGCGTATTTCTTTGGAGTAGCGGCGCAGGGCATCGCTGACGGCCTGGGCGATATTCGCGTAACGCTTGGCGTGTCTGGGGATGAAATCGCTGAATAAACCTAATATGTCATTTAATACCTGAATTTGGCCGTCACAATGCACTCCGGCCCCAATTCCAATGGTCGGAATGCTTATTGATTCAGTAATTTGTCTGCTGACTTCGGCGGGGATACCCTCAAGTACCACGCAAAACGCACCGGCTTTTTCCAGGGCTTTGGCGTCCGCTAAAAGCTGTTCGGCGCCTTCCGGGGTTTTTCCGGCGATTTTGTAACCGCCGGCGGCGAGAACCTGCTGCGGCAGTAAGCCGATATGTCCTACTACCGGTATACCCGCGGTGACTAAGCGCTCGACTACCGCGACCGCGTAAGTGCCGCCTTCAAGTTTTACCGCGTCGCAATTGGCTTCCTTGATGTAGCGGGCCGCATTGCTCAAGGCGTTGGAACAGGACACCTGGTAGCTCATGAACGGCATGTCGCCGACGATAAAAGCGTCCGGGGCGCCGCGGCGGGCGGCTTTGCAGTGATGCAGGGATTCATCCATGGTCAGCGGTAAAGTATTTTCGTAGCCAAGTACGGTCATTGCCATTGAATCGCCGATTAATAAAAAATCCACGCCGGCATCATCGGCAAGTCTGGCGCTGGGGGCGTCGTAGGCGGTTACGGCAACTATTTTTTCGCCGTTCTGCTTCATTTTGCGGAAACTGCAAACATTTTTTTTCTTTTTTATAGTCATGACCAGATGTCCATTATGTATTAATCACTGTCTGACAATCTACTTGTTGAATGTTTTTTGTCAAATGAGTTTGGCAAATAAAGCTAAGTGGAGTATCTTTTTTATAAAACTAAATAATATAAAGAGTAAAAATGAAGAATAAAAGTAAATTACGCCGGCACAAAGATATAAATAAGAAACAAAAACACCGCAAAGCTGCTTTTAAAAAGAAAAAGCTATTGCTGCGTGGAAAAATTACGCTTACTTCCGGCGGTCTGGGCTTTGTTGCCCCGCTGGGCGCTGATCCTGACGCAGAGGGGAAAGTTCAGGATATATTCATTCCTCCGCAATTTATTAATTCCGCGATGGACGGCGATATCGTTGAAGTTGAGATACTGCCCGGCCGCGAGTCCGATAAAAACAGTGATCGCGGCCCGGCCGGACGCATACAGAATATTATTGACCGGGCCCGGGAAACGCTTGTCGGCGAGGTCATTGCCGGACACAAAATACGCGCGCTCAACAAGCGCATCAATGAAGATATAAAAATTTCCGGCAGTCTCAATGGCGCGAAACGCGGCGAATGGGTCGAGGTGAAACTCCTGCACGATGAATACGCGCGCGCCGACACCCTGCACAAAGGAGTAATCGTTGACCGCATCAGTAATGCCGGTTCAGTAAAGGGCGACCTGGACGCGATATGCCGGGAATTTGATTTGCCGCCGCCTTATACGGAGGAAGAAAATGACGCCGCCGCCCGGTTTGAACCGCGCAAAATAAAACGTCTGGACCTGCGCGGCAAAATGACGATAACTATTGATCCTTTTGACGCGAAAGATTTTGACGACGCGGTATCTGTTGCTTTGACGGAAAACGATTCCGAGTTGGAAATAGGCGTCCATATCGCGGATGTCGCGACCTGGATAGCTCCCGGTTCCAAATGGGACAAAGCCGCTTACGAGCGCTCCTTTACTTCGTATCTGCCGGGCAGGACATTGCCCATGCTGCCCAAAAGTTTGACCGCCGCAATCAGTTTGACTGCGGACGGGGATTCTCGGGCGCATACGGTGTTGTTCAGGATCAACAAACACAGTGGCAGAATAGTTTCGTCAAAACGCTGCCACAGCATCATAAAGGTCGATAAACGCCTGACTTATGATGAAGTTCAGGAATATATTGACCAGGATGTTTGCGGCGCCGGCTGGAGCGATAAGTTTTGCCGAAACCTGGATATGCTCATAAAATTGTACCGCAACATGCGGCGCTACCGGCAGGAACATGAAGATTTTCTGGAGATGGCAATCCCTGAATTCCGGGTTATCTGTAACGAGAATGAAGACAAAATTATCGGGATAGTCCGCAAAGAACAGCGGGAAGCTGATCAGTTGATTGAAGAATTCATGCTCGCCGCCAATACTCAGGTCGCCATCGAAACGGCAAGTAAATCAATACCCGCTCTTTACCGGGTGCATCCTGAACCGAACCCGGATAAACTGGCTGAGTTTTCGGAAATAGCCATGGAGACTTTTGGTATTTATCCCGGGGATTTGAGCAACCGGAAGGTTTGCAATCAATTTTTGAAGAGTTTGCCCGACGATCCCAGGCGCCCCGCGATACTGGGGGCGTTTCTGCGCTCAATGGCACGCGCCATGTACGAGGAAAAACCTGATTTACATTTTGGTCTGGGTAAAAACCGTTACAGTCATTTCACCAGCCCGATCCGGCGTTATTCTGATTTGATGGTTCATCAGCAGTTATGGGAAAACGAAATTCCGGGCGGTAAACTGCGTTCCACATCAACAGCCGCGAAGATTGCGCAGCACTGCTCGGATAAAGAAGCGAATTGCGATGAAGCCTATTTTACCGCCACAGATCGCCTGAAACTGCGTTATCTCGAACAGGAAATGGCCGGCGGGCTGGAAAATGCGCACGAAGGTATTGTTTCTAAAATTATTGCGGCGGGAATGCTCGTTGATATTCAGGATCTGGGAATATACGGTTTTGTGCCGCTGGAAAATTTAGGCGGCAGTTTTCGCCGGGACGGCAATCAATTGATTGACCGGGCAGGGGGGAAAAGCTTTCAGTGCGGAGATTATATCATGCTGGCTTTATCCCATATAGATTTAACCAGAGGCAGCGCGGTTTTCAAAGCGCTGCGGCAATGAGGTGAATATGAAAAATACAAAAATTATCGCGACAATCGGGCCGGCATGTGAGAGCAGTGAAATGCTGCGAAAAATGTTTCGGGCGGGCGTGGATGTCTGCCGGCTTAATTTCTCCTTCGGAACTCACGATGAGCAGCGCGAAAAATTTAAGCGGATCAGAAAAGCAGCGCGAAAAGCCGGCAGGGCGGTCGCGGTTATGCAGGATTTACAGGGGCCTAAAATTCGTGTCGGGAAACTGACTGAAGATGTTGAAGTGAAAATCGGCGATACGCTCATTTTGTCGGGCAGAACTGTGCACCGCGAAAAGTTTTGCCTGCCGACGACTTACCGGCATATCGCCGCCGACACCGTGGCCGGGAAAACTATTTTAATGATGGACGGACGTATTATTCTGCGGGTGAAAAAAGTGGATTCCGCCAGAAAAGAAGTTCATTGCATTGTCAAGGCCGGCGGAACTATTTTGACCGGCAAGGGGATAAATTTACCCTATACGACAATTTCCCTCCCGTCGGTTACGGCTAAAGACAAAAAAGACGCGCTGCTGGGAATCGAGCTCGGCGTGGACTTTATCGCGCAGTCATTTGTTCGTTCCGCGGCGGACATACTCACTTTGAAAAGGCATTTGCGGCGGCACGGCGGCGGCCATATCCCGATTATCGCCAAACTGGAAAAACCGGAAGCCCTGGAAAATCTGGATGAAATCATTGACGTCGTGGACGGCGTCATGGTCGCGCGCGGCGATTTGGCGGATGAAATATTTTTCGCGAAAGTCCCGACCGCGCAAAAACGAATTATTTCAGCGGCCAACCGTAAAGGCAAGTTGACTATTGTGGCTACCGAAATGCTTTCATCAATGACGGAAAACCCTTTGCCGACCCGTGCCGAGGCCAGTGATGTGGCGAACAGCGTTTTAGACGGCGCCGACCTGCTTATGCTGTCCAATGAAAGCGCGATGGGAAAATATCCGGTTAAAGCGGTAAGGGCGATGAGTTCAATCGTTTCCGAGGCTGAGCAAATGCTTGCCGGCGAAGATTTTTTTGCTGATATAGTTTATGACAAAAAGCTGGAAGTTTCGCGGGCGATGTGTCTGAGCGCGTCATTTTTGTCGCATGAACTTAACGAAAAAGCTATTGCGGTGCTGACCACGACGGGTGAAAGTGTGCGCATTTTATCAAAATACCGGCCGGAAACGAAAATTTACGCCGCGACCTATTCGGAAACGACTTATCATCGCATGGCGGCCTATAATAAAGTCGTGCCGCTGCTCCTGGAGGGTGAACATCCGGCCAGCAGTGATGAAGCGCAAAGAGCTCTGGAGTTATTGAAAAATTTACTGCGGAAAAACAAAATAGTCAAAGCGGGAGAGGTATTCATTTGTTTGACCGGCCTGAAAGCGAACGACGGCAGTTGGCATGTGAATTCATTGCATACCGTAAGAATGTAGCTCAAGCGTCCCGCTTGAGAATATCCACAACCGGGACGCTTGTGCTACATTGATAAAAAGATTGAGTCCAGCGTTTCGCCGCTGAACCACATTTTTTAATTTTTTTCTTATTGCGGCTTCGGCTGGTTGATGATTATCTCTTTCTTCCATCGTTTGCCCTTGCGGTAGATGCGTAATAAGCTTCCGCGCTTGTCCAGTATGGCGATGCCCGCCCCGCGGCCCGGCAAACAAATTATTTTATGTAGTTTACCCTGGGTGGACGGGTGTAATTTGCGGAATTTGAACCGCATTTCAGGAGTTTCCAGTTGCATGGGGTCATAGATGGAAATAGTTGATTTTTTGGGCGTTGCGATAAGAATGCGCTGTTCGGAAATACTCCAGCCGATGTCGGCGTCGGAACGCTTGCACAGCTTGATGAACTTGTTTCCAGCGTAGAAATAGCTTGCGCCGCCGGAACGCGACAACAAAAAGCTTGAAGCGTCATTTGAACATAAAACCAGCTTTTCCGGATGAAATGATTCAGGAAGGTCAATAGTTTTTTCGGGAACGGCCTGCCGTTCTATATTGAATATTTGTACCTTGCCGGAACCGGCAATCACCAGCTTTTTGCCATTCGCGCTGCGCTTTATGCTGACCGGATTATCCACGGTTTTAAATGTTCCCGTGGCTTTGGAAAGTTTCTTCGGATCATAAATTTCAGCCTTGTTGGAATTTTTGAAGGTGACGAAAAGCCTGCCGCCGTCCGCGGAACTGCATAAAGCGCTGACTTGCTCCCTGAATACTGGAGAGCTGGAAATACTTCCGCCGGTACGGGTATTCATTGTCCGCAGTTGAAATGTCGCCTGGAGATTGTATTTGTCGTAAGGGGATTTTATCAGACAGACTACATTGCGGGAAAAAGGCACAAAACAGAATTTACGAACGTTTTTTCCCGGCATGGACAGATAATTAATCACACGTAAATTATAAAGATTTATAAAGACGATTACTGAACTTGCGGGAGCGTCCTTTTGCGGGAGGGTTTCGACTATTCCCAAAACGCTTTCGTCAACGCTCACCAGGGCGAAGGGCAGAATCGCGCCGCCCAGGCCGAGAAAGTTCCAGCGCGGACGCCAATCGAAACGGTAAAAGTCCACAGCTAAAATCCTTGCAAGAGAACCACGGGGGGCGTTTTTGCTGTTTTGCAGCCCGGGAGCCGGGGTTTTGCTGAATAAACCACTTGCTTTGATTTTTACCGCCGGAGTATCGTTTTCCCATTCTATAGTGTTTTTAGCAAGTGCGGCGCCCGCACAGCAGAGCAGACAGCCGCTCAGCAAAAAAGTAAAACCTGAAGTATGCCGCATAAATTCCTCCCTGACGCTATTCTGTTTTTCCGCGCTTCGTTTTATTAAAGCCGAACATCAGGTCAATGATGCTCCAGGCTAATACGGCGAAGAAAAAGAATATTGGCGCAAGCATTGAACTAAAGCTTATTTTGGGGAGTTCGTTGTTGAGAATATCACCGCTGTAGAAATTTATAAGCGGTAATATCACCTCGGCGGCGAGCCATAATATCGCGCCCACTGAGCCCAGTACCTGGATTGTGCCGCGAATATAACGCTTTGCCGATAACTGCCCCATTCCCGGGACGACCAAACTTAAGCCAACATAAAAAAATTTATTTTTCATAAAGAAATTGCCTCGCTTAATATAGGATATTAGTTTTTATGACAAATTCAATCTAATTTGGTTTTTTTTTCGGCTAAGCTTGACATCTGCGCGGAACAGTGTCAAATTGAGGGAGCGAATTTCAATTTTACAGTGATTATTATGGTTCTGAAAAACAAAAAAAGTTTTCTTGATCGGTTTATTGAGCGTGTCGACAGTATGGACGCGAACAGTTTACAGGCATATATTCTGCATTTATCGCGGGAAAAAGGATTTTTTGAAACTATTTTCAACGCGGTTGAAGAAGGTATTTTAGTTATCGACCGGCGTTTGCGGATACGTTATCATAACCAGGCGGCTAAGAACCTGCTGGGGCTGCCGGATGATATTGGAAAGATTCGTTTGTCGCAATTCCTGCGAAATATTGACTGGTACCGGATACTCAAACAGGATGAGGAGGAATGGACGCGCATGTCAAGGCAGGAAATTGAAATTATATATCCCAAACACCGTTATTTGCAGTTTTATTTAGTGCCGCATGCTGAAGACAGCGGTTTCGCGACGGTGATTTTGCGTGACGTAAGCGAATCGCGTCAGCGTACGCTGCAGGAATTGCAGACGGAAACGTCTAATTATGTTTCAATGCTGGCCGGGGAGGTTGCGCATGAAATCGGCAATCCCCTGAACAGCCTGTACCTGAATCTGCAATTATTGAATCGCATGTTCGAACCGGAGAAAAAGCCTGATATTGAAGAGTCGCGGGAAATGCTGAGAGCCTGCCGTAATGAAGTCGAACGGCTTGACAACATAATCAATCAGTTTCTGCACGCTATCCGTCCGGGAGAAGCCGCGATGCTTGACCTTAACATAAAAGATGTAATTATTGATACATTGACCTTCATGCAGCGCGAGATAGAAACTAAAGATATTTCCGTAAAATGCAACTGGCCCAAAATTCTGCCGAAAATATACGGCGACATTTCTCAATTGAAACAAGCGTTTTTCAACGTTTTACGCAACGCGGTTCAAGCGATGCCGCAGGGTGGAGAGATTATCGTCAACGGTTTTTATGATGATGATTATGTGATTTTAGAATTTATCGATACCGGCGGCGGTATCAGCGCCGATAAACTCAAGTGCATGTTTGATCCCTTCAAGTCCTTCAAAAAAGGCGGAACCGGTTTAGGCATGATGATTATCGAGCGGGTTTTGCGCGAACACGGCGCCGAGATGAGTGTCGACACCAGAGAAGGCGAGGGGACCGCAATAGTAATCAAGTTCCCGCGCCCCGGAAGACGAATCAGAGTCCTGAACGAAGCAAAATCTTTGAATTAATGCCGCGGTGTATGGCTGCGCCTGCCGGCTTATTAATCATCCTCCAGCACGCAGAAATGGGTGTTGATATATTCACACGCTTCTTCAAGGGAAACAAGGATTTTAGTGCAGTAGCGGGCCATCCACGGACTGCAGTCTTTGAATTCAAAGGGTGAAAATGCTACTACAAATTTGCCGAGACCATGTGAGGCGTAGAATACTTCCATACTCGTACCGATACTTGCTTTATTGTAATTGGCCAGGATAATGTCGGCATCGCGAACGTCCTGCAAATCAAATTCAACGATTTCGTTAGCGCTGTCGACTTGCCGGTCGACAAACTTGCGCCGCATCGGGTCAAGAGTTTTAAACCGGGCCGCTAATAATTTTTTAGCGGTTTCGCGCCACTCGCGGGCCTGTCCGGCGTGTTCGTCCATAATCGGGCCGCTTAAATAGATAATCTTCGTTTTGCTGTAAGCCATAAAATTACTCTTTCCAAACTAAAAGGTTCTATCTATATTATTATGTCTATTTTCTAATGCAAGTGCAATTCATGTAAATCCGGCATTATCTTGAAAATAGTCCCTTTTAAAACCGGAATAAAGCTTGAACATGATTATTATTGGCAAACATTTTTTTTTGCGTTATGTTATTAGCGGCAATTGTAAACGAAATATTAAAAAAAGGTTTGAATCCATGTCCAATGATATTTACTGGGTGTCGTTTGATAAGATGGAAGCTTTCATGCGCGACGTTTTTATCGGCGTCGGAGTGCCGGAAGCGGATGCCGCAATTTGTGCGGATGTTTTGATTTCGGCCGATAAACGCGGTATTGATTCGCATGGAATCGGCAGGCTTAAAGCTATTTATTATGATCGCATCAAACTTGGTATCCAGAATGCGGTAACGGATTTTGAGGTCGTTCGTGAAGGGCCCGCCACCGCGGTAATTGACGGACATGACGGCATGGGGCAGGTTATCGGTAAACGCGCCATGCGGATGGCTATTGACAAAGCCGGAAAATACGGCATGGGAATGGTCGCCGTCCGTAACTCCACCCACTACGGCATTGCCGGTTATTACTCTTTGATGGCGATAGAAAACGATATGATCGGTATTAGCGGAACAAACGCGCGGCCTTCGATCGCGCCGACTTTCGGCGTTGAAAACATGCTGGGAACCAATCCTTTGACTTTTGGCATGCCTTCGGATGAGGAATTTCCGTTTTTCCTCGACTGCGCGACGAGTATTTCGCAGCGCGGCAAGCTTGAGGTTTATGACCGCGCGGGTAAAGATATTCCGCCGGGCTGGGTGATCGGCCGGGATGGAAACACGCGTACCGACACCCACCTGATTCTGCAGGACCTGGTAAAAGGTACGGCGGCGCTTACTCCGCTTGGCGGAATTGGCGAAGACGGCGGCGGTTATAAAGGTTACGGCTATGCGACGGTCGTTGAGATTTTGTCGGCGGCGCTGCAGCAGGGGGCATTTATGAAAGGCCTGCTCGGTTACGATGCGAACGGCGCCAGATGCCCGTATCGACTGGGCCATTTTTTCATCGCGATTGATATTAAGGCTTTTATTGACCCGGCTGAGTTCAGGAAAACTACCGGGGATATTCTGCGCGGCCTGCGAAATTCCAAAGTCGCTCCCGGATATGAGCGTATCTACACCGCCGGCGAAAAAGAATATCTCGTCTGGCTGGAACGCAAAGACAAAGGTGTTCCGGTGAACCCGGCACTGCAAAAGCATATCATCGAAATGAAAGCTGAACTCAATTTGAATAAATACCACTTTGAATTCGAGGAGTAAACTTTATGCTGTGGATATCTCACCGGGGCGAGTCTTGCGACGCGCCGGAAAATGACGGTTGACGGCCTGGTGCGGAATAGCGGTTTCAGCAAAAGTTTTCATTTCGCGACTGGCGGAAACTTATTTAACTCTGACGATTTCTTTGATAATTATAGTCTTTTGCGGGACGTCACTGTAATGTTTTTTGCGTGTCGTTTTGACTTTGCTGATTTTATCAAGCACCTCCATGCCGGCGATGACTTTGCCGAAAACGCAGTAACCATAGGCGCTTGAGCTTTTGTTTCTGTAATCAAGGAAAGCATTATTTTTCAGATTGATGAAAAACTGATTGGTGGCACTGTCAACAGCGCTGGTTCTCGCCATGGCGATTGTCCCGCGTTTGTTGCTTAAGCCGTTGTCGGCCTCATTTTTAACGGGTTTTCCGGTTTCTTTTTTTGTTAAATATTCGTCAAAGCCGCCGCCTTGAATCATGAAACCAGGAATAACCCGGTGAAATATTGTTCCATTATATTGTTTTGCGTCTACATACATTAAAAAGTTTTTTACGGTCAAGGGGGCTCTGTCCGGATAAAGTTCGACTTTGATGTCCCCCATGGAGGTCTTGATAAGCACCACCGGCAAAGCGGGTTTGACACTCGTTTTTTTGCCGGTTTTTGCTGCCGCAAAAGCATTAAATCCGTTTAACATGAACAGGAAACACATTCCTATAAGCAGCTTTTTCAAAATTTCTTCTCCTTCGATAGTTTTTTAATGAAAATTATTTAGTCGCGGCCGCGGGTTTATTTTTGTCAATCATGGACATCAGCCACATTTTAAATAAACCGGCATCTCCGGAATCTTTTCCGGAACCGACAATTATAGTTTTCGGGAATGTCGCTCCGGCAACAGCAGTGCCGTAAGCTTTGGCGACGGCAACCTGTTTGTTCGCCAGGATTTCCGCGAGGACTTTTTCTCTTTCGGTGATGGCACCTGATAGTTGGATTTCTTTTTGTTTGGCTTCGGCAAGCGCGATCTTTGTTTGCGCGTCAAGTTTTGCCTGAACAAGTTCTATCTGGGCAACTTCTTCTTGTTGTCTGGCTTTTACCAGGGCTTCTTCCTTTACCAGCCCGGCAATCTCGACGAGTTTTTGTTGTCTTATCAGAGCTTCTTTCTTTTCGAATTCGGCGACGGAAACTTTTTTGTTCGCAGCGATTTCGGCAAGTTCTTTTTCGCGTTGGGCATCGGTAACGGCTTTCATTTTTTCCATTTCAGCTTTACCGCTTTCTTCAGCGATTTGTTTTTTGTATTTCGCCATAGTTTCCTTTAATTCCATCTTGTACTGAATTTCTTTTGATTCAGCCTGTTTACCCAGCAGGATCGCTTTTTGCTGTGCCTTAAAAAGAGCAAGCGTATCACTGTCAAAGTTCAAGTCAGTAAGTTCGACTTTGTCAACGGTTATCCCCATTCCTTTCAAAGATATGTTGCCGACGAATTGTTTTCTGATATCGGCAATAAATTTTTCCTGTTGTTCAATCGCTTCAGAAGAAGTCATTTGAGAAGCCGCGACACGGGCTATTTCTTTGAGTTTGGAAAGAACGATTCCATCCGCGATTTCTGTATTTCCACCGCAGTTTTCGTGCATTTTCATCACTTCCTCCTTAGGGCCGAGCAGACGATAGGTCACGCGGGTACTGAATTGTCCGGTTCCTTTATTTTTAAAGCGAACCGAGATGGATTCATCAGACGGGGAACCTTCACGCACATCGGCGGAAAAGAAGACATTAACGACTTTAGGATAGGTCCATATTTTTGGAAATAATTTGGTATAATAGCCGCCAATGGTCCGGATTTCTATATTGCCGTCAATAGACTGGATTATTTGGAAATTCTGGACGTCATTTCTACCGATAAAGCCTTTGGCAAGCACCAGAAAAATGATAACTAATACGACGATAATTCCACCAATTATTTTTGCGAGATTTACTGCCTTTGTCATGATTACACCTTTTTTTTTAATTTGTTATCAGTTATCAGTAAACTCACAACTGTTTCACTTATTATATATTAAGAATACTAAGAATCAAGCCGCCGGAGCTTTAACCTTTGTCAATAATGATTCCTTTTCGCTGGAAGCTTGGTACGTCAAGGTCTTCGCCCTGATGGGTTACCGGCGAACTGTTCAGAAAGATTCCTCTGGAAATATTCTGCAGCGGTAATTCCGCCTGTTCCAATTCCGTCCCGAAAAGACTGTCTAATTTTGGTTTATCCTCCGTGAGTTGCGGTTTTTCAGGCATAAAATTTGGATTTTGAGATATTTCTTCTTTCCTTTTCTGCTCATCAAATTTTATCGCTATCGCGGTTATTTGAATTTTTCCGTCGTAACTTGCGGCAGTATTGGCACCAACAATTAAATGACATTCCGGACGGATAAATTTTTCAAACGCCTCGAGAGTTTTCTTAGTTTCGTCAATTTTTAAATCATTGCCGCCGGTTAATGAAACAATAACTGTATCGGCCTCTTTCAATTTTTCCACACCGCCGAGCAAAGGAGAATCCAGCATGCGCTGCAGCGCGATGTGGTTTCGATTCAAGCCGTCATCCGCAGTTGCCGTGCCCACGCCTATACTGGCAAAACTTTTGCGTTTATTCAGGACTTCCCGGATATCGCTCAAGTTGGCGGCGAGTAAATTGTTATGGCGAATGATTTCACTGACGCCGATAATTGTTCCGGCAACTTCCTGGTCGGCCATTTTGAAGGCTTCGTCGACGTGAGTGTCGCCCGGCAGGCGGGAAAATAACAAATCGTTAGGCAGATATAACAGGACATCCGCTACCGGCAATAATTCCTTAATGCCGTTTTCGGCTGTCCGGCGTTTACTGTGCCCTTCCAGCGAGAAAGGCATGGTAATAATAAATATTGATGAAATTTTCAGTTTTCCGGCGATTCCGGCAAATGCCGCGACGCCGCCGGTCGCGGTGCCGCCGCCGAGTCCGCCGGTAACAATCAACAAGGAACTGTCGCTGATAAGGTCTTCAATGTGAGCGCGTTCACGGGATATTGAGCGTTGGCCTTCAAGAACATTGCCGCCGCAGCCTTTGCCTTGACGCCATTTACTGTCGGCGAGGAATTTTTGACTGCTGTCCAAGGGGCACTCGTCCAGAATGCTTGAATCAGTATCAATTGCCAGCAATTTTAAATGCGCGGCATGCGGGGAATCAGCCAATCGGCTGACTATTCTGACTCCGGCACCGCCAAGTCCTATTACTGTAATTGGTCCGTTATTTTCTGTTTGTTGTTCCATGTGCTTTAAATTTTAAGGGATTTACATACATCTGAAAGTGAGCGCAAAAAGCGGCTGGCCGCACCGTCCGCGCTGTTCAATATTTTTTCAGTAATACTGTTTTTTTGTTTGGAATTGACAATTTGATTGAATTCCTCAGCGAATTTTAAAGTACCCCAAACCGTAGCGTAGCGCGGATTTTCCAATCCGGCGGCGGCACCGTTTGCCGCAAATGGCTGCCCGACGCGAACCGGTAGATTAAATACTTCGCGGAACAATTCGGAGCTGCGCGGCAGCAGCGCTCCGCCGCCGCTCAGTACCCCGCCGGAACTGAGATTCTGTAAAATGTTCTGGGTTACGAGCTTCCCGTGAATAATCTGGAAAATTTCCCGTAAACGTAAATCAATGATTTTTTCAAATGAAGTTAAGGGTATTTTGCGTATGCCGCCCGGGTTTGCCCGGGTTTCAATAAAGGGTTTACGCCCCCGGGTGTGTTCGACGATAGTTCCTTCCTGAAGCAATTTCCGGCAATCCGATATGTGTAAATCCAAGCCCAGGGAGAGATCGTTCGCGAGGTGTTCGAAACCCACCGGCAAAATTCCGCTGGCAAGTATTCCCATATTGAATATGGCAAGGTATTCGCAGGTGCCGGCGCCGATATCCAGCAGTAAAGCGCCGTTTTCCTTTTCTTCCTCGGTCAAAACTCCATAGGCGGAAGCTATGCCGCTGAAAACCGGCGCGGGATCATCATCAAAGCCGGCATCGCGGAGCAATGAATAAAAATTTTCGATTTGATTGCTTTTGCCGTGAACAGCGTGAATACAGACTTCAAGTTTGTGTGCGGTCATATCGCTTGGGTTGCGAACGCGCTTGTGTCCGTCAAGCAGGAAATACGAATCAAAGGAATTAATAAGCGTTCTATCATAGGGGATATTATTTGACTGCGCGTTTTTAACTGCTGTAGTGATTTCCTCTTCACCGATGCGATGATCATCGTTATGTATGAAAACTGTCCCCGAACCCTGATATGATAAAATACTTGATCCAGTTATTGATATGGCGATTATATTGCTGTCGTTTATCGCGCGGTTCGAGCTTTCGTCCGCCTGTAAAACAGCTTTGATGAGTTGTTCAAGCGCGGTGTCCATATCGACGATTTCGCCCTTGATGACTGAATTATTTGATGGACATTCCCCGAAACCGATTACCGCCAGTTTTTTATCAGCGGAGGTTTCTCCAATTAAAACACATATTTTGGAGGTGCCGATTTCTATGGCGGTAATGACATTATGTTGTTGAAACATATAAAAAAATCCCGATTTAACCTTAGCTTATTAAAGGTATTACTGATAAGGGGAATTACTAATGGATGAGTGAAAAAAAACAGTTTTTTCCCACTTCGGTTTTGCTCTATCGAGCCGTATTCGCAATCCGCAGTTGACTTAGGGGACCCAGGCAGCCATTTTGTCTGTATAATAGGTCATTTTGGTGGCGTCGAAAAACCTGGCACTCTCGGCGTGTCCGTCAACGAACAGAAATGCAGAGGAACCATGCCGCGGTTGAGTCGGAGTCGTATCCTGAGTATAATTATCCTGATCAGAATCCGTAACGCTGAACCTTCCAGTATCGGTTTCTTCAACCAGGACTAAAGATGACAAACCGACTGAAGCTCTGGAGAATTGTGACTCATGCCAACTGTCAGGACCTCCTGTCTTGACATATACTTCATTGCAATTCAATGAGTAAGAAAATTCTCTGCGGGTATCTTTAGCACATTTGAAAATTTTCTTCTGCGCATTGGCGGTAACTCGTAATTTATTGGTCCAGCCGATAGTACCGTCCCCCCAGGCGGGAGCTATTTTCGCAGAGGGATAATAGCCGCCGAAATCCAGTGTGTATTGAAGCAGATAGAGATGGATTTGATGCATATTGCTTAGACAATTGGCCCCGGATGCTTTCAGGCGCGCCTTATTCAGCGCCGGCAGGAGCATTCCGGCGAGAATAGCAATGATCACTATCACGACGAGCAACTCTATGAGAGTAAAGTCACTAATTCGTTTTTTCATGATTTTAAAATCCTTTTTTTGTTTCGCTTTCTTTGCCGGACCAATCGTCTGAATGAAAATCTGTAAATCTCCCAGCACGGTTTGGCATTGCTGTTATCCTTGTACAAAACAAGAATTATGCCTCGGTGGTAAGGATTTCCCTTTATCATGTACAAACACTTTATATAAACGATAACGCCGTTAAGTTCAGTCCGCCCCGGAAAATTTCTCGTATATCTGAAAGTTTGTGCAATTTGGTATTTGTACGCGCCGCCGGTTTTTTCGTATTGTTTTTTTATATTCCTGACAATTCTTTTTCCCAACCTGGCTTTATTGCCGCGCAGCGTTATCCGGTCGAAGAATTCCACATCCAGTGCATTTACCGCCCGTATTGCCTGGTTCGCGGCTCTCCTCACTTCTCCGTTTTCACGAGAAGTGCCGAAGTCCTCAGAACGCCAATCGGGATACGGTATCCGCAAATAAGAATACTTGACCCGCAGAACTTTCGCGTCCCCGGCAATCCATATTGTTTCGCAGATTTTTTTAGCTTTCAGGAAAGCCGAATTAAAGATAATTTTATATATTCCATTTTTTACCTTAGTAACCGTCAATAAATAAAAAGTGAATTTATGCTTGAATAATATGATTGAC
>CAZEXM010000059.1:0-15751 GCA_964515915.1 uncultured Victivallaceae bacterium
GAACTACACTATTTTACCCCCAAAATAACCTTTTATTTATTGACGAACACTTAGTCTTTGATTTCAGCTTGCGGCTGATTAATTCGCCTAGGCTTTCACGGTTAGCCTGGAATAAGTTAAACCATTTGTCCACCGTAACGCCGGCGTTTTTTCTGCATTCCGCAAATTTTTTTTATCCGCCAGGCGCAGCCATTTGACAGCAGAAAGGGCATCTTTATCTTCAATGGCGAATTCATCACTTAAGTTGGTGAATTGATGCACTGCATAAGCGGCGGCCGCAAGGAACAGGCCGGACAGGATTATGATTTTTGTTTTTTCTCTATTCATAAATAGAATGCCTCAAGTATAGAAGATACCGCATTAAATTAAATTTGTCAAGAGTGCGTCCGCCGCGCATGAAAAATCAGAAGGGAAAATCTTTGCCTTTGAGCTGATTGACAACTTGTTTGCTGCTGCCGACTTTTGCTGTTCCCTGATTTTTTACTCCGGAAACGCCTATTGCCTTTTCCGGCCTTGCCGGGCAGCTGTACTCACAGGCTCCGCAGCCGATGCAAAACTCCGGCTCCAGCTTTGGAATGGTCAAACCTTCTTCCCATTCCACCATGTGAACCGCGGCGGTCGGACAGTGTTCAGCACAAGCCCCGCAGTGGGTACGGTTGGTTACCACCACACAAAACTTGCGGAAATGTTCAACCCGGCCGATCTGCAGACACTTTTTGCGCTTGACAGTCAGCGGCGTCAGGGCGCCGTTGGGACAAATGTTGGAGCAGGCCGTACACTCGTATTCACACATTCCGGCATTAAAATCAAGACGCGGCTGCAAAAAACCACTCAAACCATACTGCAATGACGCCGGTTTAAGCACATTGCCGGGACAATTACTGACGCAGAGCTGACAGCCGGTGCACTTCTCGGTAAAACGCTGGAATTCAAGCGCGCCGGGCGGCATTACCACGTCTGCTGACGGCGTGCCGCTGCGCAGCAGCGGCGGCAATACAGCCGCTCCGAACACGGCACTGCCGGCAATGACGAGAAAATCACGCCGCGAAAGGTCCTGGCGCGCGGTACTGTTTTTTCTTTGATGAACATAATTTACGACGTCGGGGCCGCAAACCGCCACGCAGTTGAAACAGTTGACGCAGCGTTCACTGTCCACAATGCCGTTTTCCACATCGATGCAGTTTGCCTTGCAGACGCGGGCGCATTCGCCGCAGTTGCCGCATCTGTGCCGACTGAGAGTTATTTTGAACCATGAGATTTTGCTGAGCAGCCCCAATACGGCGCCCGCCGGGCAAAGAGTATTGCAGAATATCCTGCCGCGCAGGATTGCCGCCAGCATGACGGCGGCTAAAACGCCGCCGCCGGTCAAGAGCAGTAACAGTGAAAACGGCGGATTATGCAGCGGGTACAGATTTTCGATACCGGCAGTGTCCACCAGCAGATTGTTCAGCCGGTTGAAAACCGGCTTGGCGACCGCGGCACTGAAACGGCCGAATATGGCGAAAGGTTCAAGTAAGCCGAGCGGAACCGCCACTTCCAGCCACATCGCCGCCAGAATAATTGCCGCAACGGAATAGCGCAGACAGCGGCGGTTGCGAGTAAAAAAAAATTTCCGCCGGGGAAACCTGCATATTTTCGCCAGGCGGACGGCGATATCCTGAATAACTCCGAGCGGACAGATGAATGAACAGTAAACCCGGCCGAAAATAACTGTCAACAGCAGAAAAAAAGTAAAAACGCATATTGCGGCGGCCGAGAAGAAGGCAGCGGTTCTGATGCCTGCCGGAATCAGCTGCCAGCAAGGCAGCGCAAAAATATCTCCCGGCAATAGAAATATTGCCAGGAATATCAGTAGCGCAAACAGGCTGATAATCACCCGGAATGTTTTTAAAATTTTATATTTATTCATTATATGCAAGTTAGCCCGCTTTAAATAAAATGTCAATAAGGGAAAATTTATTTTTCTACCCCCCCCCGGCTTGTAATTGGACTTTGGCGCGAGTAATTTAGTCCGGTAGATCAAATAATCTCAGGGATATAAAGATGTTTGGAATTTTGGGAAAATATATCAGCGGTAAAAAATGTTATTTTTATATGCATCCTAAGGCGGGAAATAGTCGTCATGAAGTAGTTGTCATGGTTCATGGACTCATTCGCCGCAGCTACAATATGTATCCCATGGGTAAATATTTGTGTAAACATGGTTTTACGGTGTACGTCTATGATTACAAAACCTCCGTCAAAAAGATTTCCGCTCATGGAAATGATTTACGCAACTACCTGTGCAAAGTTATTGATGAAAATCCCGACACTCCCGTAAATATTGTTACTCACAGCATGGGCGGGATTTTAACGCGTTATGCTTTGGCGGAAAATGCCGAATCCGGAAACGAAACCGCGGCATTGGATATTTCACGCATCAAACGAATAGTCATGCTCGCCCCGCCGCATGGCGGTTCAAATGTCGCGCGCTTCCTGACAAAGCATTTACCGGTCACCGGGAAATGGTTGAAGCCTCTGCCGGAATTAAGCAGCGCCGCGGATTCCCCTGTCCACTCCGCGCCGCTCATTGACGGCCCGGAAATTGGAATTATCGCGGCAAAATACGATAAGGAAGTCGCCATAAAGGATACTTATTTCCCGGGGATGAAGGAACATTTCATCCTGAGATCAGAGCATTCCTTCATGGTATATTTAGTATCCGTCCGTAAGGCGGTATTGCGTTTTCTGACGACAGGGACATTCACTTAAATCAAACTTCTAAAAAATCAATCGCTTCATCGCTTGTCGGAAATATGTTGAAAATAGAAGAGAAGCCGCTGATTTCAAAGACTTCTTTCACATTAGCTGAAAGGGAGCACAAAACAACCTTGCCGCCGTTTTGCTGAATACGTTTCGCGACAACTAACAGCACGCGCAGACCGGCGCTGCTGATATAGTCGAGGTTCGTTAAATTAACTAACAGACGTTCATGCCCGGCATCAATCACACTGCTGAAATCTTTATCTGCTTCAACCGCGGATACGGCATCAAGGCGACCTGAAATGCTTAATTCCACAATACCGTCTTTTTCTTCCTGAATTATAGTCATTTTATAACTCTCTGCTTTAAATTAATCTAATCAATCCCAAAACATCTATATATATTATGATACGGCGGTAAAAAGTAAATTGCAAACAAGTTCGCGTTTAAAATTGTCCTTATACGGAATTTCAGAACTAAGACCGCTAAAAAAAGACAGGCTAATGCAGCACAAGCGTCCATATTACATTATGCCGTAAAATAATCCAGAAAAAACGGCGCGGCTTGTAAAAAGCGGCGCCGTTTGCGAGTGTCTTTCAGGCTACTGGTCCAATTCGAGGCCCTCTTCTTTTAAATCTTTCAAGGTCTGCACTGAACTGTCGCCAACCTCGGCAACCGGTTCTTCACTGAGAGTATTAGCCACACCCGCGAACATAGCGCGTATGCGATCACTGAATGCTCCGATAACAACTAAAGCCGCAAGCGCAACGATTACGATAATAATAACGTATTCCATGATTGCCTGCCCTTTCTGTCTGCGTTTCTTCATTGTCATTTTGTAACCCTCCCGGTTAATTGTTGTTTTTGTGTTTATGGGTAATCAATACTAACTAAATCCAACAGGCGTTCGCCATATTCCGTAAAATAATAGAACAAAACCATTAAGGTAAGTGCGAATAACATACACATTACCAGAATCAATACAAACTCCGTCATTATCTGGCCTCGTTCTTTATTACTCTTTATATAGTTTAACACCTTTTTGTTCATAAATAAAGCCAAATCCGCTTAAAAAAAACTTTTCCGGTGAATTTACGCACAGCCCTTGCGTAAAATAATCTCGTTATTTTCGTCTAAAACTATGATTTTGGGCTTTTTAGCTACAGCTTCTTCTTCACTAAGCACGGAAAATGCCATAATTGTAACAGTGTCGCCGGTCCTGCCGCGATGTGCCGCCGGCCCGTTCAAACAAAAAACTTTGCTCCCGGCAGCGCCTGGAATAGCGTAGGTTTCAAGCCGTGCTCCATTATTCCGGTTAACTACCAGAATTTTTTCGTAGGGAGTAATTCCCGCTGTTGTCATTAAATCAATATCTATTTCCATACTGCCCTCGTAATCCAACTCACATGAAGTCAGGCGCGCGGTATGAATTTTACCGGTCAACATAATTTTCTGCATATTGTTAAAATCCTTAATCTGGCTGAATAAGAGGTGTTGACATTAGAACAACACCGAATCTCCACTAATATAACGCTTAAAAGCTGAATTTATTGTTTTTTTTATGAAATATTGCAAAAAAATATTATATAAAAGCTATTCGACGCGTCCGACAAAACTCGGTCTAACTTAAATTCTTGAAAAAAATAAAACTTTGCAGCAAGGCTCGAACGCTCACATCTTTTCAAAAAAATCGCCAGCTCTTTTTTGAAAAGCTTCGCTTTTCGAGGCGGAATTATTCAATTGCGCGACTTCGTCGCTTAAGTTTCGCCCGTTGGAGACGGGCAACCAGCGTTCCGCCGCTGGACCGCGTCCCGAACGTCGGTTTCGTTATCTTTTTGCTTTTTGTCGGTTCCGTCCTTAACCTAAAATTACTCTTTCTTCCGGATACTCCAAACGACTGGTCTTTTCCCTGCCCAGCAAGAACAGGAACATTGTAAAAGGCCCGATTCGTCCGACAAACATGCAGCTTATTAAAATAATTTTGCCCGCGTCAGTGGCTTCCGCGCTGATCCCGAGCGACAAACCAACCGTCCCCAGGGCCGAAGCAACCTCAAAAAAAGCCCTGTCCAAAGAAGCGTTATCTGTTGCCGTCAACCATATTGCCGCAACTATACTGATTGAGATAAAAGTAAACATGATAGTAAAAGCTTTTAAAACATTGTTTTGAAGTATTTCCCGTTTGAAGAGCAAGACCTTTTGATTTCCCTTGAAGGTATTGTAGAGAGACATAAATACCAATGCCGCCGTTGTCGTTTTCATGCCGCCGCCGGTACCTCCGGGCGAAGCTCCAATCAGCATCAGCGCAATTAAAATAATGATGGAGCCCGGATGCAAAGTAATATCGTTCATGGGAATTGTATTAAATCCGGCAGTACGCGCCGTTACGGACTGGAAATAAGCATCCAGCCAGCTTATCGGAGTATCGCCGCAATGCTCAAGGAATTTCAAGCTGACCATACCGAAAACGATCAGAACAAGCGAAGTGATTAAGACCAGGCGCGTATGGGTCCGCAGGAAGTGTTTATGCGACAAATGCGAAAGTTCATATATAACATAGACCCCTAAGCCGCCGAGAATAATCAAAAAGGAAATGACTATTTTGATAAAGGCGGACATTCCGATTAAACTTGTATCAAAAGTACTGAATCCGGCATTGCAAAACGCTGAAACCGAATGAAATAAAGCTAAATAGGCCGCCTCGCCAAAATCATATTTGCCGCTGGCCAGAAAACCATAAGTTAATAAAATAAAGCCGGAAAATTCAATAATTATCGAGTAGGCCAGAATCGTCCGCAATAAGGAATCAACACTTTTCAACGGGAAACTGTCACTCAAATTCGATAAAATCATCGTGTTGCTGTAATTCATCTTGCGCCCCATCAACACAATTATCGAAGCGGTAAGCGTCATAATCCCCAAAGCTCCAACCTGAATCAAAGCCAGAATAATCAACTGCCCCGCAAGATTAAATCCGGAAGTCGTTACCGTAACCAATCCGGTCACGCAAACTGCCGAAGTTGAGATGAATACAGCGTCAATCCATTGCAATGTCCCGCCGGAGTGGCTCACCCAGGGCGATTTCAGCAAAAGAGTCCCCAGAATTATGGCCGCGAAAAATGAAAATATAAAATAAAGCTGACTCTTTTTAAAAAAACTCGAAGTCATAATTATATACCCATCCTTTTACTACGCATTCTTCAGTTATCAGTTATCAGTTATCAGTTTTTACCGATTACTGCCCCCTGATTACTGACTGCTAATTTAAAAGTATTTCTTCAAAAGTAAAAATATCACTTGCCTGGTCATATTCAATCTCTGAAAATGCCCCGTTACGGGTAACTGACCCGGAACAATTCTCGCCGCGCCCGCGTTCGTCGACTTTTTTATAGGTGAAATGAACATGTCCGCACAGCGAAAGATCAATCCGTCCGTCAGCAAGCATTTTTACAATTTCCTTCTGCCCGAACAGGCGATGCCGTGTCCGCCAGAGAGGATGATCCTCAATTATCGGATAATGTGAAATTAAAATTCGCGGCTTCGACTTTTCCTGTGAACAATGGTCAAGCAGAAAGTCGCGGGTATGGGCTTTGACAAACCCCCAGGAACAAAGCAGATTTGAAGGATAACTGGTATTTACCAGCAGGAATTCACACTCGCCGAAGTCAAGTGCCAGAGGTAAATCGTCAAAACTGTAACGTCCACGCGTAAACCATGAAAGCATTTCCCGCATCGCCGCGACGCATTTTTTTTTTCTTACATAATAATCATGGTTGCCGGGCACAAATAATACCGGTATTTTTGAATCGCGCAAGGGCTCCAGTATCGAAACGACCTTCGCGAATTCGCCGGGCTGCCCGGTGGAAGTCAAATCCCCGGTACAAACCGCGACATCCGGTTTCGTATCGAGAATATAGCTGACCAGCTGCTGCAGGCGCTCTATGTCAAAAATGAATTGACGGCGAAAGCGATAATTGAAAACACCAACCAGGCGTTTATCAAAATAAGCCATCCGGTCTTCAGCCGGTCCGCCGGCGTGTGGGTCTGAAAAATGTACAATCTTCATAATGTAATAAGTCTCTTAAACTCAAGTGCTTATTTTACTTTCAGGATGAGAAGCCTTAATTGCCGAGAGCTTTTTTAAACGCTTTAAGTTTTCTGAATTTACTCTTTAATAATCTTTGTTCCCGGGGAGTGGATTTCTTTAATTTTTCTTTGAAATATTCCGTTTCAAAATTCATTAATTCTTTTTTCCAAAACGAATTTGGCACATATGCTTTAATGTCCTTATTGAAAAGGCCGTTGAACAGCAAATAGTAGAAATAATCATCATGCACTTTTAGTTTTTTAACAACGTAATTGAAGAATTTCTGCAGGTAAAACTCCTTAAGTTCAATCAATCTTAATTTTGTGATTTCCACACCAGTCATCTTTGCATCCGGCATTTTTATAAATATAATACCGTCTTTTATTTTGATAATGCGCCCATATTTGTAGCGGGCGAATTCTATCGAAAATCCAGCGAGTTTATCATTGCTGACAGTAAACAAGTTGTTAATATTCCGGCCTTTCTCAAAAGCTCTTTTCAATTGGCCGGCATAAGCGGAAAAAGCTTTTGCCAGACGCACTTCCACAGCAGTCAACCCCCGCGCTTTGCCGATTTCGTTTGTTGCATTATTGAACATTTTTTCAGCGGCGGCATATTTTTGCAAACGGGCAAATTCGATAAAATTGTAAATGAGCATAACTTTACGTTCAGCAATATTTTTCTTATAAGCCGCGACCCGTTTTGCTGTTTTACGTTTACGGATTGCCGCTTCACGCTGCTTGATCAACAAATCACGTTCGCGTTCGGCCGCTTGTGCCGCCAACTTGACCATACGCGCCAATTCTGCTTTTGCCGCTTTTTCTTTCTGCAACTGCAGATCCCGGACTTTACGCTTGCGGCGTTCAACAGCAGCCAAATGTTTTTTGCGTAGTTTCAGGCGAACCGGAAGAATTCTATTTGCCTCGTCCAGAGGCACATAAACGGCTAAAAGTTCTTCAAATTTTTTCCGTTCTTTACCCAGTATACTGGGAAATTCCTTCATAAGAGCATCCGCTCTTATCAGGAATGTCATTTTATCACATTTTTTACTCTTATAATCATTCAATATTCCGTTTATTCCGTTTATATATTCCTGCCGGAAAGTCCTTTGCGTCGGCAGAGGGATTACCGGCGTCTCCACGGGTGCGGTTTTTTCGCTCAAGGGTAATATATAAAACCATACTAATGCAGCTCCGACGAGCACAATAAATACAATCATTAAAATAGAATAGACGACTAATTTCTTTTTGGGTTTTTTCAATGAACTCTCAATTTCGTCGGTAAAAAGCAAGCTGCTTGTGGAAGAAGTGTCCGGGGCTGCATAGAGGGGCTGCAGAGAGCCGGTAGTGGTAGTCGGAAAGTCCAGATCCAGTGGTTGACTCTTATCATCATTGCCTCCTGCCACCCGCGGCACATTGCGGGTTCTAGTGGAAAAAACTTTTGGTACGGAGCCGGTTGATGAAAGCTTGCCGCGTCGAAACAGGCGCAAATCCTCAACTAATTCCTCGGCATCCTGATAACGCTCATTGATATTTTTCTTCATCATCTTCATGATGATCTGCCCAATCGCTTCAGGTACCTTTGAATTTACTAACTGCGGCGCCACCAGGGTTCCTTCAAGATGTTTGCGGGCGATTTCATTGGCGGTACGGCCTTCGTATGGAAATCTGCCGGTAACGAATTGATAGAAAGTCGCTCCCAGGCTGTAAATATCACTGCGGATATCCATTGGCGCGCCGGTAAGATGTTCAGGGCTGATATATTGCGGAGTACCCATGATTTCGTCTTCGTCTTCATCGTCGAGATCGCCGGCAACCCGGGAAAGGCCGAGGTCAGCGAGTTTCGCGCGGTTATTTTTGGCGAGTATGATATTATCCGGTTTAATGTCGCGGTGAATCAATTTCTGTTCTCTCCAGGCGCAGTCGAGAGCTTCGGCAATTTGTTGAATAATAGTTACGGCTTTATCAATGGGGATAATCTTCTCTCGTCTTAACACATCCTTCATTGTATCGCCGTCAATATACTCCATCGCGTAATAAAAAATGCCTTCATCTTCACCTACGGCATAAGCCTGGACTATATGCGGATGATTCAATTTTGCCGCGGAACGCGCTTCCTTGATGAAATTTACCACAAATTCAGCGTTATTGGCATAAGAGTCCTGCAGGATTTTAAGGGCGGAGGGACGGTCCAGCGAAATCTGGTGAGCCAGATAAACGACCCCCATGCCGCCGCGGCCCAGTTCTTCCAAAAGAACAAAGTCGCCCACGACTGCGCCCGTAGCCAGACGGGAATTAGGGACCGAGACAACTTCGTCACAATGACCACATTGTACCTCTTGCCCCATTTGTTTGTTATCAGCCGAGACAACCCCACGGCAGAAAGGACATTGAAAACGCATATTTTATACTCTAAATGTAATTCTATTCTATCATAGTAAAAAAACAATGCGCCTACTATACACCACTAAAGGGAATTTTAAAAATTCGTTTCAAAAAATTTTACCATAACCGGATAAGTCATCGCTAACGATATATGCGATTGGCCGGGAAGAGTGATCAGCGTCCGCTGTCGCCGGGTTTCAGGACTTTTGCGCTAATGTACATATTCATTACTTCACTAATGCCTTTGCGCTTGAAAAAATCCGTCCCGAAAAGGTTTTTATAAGCTCGTTTTTTCTGGTCAACAACACCGCCAATAAGTACTTTGGCGCCATTTTTGACAATTACTTTAGTTACCAGGCTGCTTACTTTTACGGCTTTTCGTTTACCTTTACCGACAATCCGAGTGATTTCCGGATATACTTCCACTTCGATCAAGCCATTGCCAAGATAACGAGGCAAAACCTGTAATGACAAAGCAATATCAACCATTTTTGTTTCCAGTTCCGGCGGATCGGTTTCAATCGTGTATGAATTCGACTCTGTCATTAACTCCTTCTTCGGCTTCACCACGCGCAGCCAGGAAGGATCGACAATCGTTTTGCCAACCCACAAGGATGCCGGAGAACCGCTTTGGGTAATGATAAACTGCAATGAATTCAAATTAGTTGTTTCACTCCGTGACCGGAGGATCAAACGCGGTTTGCTTTTCCGTCCGTTTTTGTAAGTTATAATCGAGCCCGGCCGGTTGTAACGGTAAGTAATTCCACCGCTATTACTGGTTTCAAGGCCTTGTTTTTCAATATCAATACGAATATTCACCTCAGGAGCGGCTGTCTGGTCCAGAAATTTTCTAATCCTGACAATGACTTCCGGCTCAGCGTAAACCAAAATGGAATTGCGTTTCTTCTCATGAACCAAAACCGCGTCTTTAGCAAGCCACGGACGGCAAATTCTATCAACTATCGCATAGTCAACGTTTCTAAGCGAAATCAGCTTGTACACTTTCTTGTTTGCAGGATATTTTTCTTCTATAGATTTAGCCTCAAGCCTTATGCCGCCGCAAAAACAAAACAGCAAAGTAATCAATAATAAAATTTTGTTCATAGTCATATAATCCTCCAAACTTTCTGTATCTTTTAAAGAAGATAACTTCCCAAGCCGTCAAAAGCAACAAACATGGCTTTATAAATATTTAAACAACAAGCTTTTCTCCATTCAAACCTTTTTCATCACTGCGGAAGGATACGGAACCGGCAGATATGTTTCCCGTTAAGGACTTTGTATTAGGAGAAAAAATATGAATATTGGATATCGCATCCTTAGATTGAAAGCAGTCTTAGCAACTCTATTTTTCGTTCTGGCTCTATGGACATCACCTGCGAAAGCAAAAGAGTGGCCCGCATTAGAAAATTATGTGTCCAAGTGTATTCTGATCGTCAAAGCCAAAACTATTGTCGAAAAAGATGGCATCTTAACCTTTAGGGTTCTTGAATCATGGAAAGGAAATTACTCCCCTGATTTGTTCGTCAAGACGACATCTGACGGCCGTTTTTTTGCAAGTCAGAATGAACACGGAGTAAAAGTTATGGATGGACAAGAGCTTATTTTCTTTTTTACAAGACACAATCAGCCAGTGAAAAACAAATTGGTATAACCTGAAATGCGCTGACGCGATTTCAGGCAGTTCAACTTTTTGGAGCAACCGGGAGAAACGAATCATATTTACAAACCCTTACATGTACTGGAAATTACGCTTACGAGTATTCCGACTACCTGGATTGTAACAAAAACAGTAACAATGTCATAAAAACAACAAGGTTTGGGGAAGAAGATTTGGTTTCTTCTTCCCCGATTCTTTTTATTTCAGGAAAAGTTCTATTACCGGAACCGTGACATTTGGTTTTATGATTGGCAGTTCCAAAGTCAATGCTCTGTCCGGGCTCTTTTCGTTGAGAGCGCTGTGGACATCTGATGACGCTTCACGCATGATTATTTCGCTGGCGTCATTGAGTAATTGAGCGTATTTTACTTTTTTCGCCAAGCCGGTTAGGTGAATTGCTTTAAACGGCCACGCGAAAAAATGCAGGTAAAGGCACTTGGTCTTCGGGTTGTAAGTGTAACGGCAGTCGTCAGGAGCGCTGAAGTCTTCCGGAGCAGCTTCGCAGCCGTAGATGGAACGCGAATTATATTTCATCCAGTCAGCGTAAGTTTCAAGCGCGGCGATGGCGCGATAATCAAATTCGCCTCGCGCGGTAGGACCGACGTTCATCAACAAATTTCCGCCGCGGCTGACGTGGTTAATCAACATTTGAATGAGCATCTCAGGAGATTTCCAACTGCTTTCGTCACGGAAATATCCCCATGAACCGCTGAAAGTCTGGCAGCCTTCCCAAGGCATAGGCGAACCGTCTTTTTTCTTGAATCCTGCGGAAGGCGTATATTGTTCCGGGGTTTCAAAATCCGGTTCCACGTCCAGGTCGAGGCGGTTGTTGACTAAAACATGCGGCTGCAGTGAGCGAATCATTTCCATAAGTTTTTCAGATTCCCAGTCCTCGTGACTTTTGCCGTCTTCGCCGGGATAAGAAAAATCGAACCAGAGAATATCAATATGTCCGAAATCAGTGAGCAACTCGCTGACTTGATCGCGCATGTACCGGGCGTATTTGCGTACATCTTTGTCTTTGTTTCTGGCGCGGGCTTCCCGGGACTCGCGGTGAGGATGAATCCGGTCAACAGGGAACTCCGGATGATGCCAGTCAATCAATGAATAATAGAATCCGACTTTGATTCCTTCCGCCCGGAAAGCGGCGACGACTTCTTTTAGTAAATCTTTTCCGCAAGGAGTATTGGTGGCTTTGTAATCGGTGAATTTTGAGTCCCAGAGACAAAAACCTTCATGGTGTTTGGCCGTAATTACAAAATATTTCATGCCGGCTTTTTTAGCCATGCCCGCCCATGCTCTGGGGTCGAATAAATCAGGATTAAAATAATCAAAATACTTTTGATAATCCTCATCATTTATTTGTTCGTAATTTTTTATCCATTCATGTCGTGCCGCCATTGCGTAGGTGCCCCAATGAATAAACATTCCAAAACGGGCATCCTGCCACCAGTTAATAGTGTCCTGCAAAGTTTGTTGTGTCATTTTTAAACTCCTTTTTATTAAAATTAACAACTGTTGATACTATAAGTATACAAATATAAAAAATCTATGGGCGTTTTGTTTGTTTTATGTGTAAAATACACATTGCAGGCGTTTTTCGCTCTTTTTTTATGTGTTTTTTTAGTTTTTGATGGCCCAGCCGCGGGCGTGGTCCACGGCTCGTTTCCAGGTGTCGTAAAGTTCAGTTCTGCTTTTTTCCGGCATTTGTGGCGAGAATAATTTATTTTGTTTTTGCCGGCTGATAATGTCGTCTTTATTTTTCCAGCAGCCGACGGCTAAGCCGGCTAACATTGCCGCGCCCCAGGCGGTGATTTCCGGCATTCGCGGGCGTTCGAGAATAATCCCGAGGATGTCGGCTTGAAACTGCATCAGGAATTCGTCCCCGGCGGCTCCGCCGTCAACTTTTAATTTGGCGACTTTTATATTGGCGTCTTGTTCAATGGCTTCGAGAATATCGCGATTTTGATAGGCGATAGCTTCCTCGGCGGCGCGGATGAGGTGCCTGCGATTTGTCCCGCGCGTCATGCCGACGATGGTGCCGCGCGCGTACATATCCCAATACGGAGCTCCCAGCCCGGTGAAAGCCGGAACTAAATAAACGCCTCCGGTATCGGCAGTCTGCGCGGCTAAAATTCCAACTTCGCTGGTTTTTTCTATGATTTTCAGTTCATCGCGCAGCCATTGAATGGTGGCGCCGCCCATGAAAACACTACCCTCAAGGGCGTATTGCGGAGCATCTGAATCGGACGCAAGCAAGGTTGAAATCAGCCCGTTTTTTGATTTAACTTTTTCAGCTCCGGTGTTCAGGAGCATAAAACATCCGGTGCCGTAGGTATTTTTGGCCATTCCCGGATAGAAACAGCCGTGTCCGAACATCGCGGCTTGTTGATCGCCCGCGATTCCGGCAATTGCTACTGCCTCGCTGTCCTTTTCAAGCGTGGCATAGCCGAAAATTCCACTTGAGGGTTTTACTTCCGGTAACATTTGGGCAGGAATTTGCAATATATCGAGTAATTTTTGATCCCATTGGAGTTTTTTGATATTGTAAATCATGGTTCTGGAAGCGTTGCTGTAATCCGTGGCGTGAACTTTGCCGCCGGTCAGGTTCCAGAGCAGCCAGGTGTCAATGGTTCCGAAGAGTAAATCACCGTTTTCAGCTTGCTGACGAGCGTTTTTGACATTGTCCAGAATCCATTTTATTTTGGTGCCGGAAAAATACGCGTCCAGTAGTAAACCAGTGTTTTCGCGGATGTAGCCGGTCAATCCATCCTCAATGAGTTTTTCGCATTCCTCCGCAGTCCGGCGACATTGCCAGACGATGGCGTTGTAAACCGCTTTGCCGCTGTGTTTGTTCCAGACGACAGTTGTTTCGCGCTGATTAGTTATGCCGATGGCGGCAATATCCTGAGCTTTCAATTTGGCTTTGAGAAGGACGTTTTTTATGGCTTTCTGCTGGAGTTTCCAGATTTTCAGCGGATCATGTTCCACCCAGCCGGCCCGGGGATATATTTGCTCAAATTCATATTGTTCCAGGGCGGCGATGCCGCCTTTGCGGTCAAAAATAATTGCGCGTGAACTGCTTGTGCTCGAATCCAATGCCAATATGAATTGAGAACTCATTCTGTTCACCTTTTTTATTTGCTCATTAAATCCTGAGCGTTAACTGTCGGGTTGTGATAACGCGTACGTTTTTCAGCTACGCCTTTGCGCTGAATCGCGAGCGCTGGACACCACTGCAGGCAAGCCAGGCATTGTTCGCAATCAGTAGTTTCCCAGCGCGGACGTCCATCGACCAGTTTGATATTTTTTAGCGGACAGATTTTCGCGCAAAGTCCGCAGGAAGTACAATTATCACTAGTATAGAACTTCTTAAACTCCTGTGCGCAGTACCAAAAGAAAAATTTAAAAGAAAGTCTGCCCATAAACAGTGGAATGTTTCCCTTATGGTAAGAGTAATTTTCAGGGGCTTCTTCAATGATTTCGGCTATCGTTCTGATTCCTTCAGCGGCGGTGTCGAAATGTTTAGTTTGTTTTTCCTGACTTTCCGCTCCGCCGAGCATGAAGTCATTCGGGGGCATACTCAGTCCGAACCCGGCATGCAGTTTGCCGCCTTTGGCTTCCAAGATGCTTTTGAGCTGATGCAAAGACGCCGGGCCGCCGAAGCTGGCGTAATTGGTCAGGGAAAAAACGTAAGTATCGGCATTTATCCGCAAATCATTTTTCACAAAGTCGCGCATCATTTTGGGCAGCCTGCAGGCATATACCGGGTATAATATTCCAACTCTGTCTGCTTGAGGGCTGGTGATTGAGCCATGGCAGTCAACGATATTGATGATTTCAGTATTGCCGAGTTTTTCCGCTAGTAAACGCGCCAGCATCAAAGTATTGCCGGTGCCGCTGAAAAAATAAACTGTTGTTTTCACGCGAAACTTCCTCTCTGATCCAAATTATTTACGCATTAAATCCTGAGCTTTGACTGTCGGGTTGTGGTAATGAAGGCGGGTTTCGGATACGCCTTTGCGGTGAATCGCGACCACTGGACACCATTGCAGGCAGGCCATACACTGTTCGCAATTATCGCCCCAGACCGGATGCCCATCGGCCAGTTTAATGTTTTTGACCGGGCAGATTTTTACACAAATTCCACAGGAGGTGCAGTTATTATTGACATAAAACTTTTTTGCCTCTTTTGCGCAGTCCCAGAAAAAAAACTTATAAAGTCTGGCTATAAACTGTGAAAGGCAACTTTTACGGTAAAAGTAATTTTCAGGGCGTTTTTTAATGGTTTGTGCCGTTATTTTGATTTTTTCAACAGCGTTCGCAAAAAGTTCAGTTTGTTTTTCCCGGCTTTCCGCTCCGCCGAAAGGAATATAATTAGAAGGCATGGGGATTCCAAATCCAGCTTGCAGTTTGCCGCCTTTGGCACGCAAAAGAGCTTTGAGCTGTTGTAAAGACGCGGGGCCGCCGGCGTTAGCGTAATTAGTTAAGGAAAAAACATAAGTGCCGGCACTTATCTGCAAATTATTTTTTACAAAGTCGCGCATGATTTTGGGCAATCCGAAGGCATACACCGGAAATAATATTCCAACCGCGTCCGCCCGGGGAGAAATAAGGGGGGCATGGCAGTCAACGATATTAATAATTTCAGTATCGCCGAGTTCTTCCGCCAGTAAACGTGCCAGCATTAAAGTATTGCCGGTACCGCTGAAATAGTAAAGTATTGTTTTCACGGGGAATCTCCTTGTTGCTTATTTTCAGTCCATGGGGAGCCGCCAGTGTTACGTATATACTTACATCAGCCAACTTTCAAACGCGCGGGTAGATAAATACTTAAGTTTTGCAGTTCGTTTTTCTGCTTGATATTATGATGCAATTTTG
>CAZEXM010000060.1:0-15531 GCA_964515915.1 uncultured Victivallaceae bacterium
TTTTCAATGTTTGATCGTTCGTTTTTCGCTCAAATTTGAACTGCAAAACTTGAGCTTTTATTGAAGCGGCAGAGAGAACCCTGAACACTTTCGGCCCACAATTGCCGGTTATAACTACTTCCGCACCAGTGTTTGCGACATTCTGGGCAGCCTGAATACCGGCTCCCTGTGTTGCGTTGAGATTTTGTTCATTTGAAATATACTGGGGTTCGTTTGCGTCATCAACAATCAGAAATCCTGATGTTCGCCCGAACCGGGCATCAATTAATGAGTTCAAACCGTTATCGGCTGTTACAGAAAATGCTATTTTCATTGTCAGTTACCTCTGCTCCCATTTCTGCTGCGCCCGCGACCCGAAACAAATCCACCGCTGAAACCGCGTCTCAAGAATTGACCACAGCGGCAGAAACCTCCGCCAATATTTTTTACTGCTACTTGATGTTCGGCAGGAGCATTCTGAACCACTTCATCAGTTCCGCACCCCCCTAACCCTCTTCCTGTCATTGGGCCGCATCCCTGCGGGCCAGTTCCATTCATACCAGGCATAATCTTTCTCCTGTTTTATTAAAATATTATAACAATCCGCTTTATTGCGGATTACGAAAATTCAATTAATTATTCGCCATCCGGCGCCGGGCGAGCGTACCCCCTTCCAAAACCTTTTCCGCAACCGCCGCATCTGTTTCCCGGTCTGTTGTCATATTCAATAGCCGGACCGCCTTCTATGCGTATCGCTTTGCCGTTGACCATGGCTTCGGCAATTTTTTTATGTGCCGAATTCAATATATTACCGAAAGTCTGGCGTGATATACCCATTTTTTCAGCCGCCTGTTCCTGGTATAGTCCCTGCAAATCCGCCAACTTAACTGCTTCAAGTTCATCATGCCCTAACAATACCGTTTCCAGAAAACGCATCGGCACTCCCTGCGGCTTGAAATAAGTTACTTCAGGGTTTACTGACACCCTACGATTTTTAAAAGGTCTTGACATTTTTATTCCTTGATTGTTGGCATATGCTAATAATACATGCTCAAATAACATTTGTCAAGGGATAAAAATACATAAATACATTTTTTTGATAAAATCTGTTCAAGTCTTGACTACGGATAGCGAAAATCAAGTCAAGACGGCTGACTTTGCTTGCAATGAAGGCGAGCGAAGCGAAAGCCAATACCAGCCATAGAATCAACAAAAGGGGATCAGGAAATGTTTCTACGAATTCAGGATTGATTATTTTCCAGAATGGTTATATATTTATATTCTCTTTGTTAACCATCTTAACAAAGTTAAAAAATTAAACAATGCAAGGAGATATTTAAATGTCCTGGTTTCATGAAGAAGGACGACTTTCCAGAGAAAAAGTGCTTGAACTTACTCATCAGGCTGCCGATGAAGCTCTAAAAAAGATTTGCGGCAATCCGAAGCATATTCTGCTGTTACCGCCGGATATTACCCGCGCGCATAGTGGTGCCGGTTGGATAACTGAGGAATTTTACAAGATTTTTTCAAAGCATGCCGACGTTCATCTGATTCCTACCCTCGGACAGCACGTCCCACACACTCCCGAACAGAACAAATGGATGTTCGGCAGCGTTCCCGAAGAGAAGATTCACGCCCATGAATGGCGCGAGGGGTCAAAAGTAATCGGTGAAGTTCCGGCTGATTTTGTTAAGGATGTTTCACAAGGCAAAGCTGATTGGGCAATTCCGGTTTCTCTCAACAAGATGCTACTGGAGAAAGAATGGGATTTGATTATAAATATTGGTCATATTGTACCACATGAAGTTCTGGGCTTCGCCAATCACAACAAAAACTATTTCATTGGGCTTGGGGGCAAGGAAATGATTTGCGCCTCTCACATGATGGCTGCCTGCTGCGGCATTGAAAACAACCTCGGACAATTAATCACTCCACTCCGCGCATGCTACAATAAAGCTGAAAAAGACTATCTTTCGCATTTGCCGGATATGTACTTTCAGGTAGTCATGGCGTATAACGAGAATGGTAAACTCGGACATACCGGCGTTTATGTCGGGAATGATTTGGATACCTACCTGGCTGGCGCGGAAGCCTCACGAAAGCAGAATGTGACCATCGTTCCACCACTAAAAAAAGTCGTCGCGGTTATGCAGGGGGATGAGTTTTACAGTACCTGGGTCGCCAACAAGGCAGTTTATCGCACCCGAATGGCGATGGCTGATGGCGGTGAACTGCTGATAATCGCCCCCGGCTTGAAACGCTTTGGCGAACAACCAGAAGTGGATGAACTTATCCGTAAATATGGTTATTCCGGCACCGAGAAAGTCATGAAGTGGTGGAAGAACGAGCCGATGCTTCAGGATTTGACGCACGGCACTGCTCATCTGATACACGGTTCATCCGAAGGGCGGTTCAAAATCACCTATGCACCGGGACACATGACCAGAAAAGAAATCGAAAGCGTTAATTTGGGTTACGCCGACCTTGACGAAACTTTGGACCGCTATAATCCAGGCAAAATGAGTAACGGTTTTAACACCATGCCGAACGGAGAGGAAGTTTATTTTATCAGTACTCCTTCAGCTGGCCTCTGGACTATTGAGGAAAAACTCCACAGCCGGGACTAAAAATAGAACACGCCGGTTAGCGCTTTACTGCCCGGCGTGTTCTTTTTAATAGTAATATCTAATCTGTAATCTTACCTTTTCCACTGTTTAACTGTAGTTGAAAACGCAACGATATTTTCAATCGGCGTTTCTGGCGGCAAGTCACATCCAGTCGACGGGATGAAGTTGTCAAAGCTTTTGGTGAGCCTTAGTAAATTCTCCGTTTCAGACTCAATTGCCTGTGGACTGCCGGAAGGCATCAGATTTTTGGAATCAATATTTCCCATAATTACAACGCTTTCTGGTACTATTTTCAGTATTTCGCCAATGTCCACATCCATATCAAGGCTCAAGCCTTGGACGCCGGTATCGACCATTTTCCCAATTAAATGCGTGGTGTTCCCGCAAATATGCAGTATTGATGGAATATTCAGGCCGCCAACGACTTTCTCAACGTAATTGCCGGCAAATTCAGCAAAAGTGTCAGGAGACAGCATTACTGCGGTAGGATCAAGTATACAAATGTAGTCGGCGCCGTGAGCTTCAAGGGCTTTTGAATACGTTTCGACAAAATCTCCACAAAAAGAAATTATCTCTTTAACGCCTTGCGGATCATCATAGGATGCCATTAAAATCTCAGTTGCGCCCATTAATAACCCGGCCAGGGTGAAAGGGCCGCAAACGTAAGCACAAACCGCCGCGTCCGTATGTTTTTTCAGCCCGGCGACGGTATCCAGAAAAACTTGAACTCTTCCTTGTTCTACTTGAAATGGCTTGAGAGTTTGTAGATCAAGACTACTGCGAATCGGATGAGTTTCTACTGTGGGAGATTCGTTTTCCGGAAAGCTTATCGGCAGTCCCAAGGTTTCGCACTCAATGGACAAGTCCATCATAGGCATTACAATATCCGGTTCAACCCTTGCTGCCAACGAGAGCAATGAAGCGAGCTGTTTTGTTGAATCACATAAATTTTCTTTGACAGAAGTCCCCGTAAGTTTTGCTCCGGGAAATCCCATCAAGGGTGCGGACAGTCGGCATCCGCGGCTTTTGGTTTGTTGCAGTAAACAGTCGTTAGTCATGTTGTCTAAAACCCTCAATTTGTTAGTTTGTAATCAGTGATAATTGCTACATATTAATATTAACTATAATTAAATTTCTTTATCAATCTTCCTGTATTTTACGTTATTATTACTGTATATTGTTCTTGATAGAAAAATAACGTCATTGTGTTGGAATGACAGAATACAGTGATCCGGCCCGTGTGTGCAAAGACCAAAGCTGCAATAATCATATCTCCTTCCACAATATTTCCTAATTCAGGAATTACTTTGCGTTTATGTTTGGCACAAACGATCTCTTTGGTGAGACTTTTTGAATGCAATATTACACCTGCATCTGCCAGCTTTTGATTAGCAGTTGTCGCAAATTCTAGAGAAAAGGCGCAATATAGACAATTTTCTGAACGGAAAATCAGATGAACTTCTTTCCCTGTTTCTAGAGCCAGTTGTCCGGCCATTTCTATAGCAGTGAATCCCGATCCCAAAACAATAATTTGGCGAGCGTTGTTGGTTTTTTCTTTAAAACGCTCCATTGCTAAATAAGATTTTGAAATTAATTCAATTCTATAGGAATTTGTTATTTTGAAGTTGGCTGTGTAAAAAAATAAAGAGGTGGATGGTTCGCAAAAATTGATGCGGAGCATCTTTGGAGTGCGCAAGTCTTCTTGCGCTTTTAAATTTGTGAGTGTTAATTTAGATCGTGAAATTTAAAAGCGGCGGAGGGCCACCGCAGTCCAAAGAGCCTGACGGCTCGAAAAAGAAAAGTCCCGGCGAAGCCGGTTAAGTTCACATATTTTGAATTAAATCCTTTAATAAAATGTGGAACTGTTGGGCTAAAAGCTCTTGGACAAAACGTTTTTAAATTTACATGGAATCTGCATTTATAAGGATGTGTAAAAGGCGTTTTTCAATATATTTTAAGACCTCTAAAAGCCGAAGTGATGAATCAAGCGAGTTGCGCTTGATGAATGCTTTCCACTGGATATCCTTGGTCCCATCTTCAATGAATCCGGGAGTGAAGGCGACCGGAATACCTTTTGGCAAAGCAGTCTTTCGACGCTCAAACGTCGCTTTGATTGCAAGGGATAATTCTTCGTCGGAAAAATCCATATGCGTTAAAAGTATATAAAGATCATAAAAATCTTTCATTCGGCTGTTGCGATAGCCAAGAACCACTAAAGCATTGAGTTTTTCGGCAATTACTGTCGCGGGCTGGTATGCTCTTATTTTTGCAGGAGGAAAATCCAGAATTTTTGGATATTCCACCATTTTCGGTTCAGGTACTATGGCATCACCAAATCCAACATCAACTTGAATCGGAATCCGTGCTTTCCCCAAATATCCCATAAGCTTAATACGTATACCATGGTATTCCTGATCTTCTCGAATATCTTCACTAAGGATGCTGTTTGGATCAAAACGAAGACCATCCACTTTATATTCCACCTTACATGCTTGAATAAAAATATCTTTCAAGCGTTCATGAGTAGAAATCCCAAAGCCAAGCAAGTCCATATCACGTGTCGAACGGCGCGGGACTTGTTCCCAAAGAAAAAACAGCATAGCTCCTTTAAGCACAAAATGATTAATATTACCTGAAAGTTCAAGTCGATACAACAAACGTCCCAAACCGTATTTTATCAAGATATTATTCAACGGCTCACCTGTTTTATCCTGCAAATTGCGCAGTTTTTGGTGAACCGACATAATTATTCCTTGTTCCATTAAACAGTCTCCATGTAAGGGCGCATAACTTTTGTAATCCGACAGCGACGGGCATATTCCCAGATTTCATCGCTAGTGGCTTGTTTTTGCTGTAGTGTATCACGCAGTGCGTCCACAGCAACATCAGATCCTATTTTATTTCTGAATCGAAAACAGTCAACAACGGTTTTAGCCGGATCGTAAACTCGTATTTTGACTCCGTTTTCTGTGAAGGTTTTTATTCCGGCGGAAAAATTTTCTCCAGACAGTTGAATTATACGTACCGGAATTTTCAGGTTTCGCGGATAATTGCTACCTTTCTCGATTGCTACCCATGTTTCGTATGGCATCTGGGAAGTAAGTTCGTGAAATTGCAGAGCGGAAAGCAGACAAATGACTCCGTTAGGAATATTCAGAGCAACTTCGGAAAATGTTTCGTGAACAGGGATATAATCAGAAAGCATATAAACTCCACGCGATACACGACGTAGCATTCCTTTATTTGCCATATAACAAAGCATGCCCGAAGATATACCAGCCTTAGTCAGGATTGCCGCTGATATCGTTCCTTGCTTTTTTACAATACTTTTTATTTTATCAATATGAGTCTGCATTTTTATCAATCCATTTAAATTCACTCACACAACATACATCGAGTATGAGAGTTTTTCAATAAATATATAATTTTATTTATTTTTTATAAATGATAAAAATTTTGTCAGTTCTTTGTCTGTTAATTTATCAAGCTCATTGTTTATTTCTACTCTGATTTGTGATAATTTTGAGGGAACCGGGCTTATCAACTCGTCAAAAGCTGCTTTGATAACTTTGTCGTCAATATCTATATAATACCTTTCCAGAGTTTTGCTGTCGTCTCCAAGAACTTTAGCCAACATATTAATATTGTAGCCCTTTGAGGCCATCATGCTGGCATAAGTGTGTCTGAATGAATGAAAGCCATATCGACAGATATTCTTTTTCCGTTGTAGTTTTTCTGATATTTCTGTCGTTTTTAATCCGGCATAATTCAATATTTTTATAGTATCTTTTCTGATTCCGTCGGGATTGCGTTTATAGCGTTCTGCAACATTTGGAAGAATATAGGCATCAATTTTCCATTCATATGCTTCTTTTAGTTTACCCTCTAATTGAATTACAAGCGGAATAATTGCACGACGTTTTATTCTCTTTGTCTTTTCGGGAATCGTTCTGATTATTTGCTCTTCAAAATTAACACAATTCCACTTCAAATTGCAGCAATCAATGAGTCTTAAGCCAGTAAATGCTCCAAGACAAAAAAGTATTTCCATTTCCTTTTTATGCATTGTCTTAAGAGCTGGTTCATTGAATACATTTAGAACACGCTGAAGTTCCTCGTCAGTAAATTTATAGTGACCTTGCTGATTTTCATTTTTACGTGAGATATTCTCTTTAGCAAAAGGATTGCGAACATCCTTCCCCAAGACTCGAAAAACCAAGAGCAAAGTTTTTATATAGGCATTATAAGTTCTTTCTGAAACTTTTTGCTCAAGCCATAAGAAATTTGCAAAATCAGCTCCAATCTCGTTGGTAACCTGATTCAGTATTATTGTTGACGGGTATGCCGTAGCAAGCCATTTTATAAATAGATTGACCGCAGATTTATAACCTTTAAGAGTATTTGGAGAACTATCAGGACGCGAAGGATCTAAAATAAATTTATCCCAGAGTTCTACTATTTTTATCCGGTTCGGGGAAAGTATATTCTTAGCTTCAGCAATTTTTATAACCGTAAGTTCTCTGTTTGTTATTTCAGATGACAAACCAATCTTTTCTTTTGCTCTTTTCTGAGCAATCGCACGGTCTGAAGTCTTGAGTGTTTGAACAATGCGTTTGCCATTTACTGTATACTGAAGATAATATGTTTTTCCTCTTTTGAAGATATGCCCATTCCCTTTTGCCTGTGATTTCTTTTTCATAATAAAATCCATCCTTTTTAATATTTCCAAAATGTCATTGTTTATCTAAGTCTATCATGTTTTTTTGTTTAATCAAACCAAAAGCATACAAAAAGCATACAAAACAGCTTTTTCAAGCTCAAAAGTCAATGACTGGGGGTCAAAAGGCCGGAGGTTCGAATCCTCTCATCCCGACCATTCTTATTCTGTTCATTATAAACAGATTACAAAATCAATGACACTTCTAAAAATAGCTCAATTTCCCATCTCCTAATTTGATATTTGATGAATATGATCCATTAGGATTTCCGAAAGAGATACATCCTCCATTCAGCTTTAATTTTCGACATTATAAAAACTGGGAAAGCATTGAAGACTTTGAGGAAAGAACGTTTTTAAAAGGAGGAGGAACTATTATTGTTCCTGTTTCTAAAGAACGTCCAGATATAATTCAATTTATCTGTGATTTCATGAGTGATATTTTTTATGGCTATACACACAATACTTCTGAGTTGCCCTCTAGCTCAAATCTTGAATATGAAGGTTATTCGGATTATCCCTATCCACTCAAGTACTCTAGTGGTGTAGGCAGGTGTTTGAAATACAATAGCTCTGAACATCTAATTCTTTGGGGAGTTCTATGGGATATCAAGAGAAAACAGGAATACGATAAAAATTATCTTGAAGAGTATTATGCCGATTATGAATGGGGTATGGAGAATGACAGAAAATCCATTTTGGCAATATTAGACTCTTTTGAATTCCAACAATTTCCCCGATATGATAGAAACTTCTTCAAGATTTTGCCACTTGATGAATGTGAGGGGTTTGTTATTTCATTTGGCGCAAGAATAGGAGAAGGTGTTATCGTTGTTGTCCCGGGAAATTATAATGAAGCTGATTTACTCGAAAACTTAAACTTTCGAACAAGAATGCCTGGTTGGGAGAGAATCGAACGGTTTAATTCAAAATTTCATAATAGACCTTCAGATAAGTTCTTTAAATTTTTCCTGCCTGCAATGCCAGTAGCTGAAGAATCTGTAACGGCACAAGAGCCTGATGATGTAACACCAAATCAGTTGTCAGGAAAAATCTCAATTGAAATCGGTAAACCTGACAAAAATAAATTTGAAGTAAAAATCAATTATCCCGTAAACGATAATGAAGAGTCAACCGGGGGGCAAAAAAAAGAAGTCAAAATCATAAAGAATGATAACACAGATATAAAAGTAAAAGCTTTTGAAGACAGTTTAGGGAATACGCCAAAAAACTATTCTCAAAGCATTAGACGTGCAGTAGAAGCTTTTATTCCTTCAGATATTGATATAAGTTTATACTTAGATAGGACTTCTAAAAAACGTTTTCATAAATATGAAAGCGATACTAAGTTCTCTTTGGTTAAAATTAAAAACATCCGTACTCAACTTTTTTAGACTAAACTTTTACAACGAATCAAGCTTCTGTTTAACCTTTGTTCAACCTTAAATATATCTATCCGTATTCAACCTTTTCATACTAAACTTTTACAAAGTAATTATCCAATATTATTAGTAGAGCCGCATACGCCACTGCACATAAATATTATACTACAGGAAGAATAAATTCATCATTCGTATCATCTATCCATTGTTGCAGACGCGCTATTAATTCACGCCTTTTAGACAGAAATTTTGAACTATGCGTAAGGTTGCGCTGCTCATACGGGTCATCATTCAGATTGAACATCATCCATTCGCAATTTTCCATACAAACATATTTCCAACCATCAACCGTTACAAGCCCTCGCCAGGGCTTATCGACGCTGTCGGCCTGTTTAGTAGGAATAACACTTTGCAGATAAGCGGAATCCGGCGGGTCGATAAGCTCTCCATGAAGTAATCTGGCTCCAGAATAATCATATCCCTCCATCCAGTCAGGAACGTCAATGCCACAAAGACCAAGTGTAGTGGGACCAACATCCACATGATTGACTGGAGCGGAGTGCAGTCCACCACTCCTGGTATATGTATTTCTGCTGCCGAATATCATGAACGGAACCCGGATCGATTCTTCGTGAGGCCTTGTTTTGTGAAATTGTCCATGGGAACCATGCATATCTCCGTGATCGGAAAAAAAGATAATTTCGGTATTTTCATCAAGACCAAGTTCATATAGTGATTCAACAATGCGTCCGACGTTCATATCAATATTTTCGATCAACGCATAATAACCAACCAAACCTCGCCGGGCTCTATCTTCAACTTCCGCTATTGCTGGAACATTCGGACGCAACTTCAGTTTGTCCGGAGAATATTGACGCATAAAATCAGCTGGAGCAGTATAGGGACTATGCGGCGGCTGAACCGATAACATCGCAAAAAAGTTTTCTGTTTTTTTTGACTTAACTTTCAGATAATCAAGTAACATGTTTGTCAAACAATCGGTCTCAAAACCCGGTAACCTATATGGCTCATATTCATTACCGTGAGAGTCGTGTCCATGCACATAACAATCCCATTGACTGTTGTTATTCTCATATCCCAGCCAAGTCTTGAAACGGGCTCGGCGCTCTTTAGGAACCACATGCCAGGCCGCGCGTCCATCCTGCTCGTGCCAACCGTCAAGGTGCCATTTGCCGAAATACGCGGTATCATATCCATTATCATTAAAGACATCGGCAATGCTTGGAAGTTCAGGCGACATTTGATATTCATGTCCAGGAACACATTTGTGCGGGTATACCCCAGAGATCAACGCTCCACGATAAGGGCAGCACAACGGAAACCCACCCACCGCATTTCTGAAATTCAAACCATATTGCGCCATCTGATCAAGGTTCGGAGTATGTACATTAGGATCACCATTACACCCCATTGCCTGCCCTCGCATCTGATCGACCATTATCCAGATAATATTATTATTTTTTGTCATTGTAAAATCCCCCTTTTTTTTGTTTTTAAATCTAATAAATAATTTTTTGCTTTTTCCCCGGACCAGCAGTCGGGAGTTACTGGCCGTAACGGGTCTTTCATCACTGCCTCGCCGTATTCTTTTGTAAATTGCCAGTAGTTGAACCTGGAAAGCCTTTGGTCACGATTTTTCAGGACATCATCGTTCCATCCGTCATTGAAAACTTCTGTCAGTAACTTTTCAATTATAGCTTTACAACCGGGTTCTTTAGCGCGATTAATCAATTCATCAGGATCTTCCTTCAAGTTATATAATTCATAGCCGCCCGGAAAATTACTGTAATAGCAGAATTTCCATTCACCGCGAAGAATCATCCGTTGACAATCGCAGGAATAATATTCCGTTTTTATTATATTTTCCCGCGTCCATTTACCGGTATTGATTAACGGCATCAGACTGTTACCGCTGACTTTATGATTGAATTCCGCTCCAGCCAATTCGCAAATGGTGGGAAACAAATCAATCAACGAAGTATGTTCATTTATCCGTATCCCGGCATTCTGCCGGTCGGGCATCCTGATAATCAGCGGAACCCGGACACTGTCCTCAAAAAAACATCCCTTATGCCACCGGCCGTGTTTTCCCGCCATTTCCCCGTGGTCGGAAAAATAAACAATAATGGTGTTATCCAGTAATCCGGTGCTTTCCAAAGTATCAATAATTCTACCAATCCGCTTATCAAGAAAATCGGTCAAACCGTAATAGGCAATTCTGGCATTTAACTGATTTTCGACAGGAATATTCTCTATATCAATATTTTGCCGATATTCCTTATGGGTCAAATGTAAAGACTCTAAATGCTCTTCTCCGACTTCCGGCAGCGAAACCCGGTCTTTATATTTGTCATAGAGATCTGGAGGCGCAATATACGGACAATGCGGAGCCATCAATCCAACGGTCATCATAAATGGTACTTCAGGATTATTGCTGTTATAATCCTGAAGCCATGAGCAAGTTGCCTCGGTAACCGCCAGATCATAATCCAGATTACTGGTGTTTCCAGCTCCAACCTGAGTTAGCGAAGCGGGTTTTGACATATTACCCAAATCCGGGTCTAAAGGAGCCATATGGGTTCCTCCTGACCAGAATTCATAAGCCGCATGATCTCCAACCAGCCGTTCAACAAAACCGTGCCGCTGATCCGGTCCTTTAAAATGCATTCTTCCGGAGAGTACTGTATGATAACCGGCAATCGCCGCCATGTGAGCATAAGTCGGAACGATACTGTCCAGAACACCGTCATTGCCTAAACATTCGATTTCATAAGGATAAAGCCCGGTAAGAAAACTCAAGCGGGAAGGTACGGATATTGGACAATTACAATACGTTGAATCAAAAGTTGTACCTTCCTGCGATAAGCGGTCAATATTCGGAGTGTCGATAAGTTTATCTCCATAACAGCCTGTAATCATGGGATTGTGCTGATCCGAACAGATTAGCAATATGTTGGGCTTATTTTTCATCGTTTTTTCCCTTTTTTTATAAAAATCATGAATCTATTAAATAATTTTATGTGTAGATTTACAAAATGCTTGTTATCAACAATATACAACTAAAAAAATCAACTGCTTTTTAGGTTGAACTATTTATACTGCTGCCCCAGTGTTGTCGGATATTTTCATACTGCGGACGCGCTGAGCAGCCCGAATCATGGCTAAATAATTTTCTCCGGGGACATATTCCGGAATGGAGTTGCCGGACCCGAGGGCATATCCTCCGGCAAGTTGGCGGAATCGCTGTCCATCTTCAACAACCCGCGCGAATACTCCGTCCGGACTTGCGGTACAGAGAAAATCCATATCGAATCCGCCAAGCAGGCCGATCCGCTTGCCGTATTTGTCTATCCATGTTTCAAACGGAACAATAGAATCTTCATTGGAATGCTTGGCATTAATTCCAAGCGCCAAGATGTCATCCATAATTTCAAAAATACAACCGCATGAATGCCAGATAAAAGGAAGCTTGCAAGCATGCACAAGATCAATTACACGTTTATATTGCGGGATAATATGATTTCTTATGGTTGACGGGTCGGTCAGAAGCGAAGTACGAAAACCTAAATCATCGCCAAAGCGGCAGGCCACGAAAATATGCTTGTAACGTGATAGAAATTCGCGCCATATCGCACACATCAGGTCTCCTATTTTGCGAAATAAATCAGTATATAACTCAGGATCGTCCATCTGCATGAACGGCAGATACTCCAGCCCGACGAGGTCTTCGCTAATCTCAAAAACTCCATTTCCTATTCCGCCAACAGCTTTCATACCCTTAGGCATGACTTTAGTCAACGCGTCAAATAACGGCGCGGCTTTCGCCCAATACATGCCAGGCAATTCATCCCAGGGATACGCTTCAAAATCTTTACGACTTTGAATCGGCCCCGGCTTGCCGCCTAATAAAGCGCCGCCTTCCGGCAGAATCGAAGTTATACAACTTTCAAAGCTAACTGCATCGTATGTCATTTGCTTGAAAAAACCGGTGTATTTTCGAAAAAACTCAAGCCGGTCAGATTCATTACCATAGGCGAGTTCACCGAACTGCTCGCCCAATATCTGTTCCATTACTGGAATGCAGATAATGTGCTCATAAAGCGGTAGTCTTGCCGGCCGACGATTGTACATGACATCCTCAAAATAACGATAATCGGGAATAAATTCCATTTAATTCTCCATGAGTTTATTTGACTAATAAAGTTATAATTTCAAATGGCTTTAAGCACAAGTCAATGGTATCACCCTTAAACGGCAGTGGCGTTTTTTCCGTTCTGTCCGCATTCATCTTGAAGCATGATTTTATTGCATCGACAAGAATACATTTTATCCTGCTGTTTTTCCCCCGGCTTTCCCAAAGCCGTAGCAGCAGGCCGCCGTTTTCCTGCCTGAAACAGCTTAATTCGGCTCCGTCGCCAACCAGTTCTACCATTGGCTTGCGAGATAAGAGTTCATTCGAAACATCAGCGACAGGCAGAACGCAGACTTCGCGATTGAACAATGCCGCTTCCCTGGCTGGATTATAATTCTTGTCTTTTGGCGAGAACGGCATTATTCCATACTCAAATACATGTTCGATGCCTTCCTCATACCAAGGGGTCTTTTCGTGTTTCTCCATGGAAACCGCACGGAACAGTGAAAGCATCATCACCCCGTCAGTAACGTTATTCCCCGGCAACCCTTTATTCAACAGCAGCAAGCCTTTTTCCTTGTCCGCATAATCCATCCACCCTTGAACACCATATTCGCCTTCCGGTCGCTTAATATGTCCACACGGAACCGAATGTCGGATTTTGCCGTTCTTTATTGCCGTCGGGAAAGCTGACAGTAAACGATATTTTTTACTGGACGGCATGAAAAACGTTTTGATCCGGAGCAGTTTTTCGCCTTTGCGCAGGGATATTTGCGTCTTTACTTTCATTACGGGATAAGCAAACTGGACTGTTGCCTGAAGTGGATCAGAAAAGATGATTTCCGGCTGTGGCCAGTCATAACAATCGGCATCTGCGCATTTTTCGTCGATTCTGCCTTCCCTGGTGTTTTGCCAGCCGGATATCGGCCTGGGGTTGCGAAAAGGGGCTGTTCTCAGCAATGATGCGTTAATTGTGCCGTTAATAGTCCAGGGGTCGCCAATATCCGAAGCCATTAGTGGATTGTTCATACCGGAACCGTCAACCGCCAGTTCCTGCCCGGACTCCTTGTCATATAACGAAACAATCGTACCGTTCAAACCAAAAACAATTTTGATTCTTTCATTTTCAATGCTTCTTCCGTCAGCTGTGACTTTGACCCCGTTTCTAACCGTATTGCGGTCAGATTGATTGACAAAGGCAAACCCCAGCGGCGGCAGTTCCACTTCCTTGAATACAGTTGCCTGCTTCTCCGCATCGGTGATTTGCGCGATCTCTTTTCTCGGATAAGGCAGGCTGTTGAAAAATAAATATCCTTTACTGCCGCTTGTCTGAACATCGCGGTTGGCCAGAGATGATATCAAAGCCGCGATCTTTGTTTCTGCAAATTCTTCCGTGTGCCGGTATTTTGTCAAAGCCTCTTCCGCGGCTTTTCTGACCAGCGATCCGCAAATAATATCATGAAAAGCATTATACGTCAACGTTTCCCAGACGGCTTCAGAGGCGCGATGCGTCAAACCGTTCAGGCTTTCCAATGCTTCCAGTGAAGCCGCTGTTTCCTCTAAACTGCGGTTATACTGTTTCAACCGTATGCGTATTGAAAAACAGCCTTCGCACAGCGGATTGAGATCGTCGCTCTCCTCCGGCAAAACCGCATCGCGTTTCTGTAGCTCCAGAAAATACGCTTCAGGAGTTGAAAATTTAAGAAAAATTTCCTTGTTACGGCGGTTCCAGTCGTGGACGAACTGCCAATGTTTATTCTCAGGCTTTAAAAAATCTCCGCCCAGCGGCGTCATCAGAATGTTCTTGCAGGGAGAACCATCCTGCTGCGTTAGGATAACCTGTTCCATGATCCGTTTATCTATCCATGCCTGCGGACGGCTGCCGCTCCAGGCTATTCCTGAGTTCAAACCGTAGTATGTATCCACCTCCCAATGCGCGGCCAGCAATGTTCCGTCAATTCCTTTCCAGTTAAAGGTAGTATTCCAGGAGCCGGCTTTGCCGCGTTCGAACATGTAAGACTTGAAACCGCAGGTTCGCGCCAGTTGCGGGCTTTGCGGGTTATGCCCGAAAATATCCGCCATCCAGCAGCAGTCCGGCGTAATACCGAGATGCTTCTTCAGCCAGTTCCGCCCGAGCAATGCGTTGCGGATAAAATTTTCCCCGCTGGGAATGTTGCTATCCGGCATCGTAAACATGCCTGGTGCAGAATATAACCGCCCGGCAGCGGCATATTGTTTCATTTTAGCCCGGTCTTCCGGATACTTTTTCCAATACTCCCGCAGAAGAATCACCTGTTCGACGTTGTAGGTGTAATCGTCGTGCTTTTCAAGCAATTCCAAGGCCGCTTTGATATTGGCAAAAGACTCCGGCAGATATTCCCGGAAAGTTTTGACATACGCCACATCGTAATGAAATGACGGAATAACGTGAATAGTAGCAATGGTTTTCATAGATATTTTCAGAGATATAAGGTTATGGGTTGAAGCTTCCGTTTTGAAGCGCCGCTAACCATCGGGTTATACTGATCTGAGCAGATTAACCGGATATTACTGACTAAAGGTTGAGGGTATTTCCGCAGTAAAAATTTTTTATTTTTACTGACTACTACACTATACAACTTAAATATTCGCATTGTATATAAAAAATGTAGCTCACTTTGCGAAGGCTGAGAC
>CAZEXM010000061.1:0-15433 GCA_964515915.1 uncultured Victivallaceae bacterium
TATCAAGGTAAGGCGCAGTTAGCCATGGATCATTACCCATATTGGCAAAAAACCAATATTTCACCCCATTGCTGAAATAAAGTTGCCATTGTTGAATAAGATGCCAAGTCATAATATCAGGATTTAGTTTGCGATAATGTTTTTGCATTACTTTGAAATAGTCAACTGCAACTTGCACCCGGTAAAATTGATTGTCCGCAAATTTCCGTAATGCGGGGCTATCATTTACATAATCATCTTCATCGGGATATGAGATGTCACCCCAGTCAAAATTCTTGATGCCAAACCAGTATTCTTCTGGAGGAATATCCGAAAACTCACTATATGAACTCTTATACGCCTTATTCAGAGTGGAAATATTGTTATTATATTTTTTCTTAAGCCATTCATGGTAACGTGAAATGCCGTCATCATCGAAACTCGGCTTGGGCAATATCACAAACATGGTCTGTATAAGTAGTTTTTCCTTGCCTCTAAAGTTGACTTTCGAACATTTACCGTCGAAACATTCAAGCAAACCTTTTACATGTCTCAACATTTCCCGGTGTGTTTTGGGAGACCAGTACTTGTAAGTAGGAATTAGTTTCCCTTCGGGACCGGTTATTTGTTCACCGTATCTGGGTGGACTGTTTCGGATACCGTTCAAGTACAGGTTATCGCCGTTTGCGTAAATCGCGAGGAAATTGTGAGACATTCCTAACTTTTCGGCATACTTGATTGCAAAATCCTGTATTCCCACATACTGACTTTTTTCTCCAGTTTTATAAAAATGATAAAAATCCTCCCATGCCTTGGAATCCAGATTAACCGCATTACCGCCGAGTTCTTTTATCTCTTCAAGCGCTTTTGCAAAAAATTCCTTATCTGAATATGCCGGTTCAAAAAAATTCCCTACCCAAAAACTTACCAGCGCTTCATTATTGTCAACATTTAAAAAAAACATAATAACCTTTGATTTTAATTAATTCCTGAATCCGTGAAAGAATTTCCAGATTCCTTTTTTTGTTAATTGATTGGCTGAAAATCAGACGATGGACAGCCACTGACACAATGCGCTTTCGTTATTTAATTCCCAGTCTTTCGAATTGTTCAGGCGGCGCATCGTTTTCTTCCATTAATTTTTTCATCTTTTCAATCATCTGTTGTTCAATAACCTCATCATTAATAGGATTTTCCTGCTTAGGATCATCTTCAAGGTCATAAAGCCGATTGCCGTATCCATGCTGGCTGCTCATAAAAGGCTTTGCTTTAGTCTTCAGGATTTTACATCCCTTGGTAAAACTAAACGGCTCAACCAGTTCACTGGTATGCAGTTCTTCAGGAGAAAAGAATCCATACATATGAGTCGGCATCAGGGTATAATTGTATAAAGGCGAACTGTCTGGATTAACCGGAGCACGCATGTAAACGTGACGCCCGTCGGTACAGTTGACCTGTCCGCTGAAATGCCCGAAAATTGCCGCGTCCCTTACCGGAGCATCATTGGCGATGGTGTCGTGCAACACTTTTCCCTGCATATCTTTTGGACGCTCGACATCAAAATATTCAAGCAATGTAGCTGGAAGATCATGAGTTTGCACCAATTGCTGACAGCGTTCATTACGCCGTTGACAACGCGGGTCCCAGACAAACAACGGCTTTCTGCAAACCTGATCGAAAAACGGGGATATAACAAAAGCCCACCAGTCGTTTTCGCCAAGTTGAAAACCGTGATCGGTGGTCAAAATCAACATTGTATCATCCCAGAGATTATGCTCGTCCATAGCATCAAGAACTCGTCCAAGCGAATAATCGCACATGCTGACGAGAGCGGCATAGTTTTTTCGGCATTTATCTATTAATTCAGGAGTATCATCTTCAGCCACAGGCGCATAAAAAGGAAAATCAAAGATTGTTTTATCCGCTTCAAGTCCATAAATATCACGGTACTTTTGCGGGGCAAAAAACGGCGGATGCGGATCGAAACATTCCAGTTGTAGAAACCAGTTATCCTGATTGTGGTTCTTCCCAATAAATTCAACGCCGTTATCGAATACTTTAGTTTGGGACATTTCATCTTCATTCTGCCAATACTTACGGTTTATCCAGTCCTGACGAATGTTGACTCCGTGATGATCGGGAACTTCAGGGTCAGCAACTTCGCCTTTCCAAGGATCACCTTGCTGACCACGAGCGATTTCCCAACTCGAATAACGGGTATGATAAGTACAACCGCCATCTTCCCAATAATGCTGATGATCGCTCGAGAGGTGAGAATAAACTCCGTTATTCTTTAAAATATTCGGCATTGAGTCATCAAAGGGTTCCAACGGTCCCCAGGAACGATGAAGAAAGTTATGGCGTCCCGTATGCAGTTCACGCCTGGCTGGCATGCAGGGCATACTGCCGACATAACATTGATCAAAAGTAACGCTGCGCTCAGCCAGACGTTTAAAATTAGGCGCCTCCACCCAATCGTTGCCATATGGCGGCAGATAGTTTTTTGACAGAGAGTCGAAAAGAATAAATATTGCTTTCATGATACAATAAATCCCTGAATCCGTGAAAGAATTTCCGGATTCTCTTTTTTGTTAATTGATTGACTGAAAATCAGCCAATTGAGTTGATTTCTTCACTACCTTGCTGTACTTTTACCTTCATGATCACCTGTTGGCTTAGTTTTTAATATTAAAGTTTTAAGCTACCTTAATATAACACTGTCAACAGGTTATCTCTAATTTTAATTAACTTTTATCCTGATTTTCTCACGGATTCAGGATGTAATTTTTATTCATGCTAAATCACCCTGATTTTTAAAATATTGCATAAGTTTTCCAGCAGGGCTCGGTTGTCTCCGTAGGAAATTATGTAATGCTGGGACATCACTTTTTGGATGAATTCTTCAACCGGATAATCAAATATCATTTCCAGACTTGGCAATTGCGGCACTGGCGGAGCCCATCCGGCTTCTTCCCATTTGATTGGAGCTTGAGCATCAGCAAGGCTTATATGCATGCAATATTCACCATCGACACAAACTAATCGGGAAAGCGTCACTTTCCCGGTTTTAAGCTTGGAAACATTTAACAAACCTTCGCCAAAATCACCAAAAGCATTTGGCATGACTGTGGTTTTTCCTTCTGCTATTTCAGCAGGAACATAATCAGGAACCCCCATAAGCGCTCCATTTTCCATAAATTCATAAAATTCGAGATATGCCGCGACTTGACCAGTCAAAGATCTAACTATCATCTGCATGATCATACCAAGAGAGTCATTTTCAGGGACAGATGAGATATCCATTTTATCATGTAAAAGCGTCATTGCGCCAGCCGGAGCAAAACCCATGAGTTTTTTGATTCCATCTACGTCATTATAGGAAAAGACCTCATAGCCTCTTTCGTTGATTTTTGCTTGAAGAGCAAGAAAAAGTTTTACCGAATTCTCAACAGTTCCTTCTTGAGGAGCTTTTACGAAATCCCAACGTTCATTTACTTCTTCAGTAATTTCAGCGACTTCATCATCACTTACTTTATCCATTAACTGCGCAAGCTCGAGTAATTCAAAATGTTCAATCTCAACACCAAATTTCTTTTTGAGACTCATGCCGTCATACATCGTTCCATATAACTTCATGTCACGATAACCCGCCATTCCTAATTTAGCGTTTTTCAATAATGCGACGGCTTGAGCAGCTCTGGCATAATTGACAACTTCTTCGACACGCGGAGCTTGATTACGGTAATTTACGACGTATTTAAAATTATATCCCATGGCTTCCATCGGACCACGCAGAGCAGTAGTTCCAGCTTGATCGGCGGTAGTTATAAATCTATCTCCCTCCTGCCATCCAGATAATCCCCATAGTACCATTGGTTTGTGTTTAAAAGCTTCAATCACCTTGAATACTGCCCATGATGGAATCCATCCGGCAACGCAAACAATTAAGACATCAAATTCTTCGCCAGCCTGTAATTCCTGCAACGCTCTGACTGCTTCTTTTCCTTCCGGATCATCGCTCACCGGAGCCGTTTTAATTAATTCAAGACCATTTTGTTCAAGTAAGCTTGCAGCATTTTCACATCTTTGATCAATAAATTCTCTTGGCGTATTAAGCTCACCGAATCCGACAAATCCAGCTTGTATTTTAAGCATTGTAAATATTTCCTTAAGTTATAATAAATTCGTCATTTCAGACCATTTTCTAAGTCCGGACAAGGCATCATGCCCGTAAAGGTTATCTCTTCCTGCTATCATGGCATAACGCCCGGCAGTCATTATCTTTTCATCATTCAGCAAAGCGGATAAAAAAGCCGCTACAGCACAATCTCCAGCGCCGGATGCATTCTGAAAGCGATCAGCATCAAGCACAAGCGTTTGAAGCCAGGCTCCATCCGGGCAAGCTTCATTATCCGAAAGCTGCAAAGCTGAATTCTGAAGTTCCGCTATATCGCCAGTCTGAATATATGCTCCCCGGCGTCCTGCCTTGATAAGCAGTATTTTTACTCCTAGAAAAAGCACCTTTTCCGCTAATAAATGATATGTTTCCGACGTAATAGCGTCGATAAAGTCGTTATCTGCTGCTTTTTCTGTAAATTTTGAATAAAGTTCAGGCTCAAGCATGAAAAGCAGTTCTTCAATGCTGGGGACGAAAATATCTACAAAGGGCAGAACTTCCGTCAATATTGCTTGCCAATCCGCCTTTCCTGCCGGAGCGTTCACGTCAGGCAAGGTCATATCCAGCGAAACCACTGCGCCTTCAGCGCGAGCTTTTTTTAGCATTTTTTTTAGTTCTGCGCCTTCATTAGACCAAAATCTTTCCATCAACGGCGGATAGCCAAAATGAAAAAGACGGCTTTTAGAGACAAGTTTGTAGTCAATATCATCTGCGCATAAAATATGATTACAGCCCGGATCTTCCAGAAAGATACGATCTGTCTCAGGAGGAGCAATGACAATTCCGTATGCGGTTCCTGCTGATTTTTTCCGCCCGATATCTGATACTCCAAATTGCTCAAGTTGAGCAATAGCTATATCGCCCAAAGCATCATTTCCAACCCAGCCGTTCAATGCCACATTTTGTCCAAATTTCTGCATTGCCAGACCAGTATTTGCCACCACACCACCAAGCGAAAAATGTAAACCTTCGGTTTCGATGAGCCTGCCGGGACGAAACATTTTAGCGAAAGAGCCAGTTTGACCTTGTGCAAAACCCGGAGCCAGGTCAAGTCCAAGATAACCTGCTACAACCGCGTCGAATTGCTTACATTTTATTCCCATAATTTCTTTATTTCCTCCAGTGTTTTATCCACCAGCACCGTACCGCCATCTGAACCGACTTGTCCGTTTATAATAAGTCCGCCATAGCCGCCGAGTTCCTCGGCGCGTGCGCTAGGTAAATATCCGGCAACTCCATTGCAAAGCTGAATCATGAAAGTTTGTTCAGCCTGACTGCGAGCTCTGATTCTATGCCCGAAATCTAAGTATAATTCAAATGGATTTGTGGCAAAAACAAGATCGCCAAGACGAACAACATGCAATTGCATTTTCAACATCGGATTTTCATCTTGATCTTCAAAACGTTTTATAACGGCTTCTTCATTGCGGATTTTTACAAAATGGTGTAACTTGCTGTCGTAAGGACCGGGACGCTTATCAATCTTTTCATTGGCATGAGTTTCAGCACAAAAATCCAGGTAAGCGGATTTTGAATCCTGGTTTTTTTCAAGTTTGTCCATAGTTTTTTTAGCATCAAGATAATCCTGCTGTGAAGCTCGACGACGCGGGAGTTCGATTTCTTCTGATGAATGCTCAAGGTTTATATCGTATTTTATATTTTGAGCAAGTTTTACATAAACATCTTCAATGGACTTTAAAAGTCGATTAGCTATAATTTCAACACCAGCTTCACGCCATAGCGGAGCTGTTCCCGAACGAGTTAAATCTCGCGGAGACTGGCACCCGGCCGGAGCAATCTGGCAAAGCGTATAAAAATCATCTCCAAAACGTTCTTTAAGAAGCTCTCGCAGTCTCCCCATAAAATCCGAAGATATTTTATACGTAGCCTCCATCACTTGTGATGGACAGGCTACATTTACAATCGCGCCAGTAGGCTTGCCGGACTGGTCAAAACTGAATATAATATCGACACCGGAATCCTCACCGCCTTCCATACCAGTAAAATCATCACGATTTGTCAGACCGTACATTTCGACGGTTTCGTCAGAATACACCGCGCGTCGGCAATGTCCGATATTTGCAAAAGATAAAGCGTTGCTGATACCGCTTAGCTGGAGTGAATCCCATGCCTGTTGAACAGCGTCAAGGATTTTTTCTGTAACAAGGTCTCGATACTCACTATATGTAATTGCACCGGGAGCTTCGCCCCACCAATTTTTAAAACTATCGAAACCGGGAGCACTATGTGTATGGGTCGCGTTAATAATAATTTTATCAGCTGAAATCTCAGGAAACTTTTTCGCTATTGTTTTTTGGACGCTTTTACAAAAATCTTCAGGAACTATTGCTACATCCAGCGAAATCATAAGGCTATATTTATTGTTTTGTTCAAGCAAGATTGCTACAGTTTTCAAGCGAGAGTGGATGCCATCAGCAACCCGCTGATAATATTGCCCCATAAGCTCAACAATTCTATCATCCGGCGTAATATCCGCTTCGCCCCAGCCAATTTTTAATGTATTAGACATTTAATTAATTCCTTATACTTTTTCAGTTGTGCTGTTTTTCTGGCTTTTCAATGCGGCGGTCAATAAACGATGACTAAACGCGACTTCTTCCGGCGTTACGCATGAAGCAAACTTACTTTTAACTTTGCCTTCTGTCAACTCGTAAACGAATGCCGCCCACATTTGCTGGATGGTATCAGAGAATCCTATTTCGAATATTCCGCCAGTTATTCCAGGGAACGCGACCTGTGCTCCCATATCAATCTGCTGCCATGCCTGATCGCCGCCATTATATTCGAGGGTTTCAAGAGTTCGCGGCTTTTTGCTGTTCCAGCGACCACAGCCTTTCATGCCTTTTACTTCAAAGTACCAGGTGTCAATTTCGCCGGGCGCAATCCGCTGGGTCTTGATTGTCATCGGAAACATTTCACCTGTATTCGGGTCTTCGGTTTCACAAAGCATAGTTCCGTTATCCCAAGTCTCGCACGGTACCATGTTACCTTTGCCATCAGGACGTTCTTTGACAATATTTGAAAGTATTGCCCGAACATTTTTGGGATACCAGCCAGCCTTGAAAGGCATGTGACAGGGGTGCATGCCCAAATCTCCGAGACAACCATATTCTCCATTGAAATCAATCATTCGTTTCCAGTTGATTACTTTATCCTGATTTAAGTCAGACGAATGCAGAAAACCAGAATTAACTTCAATTATCTGACCAAAAAACTTGTCTTCAATCATTTTGCCCAAACGCTGCATAGGAGGATGAAATGGGAATTCTGAACTGCAGCGCACAAATACTTCCGGATGCTCTTGGATGCATTTCATTATTTCATCATTAGCCTGTTTGTCGATTCCAAAAGGTTTCTCCCCAAGCAGGTGTTTACCGGCTTTGATAATATCGCAGTAAAACTGCTCATGCAAATTATGCGGCACAGCACAGTAAATCGCGTCTATTTCAGGATTTGCCAACAACTCTTTGTAGTCATCAGTAACTTGAGTTATGCTTGGCAGCGCATCAGTAAACCACTTCAGCATCGCTTCATTTTTATCACATACCGCAATGATTTCAGGTTTTGCTTTCATGTCAGTCAAATGACACCAGCGCGCAACCGCACTGGCAAACTCTCTGCCCATCAATCCACAACCGATTACACCGAATTTAATCGTTTTCATCCGAGCAGTTCCTTTTCAGTTTCCGCGATTGCTTCTTCAATCATTTCCATGCCTTTTCGTGCTACTTCTTCGGGCATGATAATCGGCGGGCTCATTCTTAATATATGTCCAGCCGGAATCCATGCAAGCCCTCTACGGAATGCTTTTTGATAAACCATTTTGCCAGCTTCATCAAAAGGCTCTTTAGTAGCTTTGTCCTTGACCAGTTCTACTCCAAGCAGACAACCTTTGGCGCGAACATCACCGACTATCTTGTATTTTTCTTTCCAAGCGTTCATTATTTCTGTAAAAACTTTTTCTAAATGCTGAGCATGTTCGAGCAGATTTTCTTCTTCGATAACTTCAAAACACGCCAGAGCCGCCGCGCAAGCCATCGGGTTGCCGCCGTAACTGGTCGAAGCACTGATTTTATCAACCGCGTCAGCGTAAGGAGTTCTTACCGCCATTGCGGTTACTGGGAAGCCGTTACCGAAACCTTTACCAAGTGTAACCACGTCTGGAACTACATCCCAATGTTCCATAGCCAGGAATTTACCGGTACGCCCCATGCTGGTCAAAACTTCGTCAGCAAATAAGAGGATGTCACGTTCCTCAAGGAATTTCTTGAGTTTAGGGAAGAAATCATCAGGAGGTATAATAGAACCACCCCAGCCCTGGATCGGTTCCAGCACAAATGCCGCGACTTGTCCAGTAGTGCTTTCCCTGATAAAGCTATCATAGAACTCTAAATATTTTTCCGTATCTAATGTGCCGTCACTGCGAACCCACCATGGGCGATAGGAATCAGGACGCGGAACCATATAAAAACCGGGCGCGCGAGTTGGACCGCTGAATTTAGTCATGCGTGCCAGACTGACAGCGTGTCCGCTTTTGCCGTGAAAATCCATAAAACAACTGATAAATTCATGTTTGCCGGTAGCGGCACGGCAGGTACGCAGTCCAGCCTCAACAGCGGTTGTTCCACTATCATACAACTGAAAATTGTTAAGATCGCCAGGCAGACATTGCGCCATTTTTTCCAATAATTTAACTTTAATTTCAGAAGTGAAATCATGGGCGTTCATCAATTTGTTGGCATATTTGGCAACTCCCTCAGAAATCTTAGGGTGACAATGGCCTAAAGTCGTAACGTATATTCCGCTGGAAAAATCAATAAATTTATTTCCGTCAGCATCCTGTAATGTACATCCCTGACCACTTTCAAATGCTACCGGAAAAAGTTTTACCTGACCGGATAGACCGCGATAATGTTTTGTCGCGCGCTTGTGCAGTGCCTGACTTTTTGGACCAGGTACTGAATCTGTTATTATTTTCGGGTATTTGTTTAAATCAATTTGATATTTTGCCGGATCGTAAGCCATAAAAAGTCTCCTGTTTTTATTTTTATATTATAATATGCATAATGAAAAGAAACAACAATATTTTCCCAAAAACATGTTGATAAATTATCCATTCATGTTATTTTTTAACATTCGAGGTGCACTAGAATGAACACACGACAGCAGAAATTAAAAAATAGAATTGATACTTTAGGTCATATAGACATATCTGACGAGGCAAAATATTTTGGCGCAAAAGAACCTGTAAAATATTTATTCTAACAGAAAGTACAAAATTTAAGCGCAAAGCTTTAGCAAAATTTGCCAAACTAGAAGAAATAGATGCCTTAATCACAGATAACAATCTAAAAGCAATCCGGAAATTCTTTCACGGATTCAGGTATATGAAAAATAAAAAATACCAAGCTCAAAACAGCTGAATAACTTAAATTCTTGAAAAAAATAAAAAAAGGCGTTGCATCCGCCTTTTTTTAGTTTTGGCGGGGGCGTCGTATGGGATGATAATGAACTTTTTGCTGTTTTTTTTGCGTTTTACCCCTTGACAAAACAACCAACACCCTGTATACTAATAAATAATAGTCTATTATAATCCTCAATCGTGCTTGGATTTTGAAAAAAATGCGAGCATAAGTAAAAAAGCAGGTGATTTTAAATTTGAGAATCGATATTTTAAAAATGCCGCTGCCGAATAATTTCAAAGTCTTTGGGCTTAAAGAGCGAGAGACATTTGTTCGGCAGCATTTTTATTGCTGCAGGCAGGAAGTATTCGTTTTTTTAGATTAAACTTTTAACCCGGTCCGTTCAATTAACGTTCGATATCTTTCAATATTTAAACATCTTTTCATCCTGACAAAAGGATATTTTCAGATCCGACTCCACACGGGAATATCAAGCTTTTTTTTCTGACAAAAAGTAGACAACACACAATAATCAGGCATATTATAAGGAGAGCTGTAACTATGCGTTAAGTAATTTAATCCGGTCGCAGAAATTTCGAAAACTGAATTCTACAGGAGCTGTTACAATGAAATTAACAAATTTAAAAAAAATACAGAAGTCTATTCTTCTGGTACTGGGAATTGTTGCCTCAACAGGAATTTTTGCGGGAGAGAAAATAGATGGTAAAACTAATAAGCGCATAATCACCTATTATGGCGACTGGGTCCATTATAGTGGTCAGGATTTTTTTAATCCCGCGGATATACCCCTGGATAAAGTAACCCATGTGAACTACGCTTTTGTGGATGTTCACGCTGACGGCGGCCTGGGGTTCATGGATACCTATGCCGCTTTTGACAAAACTTTCGGTGAGGCCTGGGACTCCGAATATAAAGGAATTATTGGCCAATTCCAAAAGCTGCGCAAACAATATCCCAATACACGTTTTGGTTTCAGCCTTGGCGGCTGGTCACGTTCCGCGTATTTCCCCACGGTCACGGCTGACCCGGTAAAGCGGGCCAAACTTGTAAAAGAAGCCGTTAACCTGCTAAGGAAGTATGGTTTTGATTTTGTCGATATCGACTGGGAATATCCCGGTTATGTACGTGCTCCTGATATGGCGAATAATCCTAACGATCTTGGCCATCCTTACGGAACGGATAAGGATGGAGCTAATTATGTAATATTACTCAAGGAATTACGTCAAGCATTAAACCAGGCAGGTATTACTGATAAAAAATATTATGAAATCAGTGCCGCGCTTCCAGCAGGATTATCCCATATGGAAAAGCTTGATATCCCCGGGATGAATAAATACCTCGACTTTTTTAATGTAATGACATATGATCTGCATGGAGCATGGGAGCCTATAACTGGTCATCATGCCGCCCTTTACAAAACCCCCGGTTCTCCATATTCGGGAGAAAATGATAAATATTATGGTGATTTCGCAATGAAATACTATCAGGCACAAGGGGTTCCGGTTCATAAACTCATTGTCGGCTCTCCGTTTTACTCGCGGGGATGGCAGGGCGTTAAAGATGATGGCCCCCTGCCTGATTTACCGGGACTTTTCGCTTCCGCCTCAGGCAGCGCCACCCCGCCGGGTAATGCTAATTATTATAATCTGCTGATATTGGAAAAAGATCCGGCATTTACTAAGTATCGTGATCCAGCCACCCAAACGCCTTATCTATATTCAAAATCAAAAGGAGAATTCTATACCTATGAAGATGAGGTTTCCGCCAAATACCGCGCTGATTATGTAAAAAGTAATAACTACGGCGGCATTGTCATATGGCAGGCATCTTCAGATGGTCCCACCACAAGCAAACGGGATGTTCTAACCAGTGTTTTTAAAAATGCCTTTTATGGTTCCAATACTATCCCGGCAAGGGATAATCAGGTGCCGGAACCGGCACCCAATACGCATACTCGCTGGCTGGCCGGTTATCTGCATAACTGGGAAGAAAGCGCGGCAGGCGGTTATCTGCCCTTGAATCAAGTTCCCGATGATTACGATGTTATTCATATCGCTTTTGTCGATATAACAGATGACGGAACTGTCACGTTCAAGGACGGCGGCGGCAATGCGCCAATCGTTACCAGAGAATGGATTCAGGAAAAAATTAATAAAGGTAAAATTGTCACGTTTTCCGCGGGTGGAGCGAATGCGACAGTAGTGCTTGATACTCCAGAAAAAATACAGCGTTTCGCGGATTCTTTCATCCAGGTTATTGAACAATACGGCGTAAATGGAATTGACATTGATATCGAGCACGGTCTCAGCGCCGGCGGTAATCCGGCAGTATTGACTGCCCCGGTCCAGGGACTGATCACTGCGGTTGACAAAATTCTTGCCCATTTTGGAAGTGATTTCAAATTGTTTATAGCGCCGGAAAGCGCCAATGTCATGGGCGGCTTCAAAAACTATGGCGGTGCCTGGGGCGTTTATCTGCCGATTATTGAGCATTTCAAAGACCGTCTGACCGGACTCCAGGTACAGTACTACAATGCGCCCGGCGGTTTATTCGGATTGGATGACGTCATCTATTATCACGAAACTCCCGCTAATATCGTTGCCATGACAGACATGCTGGCAAAAGGTTTTGAAGCAGCGAATACCGGCTGGATGTTCAGCGGTGTTGCTCCTGAAAAACTGATTCCGGGATTACCCGCGACAGCGGCGGCCGCGCCGTCAGGCGGATACGTGTCTGAACTGGAAGTGCATAAAGCATTCACCCAGCTTACTACAAATGAAAAATTAACTGCTTATCAACTGGAAACCACTTATACCGGATTAAAAGGATTGATGACCTGGTCTATCAACTGGGACAAACAGAATAACTGGAAGTTTTCCAAAGCACATCGCGCCTATCTTGACGGCGTAAACCCACCGAATCCGGATCCGGGCCCGAACCCGAATCCTGCCCCGGAGCCGGATGATGCGACTTTCAAGGAATTTGTAATTGACGGCGTAAAAATACGTTACGAAATTACTACAGCCTGGGACAGCGGTCATAACTTTTCTATTGATATCATCAATAATTCCAGTAAAACTCTGGTCGACTGGAACCTTTCTTTCGTCAGCAGCGGCGTGAATAGTATCTGGAATGCCGACATGACCAGCAGCGGCACCCGGATCAGCCTTAAAGCTCCATCCTGGAGTAATACTATCGCAACAGGCGCGACTTATAAAATAGGCGGCGGCGCTACCGGCACAAGTATTGATATGAACAGCGTGGCATTGGCTTATGACGGCCAAAGCGCTAACCGCGAACCGGTGGCCGTGAATGATACGGCGACAGTAAATGCCGGTGAAGCTGTAACAATAGACGCGCTTGCCAATGACAGCGACGCGGACAACGATACCCTTACGCTGGCGAATGTCAGCATTCCGGGGAAAGGAAGCGCGACTGTTTCAAACGGCAAAATCGTTTACACCGCCAGGGTGGACAGCAGCGAAAAAGACAGTTTCACTTACACAATAAGTGACGGCAATGGCGGAACAGCCAGCGCTGCTGTAACTGTTTCCATTACTGCCGGTGAAGTGCCGAATGTAAAACCGACAGTGAGTTTTGTTACTCCCGGAGCCCTGGTCGAACAAAAATCATTAGCTCCAATCGAGATCAAAATCACCAGCAGCGACAGTGACGGAACAGTTGCCGCAAGCAGCATTACTGTGGAAGGCGCGACCCGTCAGGGAACGAACTATGCATGGACTCCCGCCGCGTTTGGCGATTATGTTATTACTGCGAAAGCTACAGATAACGATGGCGCTTCAACAAGCGCGGCCTTGAATGTAACTGTTAAAAAAGTAGATGATAAGCCGACTCCCGCAACTGGCGGAACAGTAAAAGGATGGCCTGACTATCTTGCCATGGGCGCGGTTACCCGCGGTATCGAAAGTCATCATGAAGGCCGCCCGGTCGACGCGGTATTCAAATATGCCGGAGACGGCGGCAATGGCGACAGAGGCACAATCAAGTTTCCCGTCTATACCAGAAATATCAGTACAATGGCAAACTCTTTGAGCAGCAAATACCAAAAAAGAGTTACCCCGGTAATGGTAGTTTATACTGCCGAAATGAGCGGCGGCAAAAGTTTCGAGGATTTGCATGATTTTGACAACCTGACCAAGCACTTCATTAACTTGATTCATACGAGCAAGTTTTTACAGGCAGGCAAAACAACAGATAATCCCTATCCGGGATCAATTGTCCTGAATCCTGATTTGCTGGGCATGGTTCAACAATACAACATGCTTCCCGAAATCGACGCTCAGCCGATCAAAGTCCAGGAGGCCTTGTACAAAGCCCTGCATTTTGTGAATGACAAAGTTGATTACGAGGGACAAGCTTTGAACCCTCTGGAAATCTTTGCCAAAATGCGGGAAGGCGTATGGTCCGACTGGGATGTCAAAGTTCCGTGGGAACAGTATGCTGAAAATCTCTACACCCGGACTTCCCGGAATGCGATTTCAGGAACTCCTGTATTCGCCAATAATTTCAAAGGCTGGATTCAGGCCAACAATTATATTATCCGTAACTTTGCTCCGGACGTAACTTTCGGATGGCAGCAGAATATATGGTACGGAAATAATGGTTCCCGCTGGATTCACGAGGATTATCCAAACAATGAAATCAAAAATACTATTGCTAAATCAATATCCGATTTCATGAACAGTCTTGAAGTCTACAAAGGTGTGTACAAACCTGACTTCATCGTCTTTGATAAATATGAAAGAGATACGACTTCCACTGAAAGCGTGTATTTTTTCAACGCCGGAGATTGGGATAATTATCTGGACTATGTGAAATACGTCAGCGAAGGACTCGGAAATTATCCGGTAATGCTGTGGCAGATTCCCGGCGGACACCTCCAGATTAAAGGCGGAATTGACACCCGGGAAGACCATGGTTCCGTCGCGCCGAATTATTTCCTCGGAGACAGCAATGTAAAAGCTGATTTGAGCAATGTTAAACAGTACTTTCTCGATCACCCGGCTCCAGGCGGCATAACTGCAAAAGAATATCTCCTGCAGGATGGTACCGACTGGGCAACTATAAATAATATGGCTAAAGCTGAAAACAGTCATGTATTCTCCATTCTCTGGGGCGGCGGCGATACTACAAGTGTCGGCAGATACCCTTACGACGATGGCGGATGGTTGTCTGGTAGAGTCAATGATTATTACAAGAATCCTACAGTTCTTGATGGTGATCAAAACCCGGGTCCAGATCCTGATCCAACTCCGGATCCTGACCCAAGCCCTGACCCGACTCCGGTTGAAGCCGCGGAATATAGCGCATCAGAAATCTATACGGCGGGCGATAGAGTTTCTTATAAGGGAAGTATCTATGAAGCCAAATGGTGGACTAAAGGAGACGCTCCTGATCAGACTGACGCGTTCAAACTGATTCAGAGCGGTTCAGGAACTCCGGCATGGAATGAAAACCATGCGTATAGCGGCGGCGACCTGGTTACTTACGATGGCGCTGCCTATAAAGCCAAATGGTGGACTAAAGGAGATACTCCGGATTCAGCACCCGTTTGGGTAAAACAATAATCACACAGGGGCGATTGCAAAAGCCCGGCACATACACATTTTCTGCCGCGGAAATTTTTGCAATTGCCTCGCTTCAATAAACATTTGCTCTATTCAAAACAATCCGTTTGACCATCCACCTGCTTGGCGAAGACCGCGAGGTTGTTTGAACAGGCGTTTGAACAAAGTGGAGTACTGACAAACGCCGATGGTAGAATCGAGAAAGATGTAGCCGCCTCTGTCTCTAGCAGTCTGTCGGACTTTGG
>CAZEXM010000062.1:0-15406 GCA_964515915.1 uncultured Victivallaceae bacterium
TTCAGGGATAATTAATGCAATCTTTACTATCTCTAAGATTGCAAATCGGTATAACAAAACAGTAGGAAATGGTAATTGTTTTCGGATTCTTACTGATTAAGGCCCTGAACCACCCGGGAACAGCACGGTAATAGTCTTTCTGGACTATAGGAGTGAGTTTAAATCCCGATTTTGGATCCCGGAGCCGCTTGAACCACCCCGGCGCCCGGTCACGTCCCCGCTCCCATAAAATGACCGCGCCTTTGCGCAGAACATCTTTCTCATCGATCCATTGGCTGAAACTGGTGCTGGCTGAAAAATAAGCCTGCGGCAAATCGGAACTGTAAAGGGCAACATTGCAGGATTCCGTACGCTCGCCGATAACATAACTCAAAGGCGTGTTAAAACGTTTCCGCCATTCATCGGTAACTACTTGACTTATCAATTTGCCCGGATAGCTTTCGTAGTCGCAACCGCGTTTACGATAACTCTGGTGGTACAATGAACGAACTGAAAATATGATGCCGAAAACTACACTGACAATCACTATGACCCACATGAAAAGTTTGAAGTTAAAACGATCGATTTTAGGCTGATAGAAAAAGACGCAGAAAAGTCCCAGAAGCGGAAAGCAGGGCACTACCCACGAATAATTGATACTCGCTCCGCTGACAAACGAAAAAAATAAAGTCAATCCGAAGGGCCCCCAGCAGAGAATTGCAACAAAACGCTTGTCAAAGCTGCTTCGCGCCAGCCGCTGCGAAGCCCGCCGGAAAAACAAAAGGAGAAAAATCACCAGGGGAGCGACAATCACTCCGAATGCCCGGTTCAAGGCCCACAAGGGATTATCAATATGGGCCTGCCAGTTAAAAACACTCGCCACGGTGCGCAGTTCGGCGCGGGCTAAAGCATAGTCTATCGCGACGAAATCGTTTTGCCGGAGCCAGAACATGTTTGGCGCCGAAATCAATATAAAAAGTAAAGCCGCCAGGTAAAATCCGGCGTGTTTAAATGAATTTCTTCCTTCCTTCGTCAACAGCATAACTAATCCCATGGAAGCAAAAAGTACCGCGCCATAGTATTTAGTCATAAACGACAAACCGGCAAACACCCCGACCCAAAGCCAGTTTCCGAGGCTGTTTTTATCCCGGAGCGCTTTGTAAAAGAATAAAATAGTCAGCGGCCAGAGCCCGAGTTCGATAACATCATCACAAAGCTCCACCGCTTTCATGCCGTAGAAAGTTATGGTAAAAAGCAGCAGCACTGCCACAAAAGCACCGCTGGCGGAAAGCAGGCGGCGCGACAGTTTCCAGACGCAAATAAAACCAGTTAAAACAAAGACTTGACTTAGAAAATAATTTATCCATATCGCCCCGCCGCTAATCCGGTAGAAAAACTGTCCGAGCCAGGCTCCCACGTAGGGATTTTTGTCATATCCGAATTGAAAATGCCGCCCCCAGACAATATTTTCCAGTATGTCTATAAAATCATTGTCCAGGGAAACGATCGGCAGAATACTCCACAGCAAAAACCAATACGCACAAAAGAATAGAATAAGCTTTGAGATTTTTATATCCGGCGGCGGTAATTCAGACGCACCGGCCGGTAATTTACGATCGACCATTGATTCGAAACGAGTGAAGTGACGATTAAGCCACCGAAAAAAAGTGGATATATGTGAAAACAAAAAAAACACCCCTTTGCTGCATTTATTTAAACTCTGCTAGAATATAATTCCCACTGAAACAAAATACAATAAGTTATTCAGACAAAATCCAACGAAATCACATAAATAGTAATGTCCCGGAAACGGGATGTTTTTTGTTTTTTTATTAATACTTCAACTGATGATGTTTGATGAGTTGATTGAGCCATTTATTCAGTTGAATCCACCAGGCATCGTCCAGGGGCGGAAGCGAAGTGCCTTCATTTCCGGACTCGATGACCGCTTCGATAATTCGCTGCTGCTGATAAGCTTGTTCAGTTTCGGGCTCAGCCAGGCCGGGCAACAGACCGTTTTCGTAGAGATAACTTGTTTTTATTATCACTGAACACTGCCGCCTTGTCCATGGAAATTTTTCTTTTTCTCCCTGCAATGCCCAGTTGCGCAGAATGTTGCGCATGGCCTCATAGACCAATGGAGACGGCAGGTTGGGAACGGAGTTTTTTAATATGAAATCACCGGTCTTCACCGCCGCTTCAAAATTTTCAGGGATATTGGCCAGCGAATCATTGCTTTTAATTAATTCAGCGTTGGTCGCAGTATGAAGATTACTCTTAGCGTTATTTGGAAAAGTTATCTGCACTTCGCGAAAAAGATCAAAAGCGGGAAATTGTTTTTTTGATAATTTTCGCGCGCCCCTGGCGATGAGATCGATTTTGCCGAATTCAGCGCTGAGCGCCCCCAGGATTAAGCTGCTTTCCTTATACGGCATTTTCCGCAGAATTATAACATTGGTGGTTTCGAGTGAATTCGACATATTTTTTTCACTAAAACCAGTTAAACATTCGATTAAGAATAATCACTTCGCAAACGATAAAAATCACTGCCGCAATATAGAAAAACCAGTTGACACCGGCAGATTTTTCGTACTCGGGCCGATAGGTAAAGGTTCTGGCAATCGCGCCTTTAAGCTTGAGGTGTTGATTGACGGCCCAGCCGGCAGCTTCGAGAAACAAAGCCAGATTGCGGCGGCGCAGCTTCAACAGCGCGGAAATTACCGCCGGCATCATTATTAAAATAATAACCCCTAAAAATACTGAAGTAATTTTTACCCACGAAACGTCCTTCAATTTATTAATCGCAAAAACCAGGCCGCTTCCTAATGCCGCCACGCCGACGCTGCCGCAAAGTACCGCTATTGAACCAGCGCTCACAAGAGAAAATCCTTTCTTTTGCGTTTCAACAGTTTTCATGCCTTTGCCCACATTTTTTTCAATGGCGTTAAAGCTCGAGAGCTTCATCATCCGTTGACTAATCGCCTCACTGGCTTTGCGGAAAGGCAAAAACATGGTCTGCCAGAACGAAATGGGTCCGTTGACAAAGTCAGTAATCACAGCATCCCGGTAAACAGCATGATTATCAATAAAAACCCCCTTTTTGCCGGCGTAAAGATTATTAACCGAACCGGTGGTGATTGCGGCAACCGCAAACTGTTTTGGAATATTTTTATCTTTATTCACGAGCTCAACATAGATCATGCAAAGATTTGATTTCAAGGCGTATTTTTTATGTTCAGCGGGGTTTTTAACGAACAGGGCCAAATCAAAATGCCGTCCGTCCATGATCAGGGAACCGGCCTGGATTATTGAAGTTTTACCCTGGGTGTAAAGATCCTTGAAATTGACGAAGTTATTAATAAATTCCGGCATGCGGCAGCGTAGTAAAATCATTTTTTCAAGTTTTTTGAGCAGGCCGAGAGTATCACTGAGTTCCGCGTCTTTAGCCAGAATATTACGCAAATTCTGTATTTCCGGCCCCTTCAGGTAGGCCTCAAGTTTTTTGCGCCCGAGTTTTCCCGTCGGATCGCCGTAAATCCTGGCACAATATTCTTCATAGGGCGCGAGTTCCTGTTTAATTTTCTCCCATTTTTCCAGACTAAGCACGCTTAACTTGAACGCCGCGGCAAAATCTTTTACCTGTCCCTGAAAACGCGGATTAATCGTGCTGCTTAACTCAAGCCCCAGATTTCTATTCGGCGGCGCTAAGGGCATAGCGTCCAGATATTCACTGACCGCCGCGGGATTTTTGAGTTCCAGGGGCGGTATTTTTTCAGGGTCAAGCCGGAAACGGCCGGCATTGGCCGGGTCGGCGGCCACGAGTTGACAAAAACTGAAGAACTCATTGAGTTTATCTTTCAAAGCGGAATAGGCGGAATACGCTGAAGTGGAATCTTTTACTTTCAGTTCTGGTTTGGCGGTGTTTTCCTCCCAGTCGAGGAAATCTTCAGCATCGGCGATGAATTTATCGAGTAATTCCAGGGAAAGACTGTCCTTTCCCGAAACCGCCAAAATATCCTTAAACAAGTTTAAATCATCAGCGTCTTTAACCGCCGCGGACGTCAAATTGCCATCGCCTTTCAACGGGCCGGAAGAAACAAGGTTGATCTTATCACTGACCTGCGCAAGCGTCAATTCAGAACTTTCGTCCGCTTTAAGGGAAAAACTCTTTTTCACAAACTTTAAAAAAGCTTTACCCGCATCAGATTCAACATTCAGTTCCGAGAGCTTGACGGTTTCGTTTTGATTATTGAGTTCCCGGGCGGATTTAAATGATTTCAGCAAAAATTCAATCGCCGCGATAACTTCGTCGATTCGGATTGAGCCGGAATTATTCGGATCGAGATATGCGATGAATTTCGGATTTATGCTCAGGCCGGCGCACGGGGCGCTGGTCGCGGCCCAGAGAGCCGGGTCTAAAGCGACAATATCCTTCATCACTTCCGGGACCGGTATAACAAACTGCGGGGAACCGCCGATTTTTTCACATATCAATTTCTTTTTCATACTTTCTCCTTCAATATTGGAGGTTACTGTCAAATTGTTATATCAAATAATGCTCTATCCTGTTTAACATTAGATATTTATCGCAAAATAGAGTTTTTTCCCCCATGGTTTGCGCGAAAATTCCATTCAGAAAAATGTATTTTTAATCCCGGAGGGATGATTTTATCGTAGCCACGGGTGTCAACCCGTGGAAAAACGATTAAAAATAATTCCCAGCTCCGCAGGAGCGGCTCAAGTGGATTCATTTGAGTCGCTCCTGCGGAGCTGGATCATGTTTCGTACACAATTCCACGGGTTTGCACCCGTGGCTACGCTTAAACCGCTCTTACAGAGCTCAATTCGAAGTCTCGCCCTCTGAGAAGGTCCGACTCAAGCGAGACGCTTGAGCTACATTATCAAACAAGCTGAAAAAAAACAATAATGTTTTTTTCAGAACACTTGCTATTCATTTCGTTAAAGATGGATAGTCAATGATTAAAATCGTATAAAAAGCGCTTTTCACAATTCATAATTGGCTTTTGCTTCGCTCACCCTCATTGCAGGCAAAGTCGTAATTAATCAATATTGAAGCGCGGCGTTTTGTTTAATAAGATCGATAAGCACTATTGCGCTCATGGCTTCAAGCACCGGGACTATGCGCGGACAAAGACATGGATCATGTCTGCCGCGGGTTTCGCAAACAACTTCCCGGCCATTCAGGTCAATGGTATTTTGCGGCCGGGATATTGATGAAGTCGGTTTTACCGCGATTCTGAAAACAATTTCATTGCCGTTTGAAATGCCGCCGATAATACCGCCGGCGTTGTTTGACTTAAAGCCCGTTGAGTCCATTTCGTCGCTGTGTTCTTTGCCGGTCATCTTCGCCGCCGCGAAACCCGCGCCGAATTCAATAGCTTTGACGCCGCCGATTGACAAGGCGGCTTTCGCAAGTTCCGCGTCGAGTTTGTCAAAAACCGGCTCCCCGACGCCCGCCGGGACTCCGCTTATGCGGCATTCGACAATTCCGCCAATACTGTTTTCAACTTCGATTGATTTATGTATCAAATCGATCATTTGCGGAGCGGCATCGGGATCAGCAGTCCGGACTATATTTTTTTCTATTTCATCAGGGCAATACTTTTCAGCTCTGACGCCGCCGATATTTTTAGTGCTGGCGAGTATTTTTATGCCTTTGGCGGCGAGCAGTTTTTTCGCTACCGCTCCGGCGGCGACACGCCCGATGGTTTCCCTGCCGGAGGCCCGGCCGCTGCCGCGATAATCCCGGTTGTCATATTTCACCGAGTAAGTATAATCGGCATGTCCCGGACGAAATAAATCTTTTATATCGTCGTAATCTTTGGAGCGCTGATTTTCATTGTAAACAATCATCATCACGGGCGTACCAGTGGTTTTACCCTCAAAAACACCGGACATGATGTGGACAGCATCGGCTTCCCGGCGTGGAGTGGTAACTGACGACTGGCCGGGTCTGCGACGGTCGAGGTCTTTTTGAATATCTTGTTCGCCAAGTTCAACTCCGGGAGTTACACCGTCAACAACAACTCCCACAGCTTTGCCGTGCGACTCACCAAAGGTGCTGATTGTAAATACCTTACCGTAAGTGCTTCCGCTCATTGAATTGCTCCTCGATTTTGGCTAAAATTATATATCCGGCGTTTCGTACCGGCAAATCGTCTTTGAACTCAATTGTCAAATCGGACAGTTCAATATAACGCCGTTCGCGCTCAGTGTAAAGCTCCAAAAACTTTTCATAAGGATTTTCGCCTCGTAAAAATTTCGGCAGGCCTTTCTTCAGGATACGTTTATATATAACTTCCGGCTTACTTTTTATGTAGACAAAACACCCGAGATTTTTTAATTCAGCGCCAAGTTTCAAATTGGACGGCACACCGCCGCCGAGCGCGATTACCTGCGTTTTATCTTCGCCGGCAGCATTTATGAGCGAATGGATTACCTCCGCTTCAAGGGCGCGAAAATATTCTTCGCCGTGAAGATCATAAATCTCACGGGAGTTCAAAGGATTTTTTTCCAGCTCGAAATACTTTGCCTCAAGCAAATCATCCGTATCCAGGAAAGGACACGAAAGCTTACGGGCGATAAATTGCCCATGGGTACTTTTGCCGCAATGCTTCATTCCGCAAATAACTATATTCATTTAATATCCCCTAAGCGCTTAAAACTTAGTCGCGCCCCGTAAGTTTTAATTCCACTATCAATATTTTACGTTCAGGCTAAGGTTTTCGTTAGTGCCCGGGCGCCTATTCTGAATCCGGCTTAATAATCTGGGTTCCAACTCCGGCCGCCGTAAAAATTTCCAGCAGTAAAGAATGTTTGACTCTGCCGTCGATCATATGCACTTTATTGGTTCCGGCTTCGAGAGCATGAAGACTGCTCAATACTTTTGGAACCATACCGCCGCTGATAACTTTATCATCAATAAGTTTCCGGACTTCATCCGCTTTAACGCTGCCGATAACGCTGTTTTCATCGCCCGGATCGCGCAGTATCCCGGGAACGTCGCTCAGGAAAATGAGTTTACGCGCCTTTAACGCTTCAGTAATTTTACACGCGGCAATGTCAGCGTTTATGTTGTAGACTTGCCCGTCATCACCAAGCGCCAGCGGTGGAATAAGCGGAATCAGGCCTTGTTCAAGGGCTTTTAAAATTTCGCCGGCGTCAACGTCAATAATGTTACCGACAAAACCAATATCCAAATCTTCGCCGGTATCGGGACACTTCGGCACGAGCTTTTCGGCTCGCAAAATCTTCTTACCGGAAATACTGCGGACTTTGCCGCCGGCGGCTTCAGCGTGTCCAAACAAACTTTTATTGACGTGTTCATGCAGCACATTGTCAACTATTTTGACCGTATCCGCACCGGTATTACGCAGGCCGTTGACAAATTCCACTTTTATATTTTGTTTTTTCAATTCAGCGGAAATTGCTTTGCCGCCGCCGTGGACAACCACCGGGCGCATGCCGATACATTCCATAAAAACGATATCACGCATCGTATTTTTTACGAGTTCCGCATCTTCCATGGCGCTGCCGCCGAATTTAATAACGACAATCGCGTCCCTGAATTTTTGAATATACGGCAGAGCCTCAATCAAAACCCCGGCTTTATCAATTACTTTTTGCATTATCATTCCTGTTTTTCGCAATATTAAGCACAACACCTGCCTTAATGTAAATTACCCTGGAATACTGACAAGTAAAGTTCTGAAATAAAAAAAATGATTTCAGCGGCTTAAAATAATCTTCCCAGTAAAGCGCAGACCGCGAACTCCGTCCGTAATGGACGTGTGCCCAAATGCACGGCCGGACAAGCGTGCCGTGCTAACATTTCGATTTCATAAGCGGTGAAACCACCTTCCGGCCCGATACACAGCGTTACCGGTTTTCCCGGCAAAGCCGGACAAGCCTGTCGAGCTGCCGGGTGAGCGGTCATCCCCAGCGAATCGCCGACGATTTCCACTAATTCATCTTCGACAAAAGGCTTGAAACGGCGGCGAAAATGTATTTCCGGCAACATCGTATCGCCAGCTTGCTCCAAAGCAGGAATTATTTGCCCGCGCAAAGCTTCTTTTTCGAGCAACAGCGAACTCCAATAACTTTTTTCAACTTTCCAACTTTCAATAAAGTATATCTTTTTAACTCCATAAGCAAGCGTCGCCGACAAAACTTTTTTCAATGTCTTGGGGCGCGGTAAAGCACAAATCAAAGTCAGGGGCAAAGCTTCCGGCGCTTTATCAGTCAATTCAACAGTCAACTTCACTGAATCATCTTTCAGTTCAACAACTTTTCCCTGCCCGAGCATTCCATTGAGCAAACCGACTTTGACCCAGGCGCCCTGCCCGGCCCGCAGGACTTTACGCAAATGTTCAAAACGGCGCCCGCTCAGGGACACCGTGCCGGATGCGGTAAAATCAGTTTTAAACAATAAAATCAAATTCATATTGACATTCCCGGATTTTGCGGTTCTATTAGACAATGTAGAGCTAATTGCAAAAGTCCAACCCAAACATGATTTTTAGTGTTTTAGGCTTGCAGATTTTGACTTTTGAGCGATTGAGCATACCGCAGGTATGTGAATGAGCTCAAAATCAAAAGATGCTGTATAAAATCAAAAATCTGTTGTGGAGACTTTTGCAATTGGCTCTGTGGACTTAAATTTATAACTACAAGTGCAAAATACAAGTTGCGGGAAAGCAATATGATCGTAGGAATCGGCACGGATATAATAAAAATCGAACGAATGCAGGCATTGTTTGAACGCCACGGCAAAGCTTTTGTTGAACGCGTCTTCACTGAACCCGAAAGAATCGAAGCTGCCACACGCAGCAAACCAATAGAATATTACGCCGGACGCTGGGCGGCAAAAGAATCTGTTTCCAAAGCCCTCGGCTGCGGCATAGGCAAAGATTGCGCCTGGCATGACATTCATATCCGGAACACTCCGCACGGCAGCCCTGAATTCACCTTAAGCAACAACGCGGCAGCCAAAGCGGCGGCCATTAACGCAAAACACTTTCATATAAGCATCTCACACGAAAAAGAATACGCCTGCGCTATAGCTATTCTGGAATCGTAAAAAACGCGGTTCAAGCGTCCTGCTTAAAAATATTTACAAAACATAATCCAAACGTTTGGATTATGTTAACAATAAATTACAGGCAGCCGCCGCCGGTTTAATGAGCTTCCCCCAGCTCTAGTATACTGAAAAATTTAAAACTTCGTATTTTTTTTCACAAATTAATGTAGCACAACCGTCTCGGTTGTGAAGATACTCAAGCGAGACGCTTGAGCTACATTTTTTATATACAATGCGAATATTTAAGCTGTATAGTGTACTAGACCACTTTTCTAAAAAGACAGGTGTAAAGACTCTGACTTACTATAAGGCATTGATTGCACTAAAACAAAGCTCTAAAACTACTTTATTAATGTGTAGGAATGTACAAGAAGATGTCTATTTCTTTGGGGAGCGTATAACAACTTTAAGTATTTTCGCATCGTCAACGGGAAGGAACTCAATATAATCGATATATGCCAGGGACTCGGATTTAGTGTGTTGACTGTTTGCACCAATACTGAGGACAAAGTCCTTGGGAATAAAACCAAAAGCCTTTTTAAAATCTTCCGCGATGTTTCGCTCTTCAATCACCCATTTCCCTTCACCGCTTTCCCGGTTGCGTAAACAAAACCATTTCACTTTCACCGCGCCGCAGGCGTAGCTGGCATTGCCTTCGTATCCCTTCGGGGTTTCGGTTTCCCAGCGGTAAGCAATACTTTTCTTAACCATCCAGTCGCTTGCGCCGATATAAATAGTAATCGCCTGATCATCCTTGCGGCTTTTGCGCCCGTCACCGCCTTTGGGAAATGCATTGACCCGCCAGCACCAGCGCAGAATTGGAGTTTTTGTCAAATCCACAATTTTTGACAATTTGAAAAATAAAGCTCCGGTTGCCTGATCGGCGGCAACTCTTAAAACTCCTGAAATAAGAGTCTTTTTTATTTCTTCCGCTTTATATTCAAGCTTAAAAGAAGTCTTATTCACGCCCCATTTAGTGGCATTAATTTCCCAGCCGGCCGGTAACTGGCTGCCTTTATTTTTTGCCGCGAAGTTTTCGCGCCATTTTTTTTTGTCAACGTCAGCAAACGCGGTCAGTGTTAAAGCGCTCAAGACGATAAATAAAAATTTTTGAATCATGTTTTACCTGTTATTTTTCACAATATTTTTTATATTTACGCATTATTGATATGACATAAGCACGAGTACTTTTTATTTTTATTCGCTCAATGACCGGTGCGTCGTAATTCTCAGGCTTCCACGAATTAGCCCGTTTGCCGCCCGCGTTGTATTGACAAAGCGCCAATTCTACGGCGTGCCTGTAATTGCGCCAACGCTTCAGGGCTTCAGACAAATACCAGGTACCGATTTCAATATTCAATTCCGGGTCAAACAGCAATCCTTCACGAAGAGCATCGACCTTGTAGTGCCGCGCCCAGTCAATGGCCGCTCCGCGCGGCATAATCTGCATCAAACCGATTTCGCCGTGTGCTCCGCGGGCTCGCGCGTAAAATTTGCTTTCCCGGTAAATAAGCGCTTTTACCAAACGACTGTCCACATTATATTTCCTGCTTGACTTTTCGATCAGCGCGTCATACCTGGTATCATCTATATATGAACTATAATAAAAAGCCAAAAGACCGAATACGACTAAAAAAAACGCCAGTATAAACTTTTTTTTCCCGCTTGACCGCTTTTGTTTTTTAGAGCTCCACATCAAAGCTTCCTGTTAAAACAATTTTATACATACAGCTGCCTAATATACTTTGCGATTAGCCAAAAGTCAATATTTAGTCGCTCTTTAGACGAACATATCCGATGTGTAAATGAGTTCAAGAGAAATGCCGGTCTGGCGACCAGCGCTCCCGGCATACAAAAAAACTGATTCAACAATAGTTTAATTATTGTCGAATCAGTTTTAAAATAATTTCTTTTATTTAGCAGTTACGGGAGCTGCTGGAGCCGCTGGAACAGATCTTCCGGCTAAAGCTTTGCTTTGCCTGGCTTTTACAGAAGCTTTTAATTTTGTCAAAAGAGATTCAGAAATAGAAATATTGATCTTAACATTTTTATCTTTTTGATCAATTGCAATTGCCTCTGTGACTAACTTGCTTAAATCAGGACTTTGTGCAAACTGCATAGTTATAATCATAGCATAAAATTTAAGCTGCATTATCATTTGCGACGCGGTCTGCACGTCGATACAATTGAATTCGGCTTTTAATTTGACGCCTTTCTGCTCTTTGCCGACAAGGTCCAAAGCAACAAATGCCGACACCACCTTATCAAGAGGATTTCCTCCCATTGGAGAAACTGGCGCAGCTGGCTCCGGCGCGGGTTTAGCGGCTTCAACGGGTTTAGCGGCTTTGACGTAAAGTACATAAATCAATGCTTTCCGGTCAGCTTTTTTGTCGGCCGCGATCAATTTTTCATTTTTAGCTTTGCCGACCGCCTTGAAAAACTTTTCCGCCTTGTCTTCGGCACAAACCAAAACTAAATTCGGCTTTATATAAGTAACTACACCTTTATCAGCATCTTTATTCTTCTGCGCAACAACATAAGCTTTACGCCCGGCAATAGTTTTCACCGTATAACTAATATCCTGCCCGCCGGCTTTGAGTAAATCGACTAATTTAGCTTCCGTTATCTTAGTAACAGCGAGAACACCAGCTTCTTTAGCGCCTACATCAGCTTTAAAAAACATCATTAGCTTTGAAGGTAAATCATCTGTCTTAAGTCCGTATTTCCGCAGTTCAGATTCAAATTTCAACCAATTTTTGTTAAAATCCTTATCCTCTTTACGCAAATCCTTGAAATTAGACAAGCCAATCAAACGCTTTGCATCCACTACGACAACACCATCAGCATCAGCCGGTACATAATCAATTAAATCTTCCGCTTTGCAGTTAGCACAGCAACCACCAGCAAACAACAGAATGGCAGACAACAGAATTAACATCTTTTTCATTCGACGATTTCCTCTTTTTTTTAAAATTAAATTAAATTAATACACTTGGCTCAACACAAGATAAGTCATGTAAGCTAAGTGTACAAAGACTAAAATACAAGTAGTGTTTTATAATTTTTATTCAGCGTCTTTGTCGCCTTTTTGCTGTTTCTTAGGCATAACAAGCTGTAAATGCAGTTCACGCAGCTGCTGCATACTTGCTTCGCCCGGAGCGTTCATCATCAAATCCTGAGCCTGCTGATTAAATGGAAACGCGATAACTTCGCGGATATTCGGCTCATCCGCCAGCAGCATAACAATACGGTCAACACCGGGAGCAATACCGCCGTGAGGAGGCGCACCGAGTTTAAAGGCGTTAATCATACCGCCGAATTTATCATCAACGACACTGCGGTCATAACCGGCAATCTCAAAGGCTTTATACATAACTTCAGGGCGATGATTCCGAATCGCGCCGCTGGAAAGCTCAACACCGTTACAGACAATGTCATATTGATAAGCCAGAATATCCAGGGGATCCTTATTCAGCAGGGCATCCATTCCGCCCTGCGGCATGGAAAAAGGATTATGGCTGAAAGCGATTCTGCCGGTTTCTTCATCCGGTTCAAACATCGGAAAATCCACAATCCAGCAGAATTTAAAGACGTCAGGATCAATTAAATCCAATTGTTCAGCAAGTTCTGTAATGACACTGCCGCCAATATTCATAACTTCTTTTTCTTTATCCGCCAGGAAAAACAATGCGTCGCCATCTTCAATTCCGCCGTCAGCTTTAAGTTGATCCAGGGCTTCACGAGTGAGAAATTTGGCAATCGGGCTTTTTTCGCCCTCTCCCGTCCAGATAATATAAGCCATACCTTTAGCGCCGACCGACTGTGCGAATTTGATCATATCATCAAAAAATTTACGGGATTTACCGCCGACACCGGGCGCCTTGACGGCGCGGACAACTCCGCCTCCGGCAACGACGCCGGCGAAAGCCTTGAACTCGCAGTCACGGAAAACTTCAGTTACGTCGATCATTTCCAGCGGATTGCGCAAGTCCGGCTTGTCGCTTCCGAAACGGCGCATGGATTCGAGGTAGGGAATACGTATAAACGGAGCTTTTTCAACGTCTTTCTTGCTGAACCTTTCAAAAATATCATCAAATAAGTCTTCAATGACGGTAAAGATATCGTCCTGGGTCACAAAACTCATCTCCATATCAAGCTGATAAAATTCACCGGGAGAACGGTCGGCACGGGCATCTTCATCACGAAAACACGGCGCAATCTGGAAATATTTATCAAAGCCGGCAACCATCAACAATTGTTTGAACTGCTGTGGAGCCTGTGGCAAAGCATAGAATTTGCCGGGATGCAGACGGCTCGGCACGAGGTAATCGCGGGCGCCTTCAGGTGAACTGGCGGTCAAAATAGGAGTTTGAAATTCCTGAAAGTCCTTAGCACAAAGATGCGCGCGAATCGCGGCAATCACATTTGAACGCAAAATAATGTTATTGTGTAATTTCTCACGGCGCAGATCGAGGAAACGATATTTCAAACGCGTAGCTTCAGGAGTTTGTTCTTCTTTGGCTATCTGGAATGGTATTTGCTCCGCGTTTCCAAGGATTTCCATTACCGCCGCCGTGACTTCGACTTCACCGGTACGCAGTTTAGGATTGACGGTTTCGTCCGTACGGGCAACAACTTTACCCTCAAAACATACAACTGTTTCAACGCGCCAGCGTTCCAGTTCCTGATAGAAATCACATTCAGGGTCAATCACGATCTGGGTTAAACCGTAATGGTCACGCAAATCAATAAAAATAACCCCGCCATGATCGCGTACACTATGAATCCAGCCCGATAAACGGACAGTTTCACCAACATCTCCCTTGCGTAACTCCGCACAGGTGTGAGTTCTATATTTACTCATAAATTATTTCTCTATTTTATGTTAAATATTTAAATACTAAGCAGTTTCAGAATTTATATCTTAAAATAAACCACAAAGGCATAATTTAGCACATAATTTAAACAATTCCCCCTAATTTTGCAAAAAAATTAAATTAAATACATTCCATGGCAATGCCTCAAACCTTGTTTATGATTAAATTTGCCAGAAAACACTATTAATACCGATTTGCAATCTTAGAGATAGTAAAGATTGCATTAATTATCCCTGAAGGGGATATTCACCGTAGCCCACGGCAACGCCGTGGGTATCATGTGCCCCCACGAATCGTTCCCTGTAAGGGAACTTCAAAATAAGGTCAATAATAATCGAAAAATGATTGAAGTTCCCCTACAGGGAACATTATATATCTTATTCTATACCCAGCGCGTTGCACTGGGCTACGATAAGAAACCTCGTTGAGGTTTTTTTACTGATACTATCCTTTATTGCAAATTGGTATAAGTCTGCCGGATTATCCCATATTCACCGGGACATTAGAGCGGGATTTCAGCAGTAAACCGGAAGTTTGAGGATTTTTCATTGAACGGGCAAACCGGTATAATATGATAAAAACAAAAAAAATCGAGCCCGCAACGGAAAAATCAGCAAATGAGCGGCTCGCCCTAATCATCAATCGATGCGCACGGGGCGGAGAAATCATAGGAGCTTTCAAGCTTTTTCCGCAATAATTCATCCTTCGTCTTCGGGCCGCGCCGGATGCGTTTTTTGGATAATACCGGAGCTTTCAATCCCCATGGGATGAAAACTTTAACGGGAACTATGCCGCCGGAAACCTGAAAGAAAATATTGTAAATCAGAAATGTATGCCAGGCGCTGACAAAAAGCAGCGTATCCAAAGCGTCATGATTATCGTTTTGGTAATCTATCCACAAATCCGCCGGATGTGATTCATCAAAATGTTCTAATTCAGGATGATAATCAATAGCAAGCGATTTAGCTATTTCTAATAATTTACCATCGCAATAATCCACCAGATTGATATAATAATCATGACTAAAACCAAATTCCGCTCTCATCAGCGCCATAAGCCGCGCGTTTTCGCTGAAAGAAACAATCGCATGCGCTTTTCGCAGATGTTCAACTAAAACCACGTCCTCGTCTCTTCCTTTAATCCACGAATTCCATTGAAAATTATACAGCCAGACCACTGACACAATAAATGTTTTCTCCTGAATAGTAACAACCTGCGCATCAAAGAAAAAAATGCTGTCCAAACTAAGTTCATATTCATCCATAGCCACGCTCTCTGATTGTTTATCGCTAATTATAAAAAACAGAGGCCGCCAAGCCCTCTAAATATAAAATAATACATAAGTAGATAAAAGTCAAGTGCTTAAACGAAAAAAAAACCCAAAAAAACTTCTTCGGTAATCGGTCAGTCGACTTTTGGGTCAAAACCCATATCAAGCTGCGATAGAGTC
>CAZEXM010000063.1:0-4013 GCA_964515915.1 uncultured Victivallaceae bacterium
TTCTATTTGCGATTGTTTACAAAAGCTTTACCCTCAAGGTAACGAGTGCTGATTTATTGGCAGGCTCTATTGGGTAAGGACTTTAAACGCGAACGCTTTGGTGATTATCCGAACGATTTGGCAAATTACGGATATGCCGTTCTGCGAGGCGCTGTTGCCAGGGCTTTAACAGGTTCCGGACTTTATCCCGCTATCGGAATTCATCATCATAATCGCTATAACGCATTTGCTTTAGCGGATGATATTATGGAACCGTATCGCCCCTTTGTTGATGAAATTGTTTACAATTACTTCAGTAATAATATTGAAGAAAATGAATTAAGCATCGAAGGGAAAAAAGCCGTTTTAGCTATTCTGACTTGTGATGTCCGGTTCGGAAAGGTCCGCGGTCCTCTGGGGATGTGGCTTTCTCGAACCGCGGCATCCCTGGTTCGCGGTTTTATCAATAAAAACGCTGTTCTGGTTTATCCAGAGTTAAATTGATTATGTCCCAGGAAGTATTTAACGCGTACAGGATTATGTGGTTATTTGTATTTTTTGATCTGCCGGTAGGATCGCGGGAAGAGCGTAAGAGAGCGACTGATTTTCGTAAGGCATTGCTGGTGGACGGCTTTGATATGATGCAGTTTTCTATTTACACCCGGGCATGTCCGACAAGGGAAAATACGGAAGTACATATCAAAAGGATTAAATCTGTCATTCCTCCAGACGGCAAAGTATCCATTTTGACCGTAACGGATAAACAATTTTCCATGCTGATTAATTATTGGGGGGACAGGCCTGAAAAACCGCCCGCACCACCGGAGCAATTATTATTATTTTAAAAAAAGTTCTTGACATTTTGTTTTTACGGTATACAATAAGCATATTGAAACCTTTTCACAATAAGGCTAAATGCCGAAGGTTTTACCTATTCTCCCGCTTTTGTGGGAGATTTTTTTACGCTTATTTAGATTTATTTGTTGCCAATCAACGAGTTATGTGCCGTATGTTGTGGATTGGTTTCAAATCAAGGACGTTTACAACTTAACAACTTTTCTGTAACGCTCAATTACGGTTGTGGATTGGTTTCAAATCAAGGACGTTTACAACCGGATTCTATTGTTAAGAGTGTCAGTAGAGTTGTGGATTGGTTTCAAATCAAGGACGTTTACAACCTGAACTTTTCATATCAAAACCAGCCTCAAGGTTGTGGATTGGTTTCAAATCAAGGACGTTTACAACAGAAGAGTATTACACATTGATACAACCAAAGTTGTGGATTGGTTTCAAATCAAGGACGTTTACAACGTATCCATAACTTTATATCTGGACATTTCAGTTGTGGATTGGTTTCAAATCAAGGACGTTTACAACATAATCCACATGGCCTATTTATTATATCAGGTTGTGGATTGGTTTCAAATCAAGGACGTTTACAACTTTATCGGGCACAGCAAAAATGCTGAAAATGTTGTGGATTGGTTTCAAATCAAGGACGTTTACAACTTTTTTTTCCCCTTGTTTATATCAAAAATAGTTGTGGATTGGTTTCAAATCAAGGACGTTTACAACTTGTTGTATAATTTTATCCACCCACTCAAAGTTGTGGATTGGTTTCAAATCAAGGACGTTTACAACACGTGAACCGCCGGAGCCTTAAAACAATGAGTTGTGGATTGGTTTCAAATCAAGGACGTTTACAACTTATTCAGCTTCGACAAATTTGCCGTCTTGGTTGTGGATTGGTTTCAAATCAAGGACGTTTACAACCACAGAGCAAAGCATACAAAGACTGGACCGGTTGTGGATTGGTTTCAAATCAAGGACGTTTACAACTATATATAAGCAAGGGAGATGGTCTCCCTGGTTGTGGATTGGTTTCAAATCAAGGACGTTTACAACACTTATCCCGTTAGGAAAAATGGCAATCTCGTTGTGGATTGGTTTCAAATCAAGGACGTTTACAACATTGCAATATGGCTCAATGCGCGGCCTGGCGTTGTGGATTGGTTTCAAATCAAGGACGTTTACAACAAACTACTTCAATCGGTGTGCCGGTCATCAGTTGTGGATTGGTTTCAAATCAAGGACGTTTACAACCTATTGTATTCTCATCTAATTCACCCTTAGTTGTGGATTGGTTTCAAATCAAGGACGTTTACAACATTACTTCGTCAATATCTCTGACGAAAAGAGTTGTGGATTGGTTTCAAATCAAGGACGTTTACAACTAAAAACGAGGTGAAGTGATGAGGAAAATAGTTGTGGATTGGTTTCAAATCAAGGACGTTTACAACCATCGAGGCTTCAACAAGCGCGGCTTCCGAGTTGTGGATTGGTTTCAAATCAAGGACGTTTACAACAAAATTAGACCACTCCCCGGCGCAATTATAGTTGTGGATTGGTTTCAAATCAAGGACGTTTACAACAATACTATTAGCGGAAACAATAGAGAATCAGTTGTGGATTGGTTTCAAATCAAGGACGTTTACAACCTATCAAGCTTTGTCAGCCCCGTCTCGTTAGTTGTGGATTGGTTTCAAATCAAGGACGTTTACAACTTATTGAGCGCGAACTAACATCAATCTGCAGTTGTGGATTGGTTTCAAATCAAGGACGTTTACAACTATTGAACGTGCAACTATATCCAGTTTTGAGTTGTGGATTGGTTTCAAATCAAGGACGTTTACAACTCCCTTGCTTATATATAGTATACGTGTTCAGTTGTGGATTGGTTTCAAATCAAGGACGTTTACAACCAAGTAACAGCAAGGGAAACTACAATGACAGTTGTGGATTGGTTTCAAATCAAGGACGTTTACAACTATAGCCATAGCAAAGCTTGCCGGCGCTTAGTTGTGGATTGGTTTCAAATCAAGGACGTTTACAACTTATTGAGCGCGAACTAAAATCAATCTGCAGTTGTGGATTGGTTTCAAATCAAGGACGTTTACAACGTTTTGATGTCGCAGCTACTAACTGCGGGAGTTGTGGATTGGTTTCAAATCAAGGACGTTTACAACAAACGCATGTTTGCTATTATCATGGAACAAGTTGTGGATTGGTTTCAAATCAAGGACGTTTACAACTATTGAATGTGCAACTCCATTTAGTTTTGAGTTGTGGATTGGTTTCAAATCAAGGACGTTTACAACCAGGTTTTACAGCTCCCGAAGCGTTCGTCAGTTGTGGATTGGTTTCAAATCAAGGACGTTTACAACTATCGCTGTGCAGTTGTCGAACAAGCCCAAGTTGTGGATTGGTTTCAAATCAAGGACGTTTACAACACCGGATGAAGAAATAATCTGTGATGATGGGTTGTGGATTGGTTTCAAATCAAGGACGTTTACAACTTATCATTTAGCCGCAAGCTGCGCGCCCTGGTTGTGGATTGGTTTCAAATCAAGGACGTTTACAACGTTTCATCTTCGAGCTCCTTAAGTTTGCCAGTTGTGGATTGGTTTCAAATCAAGGACGTTTACAACAGCATCGCTATCTTGCTTCACCGCTTCAAGGTTGTGGATTGGTTTCAAATCAAGGACGTTTACAACATTTTATAATGTGACTGTTCTTGCTTATGAGTTGTGGATTGGTTTCAAATCAAGGACGTTTACAACCCGGGCGCCGTTTTTATTGTGCCGGGAAAGGTTGTGGATTGGTTTCAAATCAAGGACGTTTACAACTTCATCATTATTGTCCATATTGTTTCTGTAGTTGTGGATTGGTTTCAAATCAAGGACGTTTACAACACGTGCCAAAAATGTAAACAGTGCTGTAAAGTTGTGGATTGGTTTCAAATCAAGGACGTTTACAACAAAACTATTAATGATTACAAGCAAGAATAGTTGTGGATTGGTTTCAAATCAAGGACGTTTACAACTATGGTATAACCTGGTAACTCGCGGCTGGAGTTGTGGATTGGTTTCAAATCAAGGACGTTTACAACCGGTTTGCGTTCGTCCGCTTGCGCCAGACTGTTGTGGATTGGTTTCAAATCAAGGACGTTTACAACCATTTTCGATGCAGAGCCG
>CAZEXM010000063.1:4113-15390 GCA_964515915.1 uncultured Victivallaceae bacterium
ATGATTACAAGCAAGAATAGTTGTGGATTGGTTTCAAATCAAGGACGTTTACAACTTTGACTAACGTCTTGAGTTATCGCCTCAAGTTGTGGATTGGTTTCAAATCAAGGACGTTTACAACTGTGCGGATTGCCGGTAACTGTCTGGCTGTGTTGTGGATTGGTTTCAAATCGTGGATTGGTTTCAAATCAAGGACGTTTACAACTAGCAATCACCTCGTCGTCACTGAACGGCAGTTGTGGATTGGTTTCAAATCAAGGACGTTTACAACTCATTTAACACCTGATACAATCTGGCTGCTGTTGTGGATTGGTTTCAAATCAAGGACGTTTACAACAGAATTAAAGTGTTATAAAGATGACGGTGGGTTGTGGATTGGTTTCAAATCAAGGACGTTTATAACTGCGGTCAGCTTTCTGAAGCCGTGCTCCTTGTTGTGGATTGAAAAAATCACTTGCGGGCTCTATGTTATTAGCTGATTAGTTTGATGGCGCTCGAACGCTCGCTTCTCTTTTTTAAATTCGTAATTCATAATTAATTAACAGGAGATTTTAGAAATGGAACGTATTGGTATTGATGTGGAAGAATTTAATTCGGATGTGTTTGGTCTTTTGGATAAATGGTTGCTGCTGACCGGCGGAAGTATGGACGACGGGACATGTAACCCTATGACAATTTCCTGGGGCTTGTTCGGAACAATCTGGTTTAAACCGGTTGTCATGATCGCGGTGCGTCCGCAACGGCATACTTTACAGTTTATTGAAGAATATGATACTTTCACTCTGTGCGCGCTGCCGGATGATAAAAAGGATGTTTTGAATTTTTGCGGCACTAAATCCGGCGCCGAATTTAATAAGATTCAGGAATGTAAATTGACTCCTGTCGAAAGTCAAAAGGTTGACGCACCCAGTCTCGATGAAGCGGAATTAATTATAGAATGCCGCAAATTATACCATGATGAAATAAAAGGTAAAAACTTTTTCGATAAAACAATAGTTGAGGAATGTTATCCGGAACGTGATTATCACCAAGTATTTATAGCTGAAATCATAAATATTAACGGCGTAAAAAAATACAAAAAGTAAAAAAAATCACAAAAAAATTTGTTTTCTTCTATAAGTCATATTATATTTATCTCCAGTGTAATTTTTATGGAGAAAATAACATGAATGACTTAGCCGTGAATGCTGCCGAGGGGACTTTCTGTCCTGTTAGCGATATTGGTTCGCAGTCTGTTTACGAGTATTTCGCAGGGAATAAACCTCCCAAAACTAAAATCAAGACGAACGGCGTGTGTTTTATTGCGCAGAATGGAGAGTTGCAACGACCCTATCGAATGTTCAATCGCAGCTTAGAGGAAAACCCCAGGTATCCCTACTTCCGGATGATGTCCCGGTCAAATTCCTTGTTGACGGCATGGCACAGTCAAAGCGACAAAGAACCAACTGAATTTGAACTGCTTAGCCTGAACGATATGTCACATGAAAATATCGCCTGGCTGCGAGCGGCTGGTGAGCTTACTCATTTGGCCGTGAATAAAAGTGAAAAGCTTCTGGCGATGGCTTATCATGACTATGGTTGGCGGATTGATGTCCGGCGTTCAGACAATTTCCAATTGCGCGAAGTAGTGCATCACACTGAGCCGATAATCGGTTTGTTTTTTCACAATGATGTTCTATTCAGCCTGTCCAGCAAACTAGTCGTTTCTTATCCCGAAGACCGCCTGGAAAACAGCCTGATTGCTTCAAGTAAAAAGATTTTGGGTTGGGTACAGCATCCGACAGCTCCCTATCTTCTTGTGATTGAGCCGGAACGTTATTGGATTGTCGATTTAAACAAGCTCCGGGTTGTGAAAAAAGCGGAATGGACGGAACAAATAAAATGGTTCAACATTCTGCAGAAATATTCAAACCGCAATTTAGAGCTGTACTCTAATAACAGTATCGCGACATTCAGTAAGGATGGGAACCGCTTATTTTTGGGCGGCTATGGAAAACTGGCGATGTTTGCCTGGCATGATATGCTCAGGCCGCGTTGTATGCAGCCGAAACCAGACAGTGTAATCAATATTCATTCAGGTAATTATCCGGCCGGAGGACAGAAAAAGGTTCCTGACGCGCATATTATTGACATGATACCGATCAATCGCGACCGGCTTCTCTGCGTTAGCGCTGATGGTTATTTGAGTATGATAAATACCAGAACCAGAGAAGGATGTTTATTATTAATTCCAGGCTCCGGAGTCAGGATAAATTCGCTCCAACTTTGCGCAAAAGGTAAAAATCTGGCAATGACCGGGTATTATTACGACCTTGATGATTGTGGTATTTACAAGATGGAATCAGTGCTGCTGATTTGGAAACTGAGCCGTTTGCTGAACAAAGGAATCAAAATGTAGTTTTCGCGAAAAAACAAATTGGGTTCAGCACTAATTTACTGAACTCAATTTTTCTTTTTTAGCGATGGCTTTTTGTATCAGGACATCGAATAAGGCTTGATGTGTCTTGCTGAAAGGAGCTTGGAGTTCAGGGTGCCATTGTACTCCAATAGTCCAATAAGCGTCAGGATATTCCACGGCTTCAATACACTTGTCATCAGTGGCAAAAGCGCCTATTTTGAGGCCGCCGGCGGCGCTCGCCGCATGATGATGAATCGAAATCACTTCGATTTCGTCTTGTTGTAAAATTTTGTACAGCTCGGTATGCGGGCAAATTTTTATACTATGTTTTCCCAGATTAAACAAACTTGAGCTGTGTCGTTTTAATTTTTCGCGATGATTGTCATGACATTCCAATTTTCCGTTTTTGTATATGGTCAAAAGTTGAGCACCCCGGCAAATGCAAAGCAGCGGTAAATTCATATTTTCATTTTTTCTCAGTATTTCCAATTCCAATTCGTCGCGCGGTGAATTTAATAATTCCGGAGCTGTCGGGGCGCCGTCATGCAAGCGGGGATCAATATCCTGGCCGCCGGTTATAATAATTCCGTCGGCCCTGCCTAGGATTTGCCCCAGATTTGCCAAGTCGGCCGGCGTGACCGTGAAAGTGCTGCCGCCGGAGCGCCAGACCGCAAAATCGTAGGGCAGACGAAGATATTGCAAATAATACGGCCAGCGATTGGATACCACCACGGCGATTTTGGGGCCGCGCCGGTAGTTGCCGAAGCGAAACAGCAATATTAGCGGCAAAAACAAAATAATTAAGGGCAATCCTGAAATGGCCAATAATAAAATTAATAGTCTATTAGTTTTTTGTAGCATCTACTTTTTCAATTTTGGATTCTGAAACCAGCAGTTTTGACGAAATTTTGCCATTTTTCAAAAATACCGCTATCGGATAAAGCAGCCCCAGCACCGGTAAAGGATCTTTCCAGTTGAACATTTCATTTACCGAGCCGTGTTTTGTATGTATGACTTCCTCAACAGCTTTGAAGCGGTCGAGAGGATTGACGGCCTTACCCAGTTGTTTTACAAATTTATTCATAGCGTGGAAGTGATGTTTTTTGAAGTGTATTTTGAGTGTATGAAAGGCCGCCTCTATATCGTCAATAGGATGTTTGGCTTCTATAAATTCCTGAACCATCAGCGCAAAGGCCAAACATGGATTAAAAGTTTTTGTGTCTTCCGGGTTCGGGCTTACGGGCTCAATATCGCCATCCACAGCCAATTGAAACAACATATTCGGATAGCTCCAGCCGGCAGCGATGGATTGTCCCAAACCTCCCCAGAAACGCGGATTTATTTCGATTAAATAAGGTTTATTTTTGCCGTCCCAGCGGAAATCAACTTCCGCCACACCGTGCCAGTTGAGCAAACGCAGTAAATCAGCGCCGATTTTTTCCATTTCGCCGGCGTCAACAGTTTCGCGCACCACGCCCATGCCGCTGTGGCGGGGATAATCCAGAATATTGTGGTAAGTCATTGAAGCTTTTTTCTCGCCGTGATTGAACATGAATGTCGAGCAGTAATCCTCTCCATCCACGCCTTCCTGTATGATTGGATAGTCGTCCGGCTCAAGTTTACTCTTTTTAATGGATTGAGCAAAAAATTCTCTTGCTTCTTTTGCATTCCTGACTCTTTTCAGGCCGATCGACGCATTTGACTCCTGCAGTTTTATAAAAGCTGGAAATTTGAAGTCATCAATTTTATTTTCAAACTCCTCAAGGCTTTCCGGCTGCCAGGTTTCAGGAATATGGATATCATGTTTGTCGCAGAATTTAGCGAGTAAAGCCTTATTGCCCGCGAGTTTTATCTGCTCAAAAGTCGGCAGGACTATTTTGGCGACACCATTGAAAAGTTCTTGATTTGCCGCGACGATAAAGCAGTCGGTGTGCAGCGGCATGAGTACCAGGTCAACGTCTTTTCCACCATGTTTCCGGGCGACTGAAACGAGTTTTTTTAGATATCCTTCCGGATTTTTATCCGGGTTTGGATAGAGAAAGGAATGTTTGCTGTATTTAGAAAAACTGCCCGGAGCCAGTAAATTATTATCACCGATTATAACTTCGATACCTTCTTCCCCCAGGCTCCTGGCGGCGGCCAAAGCACTCCAACTGCTGGCATAGGTAACAATACATTTTCGCTTACGTTCAGTCATTTTTATATATTTCCCAATAGTTTTTACGACTTCAGGTAATAAACATTATATCACGCATTTATGCAAGTTTATTTGACTTTTTTCAGCAACAAAAAATACTATTTTTTTTCACGATGCCATGTTCAGCTCATAACCAACTCTTAAATTGCCGGACAAATAAGCTGTGTTTTGCATTCAAAATTGCTCTAAAATATAAAATATTAATATATTTTTATTAAAATCCCGAAATCGCGTTGAAAACTATTTTTTTATATGTTATACTAAGAGACGGTCAGTTATATTAAACTCCGCAAGATGTGCTGTATTGATGTGATTGTTCGTATTTAAAGGACAAATTTTTATTATTTGTCAGAGTTTTTTCCACAAGTAACAAGCTTGAGACTGTAGAACAGTTTCCGGACGCAAGGGGGTTTTTTTGATGACAGAGTGCTGTAAGTGCACGTGCGAGACCGACGTTCCCGAAAGCGAACTTTTTGCACGTTTGAATGAGACACTGAACGAGTATCGTGGCAAAGCGGGGAATTTAATTCCGGTTTTGCAAATAGCCCAGGGCTTATTTGGTTATTTGCCCGAGAAGGTTTTAAAACATATCAGTAAAGAACTTGACACCCCTTACAGCGAAGTCGCCGGGGTAGTTAGTTTCTATTCGTTTTTCTCCACCAATCCAAGAGGCAAATATTTAATAAGAGTATGTCTTGGTACGGCCTGTTATGTCCGCGGCGGCAAAGCGATTCTTGATTCCCTGAAGAAAGCATTGAGCATTGATGTCGGCGAAACTACCGAGGACAAATTGTTCTCGCTGGAAGTCGGACGTTGTTTCGGAGCCTGTGGTTTAGCTCCGGTCATATTGGTTAACGACAAAGTCCACCAGCGCGTCAAGCCGTCAAAGATTGCCGAACTGATTTCGCAATACAATGCCATGGAAGGAGAAGCTGTCAATGAATAAGAAAAAAATTCGCAATCCCGGGGATCTCGCCAAAATACAGAAAACAGTGACCGGGCGCATGTCTTTACGCAGTATGAATGGCAAAAAGAATAACGCGGCAGACGGTAAATTTGATGTCATGTTGTGCATGGGAACAAGTTGTATTTCATCCGGAGCGGAAAGAATCAAAGCCGCCCTGGAAGTTGAAATAAGCAAACATGGCCTGCAGGAAAAGGTAAGCATCCACACTGACTCGTGCCCCGGCTCAAAGTCTAAGCAGGCACGGGAAAAAGTCGAAATTGTCCAAACCGGCTGCAATGGATTTTGCGCGGCAGGGCCAATCATAGTTGTTTATCCCGGCGGATACTTTTACCAGAAAGTAACTCCCGGGGATGCTGCTGATATCGTAGCGCAGCATTTTGTCAAGGGCAAAGCGGTGGAACGTTTGATGTATCGCGATGAAGCGACTGAAAAAGTAAAACCCTTTATGGATGATATTCCATTCTTTGCCAAACAGAAAATTAAAGTGTTGAAAAACGCCGTCCGCATAGCAGCTGAGAGCCTCGACGAATATATTGCTTTTGACGGTTATCAGGCCATTGCCAAAGCCCTGGCCGGAATGACTCCTGAACAAGTCATTGAAGAAGTCAAAAACTCCGGACTGCGCGGACGTGGCGGTGCCGGGTTCCCGACCGGGTTGAAATGGCATTTTGCCAGACAATCCAAAAATGACCGGAAATATATAGTCTGCAACGCTGATGAAGGCGATCCGGGAGCATTCATGGATCGTGCGGTACTCGAAGGCGACCCGCATGCAGTGATCGAAGGAATGATGATCGGCGCCTACGCCATCGGCGCTTCCCGGGGTTATATATATTGCCGTGCCGAATACCCGCTGGCCATCGAACGCCTGCAGAACGCTATCGACCAGTGCCATGAAAGTGGACTTCTGGGCGACGATATCCTCGGAACCGGTTTCAATTTCGACATTATAATTGCCAAAGGTTCCGGTGCTTTCGTCTGTGGAGAAGAAACCGCTCTGCTTCACTCAATTGAAGGCAGACGCGGCGAACCGCGTCCCCGCCCGCCGTTTCCGGCGCAGCAAGGCCTCTGGGGAAAACCCACTGTATTGAACAATGTTGAAACGCTCGCTAATATTCGCCGGGTTATCTTTGGCGGAGCCGCCGAATACCGGAAAGACGGGACTGAAAAATCAAAAGGCACCAAGATATTCGCGCTTTCCGGCAATATCAACAATACCGGTTTGATCGAAGTTCCCGTCGGTACTTCGCTGGGCGAAATAATTTACGATATCGGTGGCGGCATTCCGAACGGCCGCGAATACAAAGCCGCGCAGATAGGCGGCCCGTCCGGCGGCTGTATTCCGAAACAACACCTGAATGTTCCGGTCGATTATGAATCTCTGGCCGAACTGGGTGCGATTATGGGCTCCGGCGGCCTGGTCGTTATGGACGACAATACCTGCATGGTGGACGTTGCCCGCTTTTTTCTGGAGTTTACCCAGGAGGAAGCTTGTGGTAAATGTACCTCCGGCCGGGTCGGCACCAAACGCCTGCTGGAAATTCTTGAACGCATCTGTTCAGGAGAAGGCGAAGAAGGCGATATCGAAAAACTTATCGAACTGGGCGAAATAATCAAGCGAACCGCGCTCTGCGGGCTTTGCAAAACCGCCCCGAACCCGGTACTGGCGACTATCCGCTATTTCCGCGATGAATACGAAACCCATATCCGGGAAAAGAAATGTACTCCGGGTATTTGTGCCGGACTGGTTCGCGCTCCATGTCAGAGCGGTTGTCCCGCCGGTGTGGATGTTCCGGGATTTGTTTCCCTGGTTGGCGAAAAACGTTACGCGGAGGCATTGAAACTGCATCGGGAACGCAATCCCTTTGCCGCGGCCTGCGCCCGGGTTTGTTATCATACCTGCGAAGACCGCTGCCGGCGCGCGACACTTGACTCCTCACTTTCCATTCGCGGCATCAAACGCTTTATGGTCGATCAGGAAATCATAGTTCAAGTTCCGACAGTATTGGAAAACGCTAAAAACGCCGCGCGCAAAATAGCGATTATCGGGGCCGGCCCGAGTGGCCTTTCATGTGCTTATTTTCTGGCGCGGCTGGGTTATAAACCGACAATATTTGAAGCTGAACTCCGCCCCGGCGGTATGCTTGCCCAGGCAATTCCGGCTTACCGGCTGCCGCGGGAAATACTGGCGCGCGAAATACGCATGATAGAACAGCTCGGGGTTAATATTGAAACCGGGAAAAAACTGGGCGAAGACTTTTCGCTGGCTGATCTGAAAGCTGAAGGCTATGACGCGGTCTGCATCGCGACGGGAGCTTCCGCCGGCCTGACGCTCGGCCTTAAAGGGGAAGACTCCGAAGGCGTAACCCAGGCATTGACATTCCTGCGCCAATACAATATTCGCGGTTCTGTCCCGGTCGGCAAAAAAGTTGTCGTTATCGGCGGCGGCAACGCCGCGCTTGACGCGTCCCGGACGGCACTGCGCCTGGGTGCGGAAGAAGTTACTTTGATTTACCGTCGCACCCGCGAACAAATGCCGGCTTACGAAGAAGAAATCCAGGAAGCTGAAAACGAAGGCTTAAAACTGCTATTGCTTACCGCTCCCGGCGATATTTTATCCAAAAACGGTAAAGTTACCGGGATCAAGTGCAATAAGATGAAACTGGGTGATTTTGACAAGTCCGGGCGCAGACGTCCGGATGACTCGGGAAAAGACAGTTTCACCATCAAAGCTGACCAGATTATCGCCGCGATAGGCCAGGCCTCTGAAGCCGATAAATTCCTTGACGATTCAGAAGTTGAACTTAATCCAAGAAATTGTGTTGTCGCCAATGCATTAAGCGGACAAAGCAGCATCGACTGGGTATTCGCCAGCGGGGACGCGGTTACCGGGCCATGGTCGGTTATCGAAGCGGTCGCCGCGGGCGAAAGGGCCGCGGTCGGCATGGATGAGTTTTTAAGTGGTGAAAAACACGCTTTCTGGCGCGAGGAAAAAGAACTGGATACTTACTTCGACCCGGAAGCGGATCCGGTAAGCCACCCGCGTGAAAACCAACCCTTAATCGCCGCCGACCGGCGCTGCTGCAACTTCGCTGAAGTTGAGATGTCATGGAGTGAAGCGGTCGCCGTGCGTCAAGCCAAGCGCTGTCTGCGTTGTGATTACGGAAAATAAGAGCCTATCAGGAGCAAAAAAATGCCTAAATTAAAGATAAATAATATTGAAGTGGATGTCGCGGCGGGAACAACAATTCTCGAAGCCGCCAGACAAATTGATGTAAAAATTCCAACCCTCTGTTACCTGGAAGGCCGTAAAGCAATCGGCGCCTGCCGGGTCTGCCTGGTTGACGTGAAAGGATTTAAGGATCCGCTTACCGCCTGTTCAACACCGGTGGCGGAAGGGATGCGGGTGCACACCAGCAATCACCTGATTCGCAAAGCCCGGCGAGCCGTGATAGGTTTACTGCTTTCGGAGCATGACGGCGACTGCCAGGTCTGCGACCGCAATAACGACTGCGAACTTCAATCCCTGGCGGGCGAACTCGGCATCAGCGAAATTCGTTTTCCGGGAGAAAAAGCAAAACGGTATCTTGACAAAAGCACTCCGGCGCTGGTGCGGGATTCGGCTAAATGCATTAACTGCCGCCGCTGTATAATCACCTGTAACGAAACCCAGGGCGTCGGTTCACTGTTCGCGCAGGGACGCGGCTACGATACTTATATCGGCCCGGCTTTCTGCCACTCGCTCGAAGATGTTACCTGCGTCCAATGCGGACAATGCGCCGCGGTTTGCCCCGTGGGCGCGATATGCGAACGCGATCAGGTCGAAGATGTCTGGCGCACCCTGGAGGATCCGGACAAGTTTGTGGTAGTGCAGACCGCTCCCGCAATCCGCGCGGCGCTCGGCGAATGCTTCGGCTATCCGGTTGGAACCCTGGTTACCGGAAAAATGGTTACCGCCCTGCGGGATATGGGTTTTGACGCGGTATTTGATACAAACTTTACCGCCGACCTGACCATTATTGAAGAAGGCACGGAATTATTGACCCGCTTGAAAAAGGCTTTGGTCGACAAAGATGAAAACGTCGCGCTGCCGCTGTTTTCCAGTTGTTCGCCCGGCTGGGTGAACTACGCCGAAACTTTCTATCCGGAAATTCTGGATCACCTTTCGACCTGTAAATCACCACAGCAGATGTTTGGCGCAATTGCTAAAACTTATTACGCTGAAAAAATCGGTAAAGAAGCGAAAGACATTGTAGTTGTTTCAGTTATGCCCTGTACGGCCAAGAAGTTCGAGGCCCAGCGCCCTGAAATGAACGACAGCGGCGTTACCGATGTCGACATCGTTTTGACGACGCGCGAACTTGGTAAAATGATAAAGCAGGCCGGTTTGGATTTTGACGAACTGCCGGACTCGGAGATGGATGCCCCCCTGGGTATTTCAACCGGCGCGGCGGACATTTTCGCCAATACCGGCGGAGTCATGGAAGCGGCCCTGCGGACGGTTTATGAAATCGTTACCGGCAGGGATTTCCCTTTCCCGCAACTGCATGTTACCCCGGTTGCCGGCCTGGAGGGAGTCAAGGAAGCTTCCATCAAACTTGAAGGGCTGGTCCCGGAATGGTCATTCCTGGAAGGCGTCGAAGTAAAAGTCGCGGTGGCGCACGGTTTAAGCAATGCCAAAAAGATTATTGAAAAGATAAAAAGCGGCGAAGCGGTATATCACTTTGTCGAAGTGATGTGTTGTCCCGGCGGTTGTATCGGCGGCGGCGGGCAGCCGCGTTTCACCACGGACAAAGTACGCGAGGCGCGTATCGCGGCTATTTACCGCGAAGACGAAAACCGCGAACTGCGTAAATCACACAATAATCCGGCAGTGCAGGAGCTTTATAAGGAATTTCTCAAAGCTCCGCTGGGAAAAATGTCCCACAAACTGCTGCATACCCATTACACAGCAAAGGAAAAAGTATAATTCGCATGCTATATTATTCCGTCCCTGGATAATTCAGGGGCGGAATCGCTCTCATCCCAAAAATAAGGGCGCAAAATGAAAGACAGTTCTATTATAAGCTTAAAAGAAGTTATGGACGGCACGCTTCAAATAGAAATACGTTCATCAGATGAATATGTCATCATGAATTTGCAGAAAAAATCCTGCGAGCCGATAAATGAGCTGGGCGAAATTTTATTTGACATTTATGATTACTACAATGAAAATAAAAATTGCCCGGCGGACTATCCAAAATCCTTGTATCTTTTCTGGGAATGCGAATCCTGTCAATATTCTTTGGAATTTATTCTGAATCAAGACGAAAAAATTGATCTCCGGATAAGCTACTGTCCGGATATTTTCGCGGGTATCCACACTGAAAGTAAATTAAAATTAAGTGTTCAAACAACGCTTAAAGCTCTGATGGGAAATTTATTTGAGGAAATGAAAACCATATTATTGAATTATGGTTTTATCGGATATAAAAAACGTTGGCAGCAGCATGATTTTCCGATAGCCGCATTTTTAAAGCTCTACAATTTACTGCATGGAAAGCACCAAGAAGCCACCTCCCTCCCCCGCTGCCTCGAATGCCTGCAAAAAATAGTATCAAAAGAATTCATCTTTACCGATGCCTGAGAACTTAAGGTTCTTCTGCACTTTGTGACACAGATTTCGCCATCAAGTTCCAATCCGGCATAACCGGTCGCAAGCTCCCTTTTTGTTTA
>CAZEXM010000064.1:0-15092 GCA_964515915.1 uncultured Victivallaceae bacterium
TGTTTTTTGAGTCAAAATCGACAGATAGACAATTAATCCTTGACATGACACTAGTACACTATACAGCTTAAATGTTCGCATTATATATAAAAAATGTAGCTCAAGCGTCTCGCTTGAATATCTTCACAACCGAGACGGTTGTGCTACATTAATTTGTGAAAAAAATACGAAGTTTTAAATTTTACAGTATACTAGTGGCCAGGCGCAATAGACCAAATCCGCCTCAAAAAGTGAGGTTTTTTAAAATAAGCTTGCGATATTTTGAAAAAAGATGCGAACGTTTGAGCATCACCACAACTAAATATTTCCCGCGCGAGCGCACCCGCAAAAAACCACCCTTGATATTAAATAAACACGCACTATATTTATAGGTTATGAAAAGATCACTTGAACATCTGCCGAAAGAAAAGAGAGACAAATTAGACCGAGTCGTTTCTATCATCCGCGAAATGTGCGATGACGTTGAAATGATCATTCTTTTCGGTTCCTATGCGCGCGGAAATTACCGGGAAGAAGACGATCTGCTCCCCGGCCGCAAGTCCGGCGCCCCCTCTGATTACGATATTCTGGTGATTTGCCGCCGGGACTCCTCCGTAGCCCGCCCCAGCCTCTGGAACAATATTTCCGAATGCTGCAACGGGCTTGATCCCTACGTCCCTTTTCGTATTATCACTCACAATATCAAGTATATCAAGAAACGACTCAAAGAAATCCATTATTTTTTCAGTGATATTTTCAGAGAAGGCCGCCTCCTCTATACATCCGGCAAATACGAACTCAAAGTCGGCGAAAAGCTCACTCCTGAATTGCAACTTAAAGTTGCCCGGGAACATTTAAAACATTGGTTTGAAAGTGCCGGTGATTTCTATGAACATTTTGAATTTGGTTTTCAAAAAAAGAAATACAAAACAGCTGCTTTTCAACTCCACCAGGCCGCAGAACATTCCTACAAAGCTCTTATTCTCGTTTTTACCAATTACATAGCACACGACCATTATTTAGCTTATATGAACCGGCAAATCCGCGAAATCCTTCCCGAAACGGAAAATATTTTCCCATGCAAAACAAAAGCGGACGAAGACCTTTTCAAGCTCTTTGACTATGCCTATATCGGCGCCCGCTACGACCCGAAGTTTGAAATCTCAAAAGAAAAATTGAATTATTTATCGGGCCGAGTCAAATTATTACTTGAACTGACGGAAAAACTCTGCAACAAAAGAATCGAGAATCTCAGAAAAAGCTATTAACCTTAAAATATACCGTTGAGTATTCGTCCGTGTTTGTCCGTGTTCCCCAAGCAAAAGAGCCCGGACACTTGCATCTTTTTTTTAAATGTCGCAAGCTTATTTTAAAAAAGCCCCTCGTTTTTCGAGGCGGAATTGGTCAATTGCGCGACTTCGCCGCTTAAGTTTCGACCGTTGGAGACGATCGACCAACGTTCCGTCGTTGGATCCCGTCCGGCGACGCCCCGGTGCGATTATATTTTTGTTTTTTTCTTCCTTCAAACTATTGATTTTCCAGGCGCAGGTGCTATTTTTTATAAATGTAAAACTACGCAAGGGAATCAACTATGTCAGACAAATATGATAACTGTACTTGTGGAAATGACAATGATTGTCAATGCGCTGACGTAAGCCTGGCATTGGGGGAAAAAACTGACCGTTTAATTCTCTGGCAGGATGCTTTGCAACGCCTGGAAGAAGGTAATCAGCGTTATGTTTCCATGACCCGTCGGCCTGACCCGGGAGTTTGCCATTACACGCGTAAATTATTATGCAAAGGCCAATGGCCCTTTGCGACAATTCTATGCTGTTCGGATTCGCGCGTGCCGCCCGAAATAATCTTCGATGCCGGGCTGGGCGATTTATTCATCGTCCGCGTCGCGGGAAATGTTATTGATTCCAAATTGCTGGGCAGTATTGAATATGCCGCTTTATATTCGACCAGTCGTTTGATAATGGTTATGGGACACGAATTTTGCGGCGCGGTAAATGCCGCTGTTCATTCCGTCACCCGCCCCGAAACCAAACATACCCCCGGCATAAAAGAGATTGTCCGGGAACTTATGCCGGCAGTACTCAAAGCTCAACAGGAAACTGGATTTTCAGACGAAAAACTCGTCGATGCCGCCGCGCGCGAAAATGTCAGAATGGTTTGTAAAACGATCTTAAAGGATAGTCCTCCCCTGCGCAAATTAGCAGATAAAGGTGAAATCAAAGTTGTCGGCGCTTATAAAATGCTTTCATCAGGATACGTTGATTTTTTTGAATAAATGCAGAGTGGGTGGGGGTGTGGAATATTTGGGGGAAAAGGAAAAACTTTTTTCAAAAAGTTTTTCCTTTTCCCCCAAACCCCCTTTTCTTTTTCAAAAACTTTTGGGTATCGAGTTCACTCACGCAATAAATTGCGTGTGTAAACCCGGAGTTTAGGATAATTGAAAAAGAGTACGACCGGGGGCTTTGCCACCACGTGCATTGAGCATAAAAACGTAAATATCGAAAGTAATTTTTTTGAATAAATACAAGTGAATATATTATGGCAGAAGTGAATAACTGGTATGAGTTGGGGCCGTTTACGATTTTCGATGTGGAAACCACCGGCATGAGCGCGCGGAATAACCGTATTGTGGAAATCGCCGCAATACACGTCGAGCGTGACGGGAACATATCGCGTTATGAATCCCTGGTAAACCCCGGCTGCCCGATCCCCGAACGCGTAATGAACATACATCATATCACCAACGAAATGGTTGCCGGTGCTCCTAAATTTCGGCAGGTTGGTTTTGAATTTCTGAAATTTGTCGATGACAGTACTTTGGTAGCGCATAACGCGCGTTTTGATCTGGCGTTTTTGCAGGAAAGCTTAGTGCGCTGCGGCCTGCCGCAGTGGAAAGGCAAAACTATGGATTCGCTCCGCCTCTTCAAACAGGCTTACGCCGGCCTGCCGAGCTACAGTTTACAAAATCTCCGCCAAAGCTTTCAGTTGAAAGATTTACGCCCCGGCCTGCAAGCCCATCGCGCCGCGGCCGATGTCGAATGGACTATGCAATTACTCGAAATAGCCTTTACCGCTCTGCTCAAAAAATTAAAGCATGGTTAAGGTTAAGAATTCGTAATTATTATTTCCGCCGGTGATCTATAACGCGTTGAGCTTTGCCTTCGCTCCGCTGAATGGTGTGCGGCGCGACCAGTTTGAGCTTGACCCGCAAACCTGAAGTCTGCTCGATCGCGTCAATCAACTTATGCTGCAAAGCTTCCAGTGAGCGGATTGTATCTGAAAAAACGGCTTCAGTGATTTCAACATCAACTTCAATATTATCCACGCCGTTTTCGGAATAAAGAATAATATTGTAATGCGGCGAAGTTCCTTCAACAGATAATAGCGCGGCCTCAATCTGGGACGGAAATACATTTACGCCGCGGATAATAATAGCATCATCGCTGCGGGTGGAAATACGTTCGATCCGGCCTGAAGTACGTCCACATTCACAAGTTTCCGCAATAGTCCTTGTTATGTCCCCCGTCCGGTAACGAATCAGCGGCATCGCCTCCCGGGCCAAAGTCGTCAGGACCAGTTCACCTGACTCGCCGTCAGGCAGAATTTCACCACTTTCCGGATTGATTATTTCAGGATAAAACAGGTCTTCGAAAATATGTAAACCTTTCTGGCATTCACATTCAATCCCGACGCCGGGGCCGATAATTTCAGACAAGCCGTAAATATCATAGGCTTTAATGCCGCTGCTTTCTTCAATCCGCACCCGCATTTCCTCAGTCCATGGTTCCGACCCGAAAATCCCGGTTCTGATGGGTAAATCATGCAGATCAATACCCGCTTCGTCAGCTTTTTCGACAATAAAATTAAAATAACCCGGAGTACAGCAGATTCCAGTCACAGCAAAATCCTTCATTATCATGATCTGCCGTTTAATATTGCCGTCGGAAGCCGGGACTACCGTGGCCCCAACGGCTTCCGCCCCGTAGTGGACGCCCAGGCCGCCGGGAAACAGGCCATAGGCATAAGAATTTTGAATAATGTCGCCTCTGCCAATGCCGACACAGAGAAAACAGCGTTTCATAAGATCGGCCCACATGTCGATATCCGCCCGGGTGTAGCCCGCAACGACCGGCTTGCCGGAGCTTTCGCTCGAGGCATGCAGACGCACAATGTCTTTCATCGGGACGGCAAAAAGACCGTAAGGATAATTATCACGTAAATCTGTCTTTACTGTAAATGGTAAATTGGCTATATCTTTCAGGGATTTGATGTCACCTGCTTTAAAAGAAATCCCGTCGAGGCGCTTTCTAAAAAATTCAACATTATTGTAAGTTCTTTCTATAGTTTTTTGAAGTCTGGTGAGCTGTAATTTTCTGAGCTCTTCCAGCTTCATGAAATCCATATTCATCATTTCCTTTTACCCGGGTTGTTATTTAGGCAATCTCTACATTAATCTACTACTAAGATTGTTTTTTACAACCCGGCAAATATTTGTATTTTTTTTAAAGAACGCGTGAGATATGGTATTTCCATGCGAACAATAATTATAAAGGCTCATAAGTATTTAAAGAGAAAACCCGGAATGGAGAAGAAAAATGAAAGCATTATGTATAGCAATATTCGCAACATTCATATTCGCGCTGCTGATAATCTATCACGATTCACAACGCGCAAAAGCCCTGAATAATGTCAGAATAAACGACAATGTCAAAATAATAATCTGCAACGGAAAAGTGCTGCGAATTTCACAATAAATCCACTCACCGCCACAAAATAACGTTTTCAAAGATATAAGCAGGCGATTACTTTATTACAGGTCTTCTTCGGTCAGTGGACGAACAAAATCTATTTTGGAACGGCTCTTCCTTATTTTAACCCCGGGTTCGGGACTGTAAATAATATTCTTTTTGTTTTCTTCATAAAGCAAAACAATTATTTGCGGCTCATCTTTTATTTTTAAAACCGCATTAGCTATCCATACATTTATCGGTTCCGGACGGCTTATCCGCGCTTTGCGGACTGTTACCCAGAAACTTTTGGTCGGCGGCATCATGCGTTTGTGTGCCAGCATTATCCGGTATTTCCCGGCCGGAAGATTCCGGATGTGAATTACTTTTGATAAATCCTTACTTTCACCCTGGACAGTCATGCCGTGCTTTTTGCCGTTGACATAAACGCTCACTCCCGGGGGATTGACGATCAAATCAATTCCGCCGGTGTTGCGCAGCAGCACAAATTCAACCGTGTTAGTCCTGCCCGCGCGAATATACGCATCACGGCTTATGCCGTCAAAGCCATTTTTTTGTATTCTGATTTTGTATTGGCCCGCCTGCAGGCCAGCCACGGTTAACGGAGTTTTCCCGAAAGACTTTCCGTTTATGTAGATTTGCGCTCCCTCCGGTGAACTGAGGAATTTGAAAGAACCAGGCAGACGAACCATGGCAATTGTTTTAGTTGTTTTCCGATCCCGTATTACCTCCAGCGTGGTTTTCACATCGGCAAAACCATCTAAAGTAATCTTCACATTATGCCGCCCTTCCTGTATGTCCCCGCTGTAGGGCGTAAAGCCGTTGGCTTTATCATCAATGTACACCCGGGCGCGCTCCGGTTGTGTTTTTAAAACGAGTTTCCCTACATTGGATTCCAGAGAAACCGTCACCTTTTGGGGGCGGGCGCTGGTAATTTCCCATTTTACGGAACGGCTTGAGCGGTTCAGGAGTTCAATCTGCGCGGAATATTCCCCCGGTTTCAAGCCGGTAAGCACCAATGGAGTAACTCCCAGATTTTTTCCCCGCATTACAACTTTGCCGCCGGCAGGCCGGCTGACAATCAGGACCGCGCCTCTCACCGGGGGCAATGACAATGTCAAACTCGTTTTTCCGCCGGCGGCAATTTTAACATAGCGCCAGGCCGGTTGACGATTTTCCTTAGTCATTTTAATCAAATAGCTTCCCGGCCTGAGCCTTACATTGACCGGAGTCCGCTTCTTGATTTTTATCCTGGAATTCACCGTCACATCCGCTCCCGGAGGGACGGAATTCAGCTCTAAGTGCCCTTTTGTTGCTCTTGTTTTTTCGGGAGTACAGGAGGTCATGAGCAAAATGCCCAGACTTACTACAATTATCAGGTATTTCTTTCTCATTTTTTTCTCTCGTTAAGTCTTTCTGAAAGCCTGGTTATTCTTGCCTGGATTTTTTTGTAGGCTTTCGAGTCTACAGAGGTCAGTTGTATCATTTCGTTTAATGTAGCTATCGCGTCTTTGATTTTCGCCAGGCGCTCCAGGCGTTCCACTTCGTAGCGCAGTTCCTTCCAGCGTTTCTTTCTCATTGCTTCGACTTCCGCATGGCGTTTTCTGGCTATCTCCCAAATCCTGGGCTTGGGCGAGAATTGATCGAGATAATCAATGGTCATTTTATACCTGCGTTCAGCCTCCAGTAAATTACCCGGCATGGCGGTACGGTTGGCGTAATATTCCTCCGCCTTGGTAAAACTCGCAATCGCCCGTTTTTTGAGTTCTTCGGGAGTCATGGCGAAAGTTAAAAGATCATACGCGTCAGCAAAATCCTCAATCGCGCTTTCGATCTCCTCAAAAGATGTGGGAGCTGAATTATTTTGAATGCTAATCGAATTAAATTTATTTTTGAGAGCGATGGTCATTTGTCTGGTTTCGTCGAGATTATCGACCATCGACCCGCGCGAGACCGGCAGCAAATCCATAAAGCCGGTGTCTTCGATGGCGGTTTTTAACGCGCGCAAACATTCCGGCCTGATGTTTTTAATGGTTTTATTGTAATGGCGGTCGGATTTTAAGTCGTCGATAGTAAACCTGGCGGTATTGTTTTCAACCAGCAGGGAAAATCTAAAAACATTATTGTTAGTAATTTTATCCTTGACATAGTACAACACAAGCGGGACTTCCTTTTCTCTGGCAACAGAAACGACAAGCACTTTTTTAGTATTTTTATTAGAATTCAAAAACCAGAAGACGAAAATCACCACTGTCATTAAAAGGATCAGATAAAACAGGATATTGAAAACATGTTTTCCGACAACTGGCGCAGAAGTTTTTTTGTCAACTTTGGACGTTTCGCTTTGAGCGCCGAAAATATTGGCCGCGCTTTCCGCTAACTCCTTAGCAGTCATAAGCGGTTCAGCCTTTGCTGTTTCGCTTTTTACTGTTTCGATAACCGGGTCCGGGCTGCTGCTTTTCTTAACTGTTTTGGAAGCCTTTTGGGTTTTTACCTGTATCGGTTCAAATACTATTTTTTGTACAGGTGCCGGAGTCGCGGTTTTTTCGTCTTCCATTGTTTTTATGACGGCTTGTATAATCGGAATGCCGGGAGGTTTTGCTTTGCTCTCAGCTTTAGTTTTTTTCTCTCCCATGCGGAAATTTTGATCACCGAGGGCGACAACATCGCCTTCCGTCAAAAGTTTTTCGTCTTTAATAAGCTTTGTATTAACTTTGCTCCCGTTAGTGCTGCCCAAATCTTTAAGCAGCCAGTCTCCGCCAGCTTGTCCAATTAATTCAGCGTGATAACGCGACACGCCGGCGGTCTCTATAATTATATCGTTATCAGTTTCCCGGCCGATACGGATTTTTTTGCCGGATAACTCAATCCGTTCACCACTTCGCAAACCGTTTAAAAAATATATTTTCATTTTCCACTCTCTTTGAAAGGAACTATCGACTCCATTTCCCGAACTATTCGTTCATTAGTTTCCAGTTTATTCAATTCCGGCACACTTTCTTCGGAAACATTAATTACATGCCCGAGTTCAGTGCCGCTGTGTTCAATAACACCTGCCGGAAGTTCAATTGTACTTACCGCTTTCGAACAGCGCACCCACAAGAGCCAGCGCGCGAGATTCTCCCGCAAGCCGACCACTTTGTTTTCAGCATCGAGAAAAATCACGTCTATCCTCTCGCCCATAAACAAAGTATGAATGTTATTACAATGCGCAAAAACCATTGCGTCAAAACCCGATTCACGAAACCTCCTGCCAATCATTCCCTGTAAACGATCAACAAAACTCAGCGCGAAAAACGGCTGCCGTGCAATATAGGTTTTATTTGTTAAATTTGCAATCATACACAGTTCTCTAAAAAATCAAAGTTTTAAACGCCTGCAGCACAATCGGCACCACCAGAATAATAATTACCGCGGGGAAAATAAACAGGGCAAGCGGCAGTACTATTTTTACGGGCGCCTCGCCTGCCTTTTTCTCCGCGCGCGCAAAGCGTTTACTGCGCAGCACATCGCCTTGAATAGTCAGCAAATCGCCAATGCTCACGCCTAATTCCTCCGCCTGGATGATGGCATTAAGAACCGTTGACAAATCCGCCAGTCCAACCCGCGTGGATAATTCCCGCAAAGCCTGCGAACGCTTTTTGCCCAGCTTGATTTCGTGAAAGGTGCGGCTCAGCTCTTCGTTCAAAGCATCCATTTTCCGGCGTTGAATAATATCCCGCAGCGATGCCAGGAAATCTTTACCCGCCTGAACCGATAAGGTCAGCAGGTCGAGCACATTAGGCAGAGCGCTGAGGATTTCCGTATGCCTGCTTTGAATGACCTTGCGCAGCCACACCGGCGGATAAATTATCAGCACAACCAGCAGAATCATCCCGATCATCGTGCGTTGCTGGATCACTCCGGCAACTAAGGCGATCGCGCCGTATACGGCAAGGACAAGCCGCATGCAGATAAAATCAATCGCGCTGACCGTATCAGAATATCCCCCCATCAATAACTTTCTTTCAGTCTGCTCACACCAGCCTTTGAAACTCGGGTGGCGAACAATGAAACGGAAATTCCCGGCAAAGGGCAGCGCCAATATAAAGGCTATCGGCAAACGCTTACGCGCTTCGTAACTCATTTTTCTCTCTACCGTAATCTGCTGAAACATTCTCAAAATAAGCAACAGAAAAAAACACGCGGATATACCCGCGCAGACCGCAGGAGTTATTGACCACATAAATATTTGCATGTTTTGCTTTCCTTATACTTTGATTGAGGTTATTTTCCTGATCATCAGGAAACCCGCGATAACCAGTATCGTCGCGACCACACAACTCACGATACCAATCACGGATTCGAAAAACGCCGCCATCGCATCCGGCACAATATAAGACATCATAAACATTAAAGCAAAAGGCATAATCCCGATTACGATCGCCTGCATCCGCCCCTGCGCCGTTAAAGCACTTATTTTGCGGTGTATGCGGAGCCGCTCGCGAATAACTGACGCCAGACGTTCCAGTACCGAAGTCAGTTCTCCACCAGTTTGACGCGCCGTGATGATTGCCACAGCTACCAGTTCAAAATCCTCGCTTTCGATACGTTTACACATATTATCCAGAGCCGTATCCAGCGGCACTCCCAGGCGCAGTTCCTGAACCAGCAGGCGGAATTCAATGGATATCGGCGGCCGGTTTTCATTCGCGATAGCTTCCAGCGCCTGGTTGATGCTGAATCCAGCCTTCAGCGAACTGCTCATGGCTCCCAGCGCATCTTCAAGCTGCTCATTAAATTTACTCAAACGCCGTATCCGCAAATAACGCAAAATCAAACGCGGTGCGAGAAAACTTGCGACCGCGACGATTCCCCCCAGCCCGATAGCTTTCATCCAGGAAAAACCGTCACTCGCCACACCGAAAATAACTACCGTCATAAAAAAACAAAAAGCACTGACGGCCAAACTCAAATCAAATACTCTACCAGCGGGCATTTGCAAAAGAACATCATCCAGTTCCACCGTGGCTTCTTTTAAGTAACGTTCTTTGTAACGCGTCGAAATATAAATAAAAGTATCAATTATCACCAAAGTCGCCAGAGTTACCGCCATTAAGGCACAGATACTCGGCAGCCAGGTACTGCTTATAAGATTCAAAATCCACCTCCCGGCGCATCGCTGTTGAACATTGAAATGTCCAAATCTATCTTAGCGCGCTTGATATCTTCCATAAAAGTAGGTATATTATTAGTGGAAACAAACTTACCAATGATCTTGTCATTATCGTCCCAGCCTTCATTCTGGAAAACAAAAATATCCTGGAGCGTAATAATATCTCCTTCCATCTTGGTGATTTCACTGATATTGGTAATCTTGCGGGAGCCGTCGCGTTCGCGGTTTACCTGAACAATAATGTCGATTGCTGAAGCGACTTGTTCGCGAATCGCCCGCAAGGGCAAATCAAAACCAGCCATCAAAACCAGAGTTTCCAGACGAGCTAAAGCATCACGCGGCGTATTCGCGTGGATTGTGGTCAGAGAACCATCATGCCCGGTATTCATTGCCTGCAGCATATCCAAAGCCTCTCCGCCGCGGCACTCACCAACGACTATCCGGTCAGGGCGCATGCGCAGTGAGTTACGCACTAAATCACGAATAGTTATTTCGCCCTTGCCCTCAATGTTCGGCGGACGGGATTCCAGGCGAACAATATTTTCCTGATGCAGCTGCAGTTCGGCCGCGTCCTCAATAGTGACAATGCGTTCACGATTCGGCAGATAACTGCTCAGAACATTAAGTAAGGTTGTTTTACCGGAACCGGTTCCACCGGAAATAATAATATTTTTCCGGACCATCACGCAGGCCTTCAGAAACGCGGCCATATCCGGGGTGATGGTGCCGAAGCCAATTATATCATCAATAGTAAATGGAATTTTAGAAAATTTACGGATCGTAATTGACGGCCCGTTCAATGACAAGGGAGGAATAACCGCATTGACACGGGAGCCATCCGGTAAACGCGCGTCCACCATTGGCGAGCTTTCGTCAACCCGGCGTCCAAGCGGAGCGACAATTCGTTCAATAGCCGCCAAAACCTGATTGTCATCCGCGAAAGCCGTATCCGTCCGGTACAGGGTTCCTTTGCATTCCACGTAAACCTCATCGGCGCTGTTAACCATGATTTCAGTGATGTCGTCCAGGACGGTTAAATATTCCAGCGGACCTAAACCAATGGCTTCCTGGACGAGTTCACGTTCAATAGTTTCAATTTTCACGCCGTCCGGCAGCGGAATAGATAATTCCGAAAGGATTTCTTTTATTGTTTCTTTAGCGCGTTCGCCCAGTTCTTCCTCCGAAGCGCCGGAAAGCGCAAGTTTTTTAAGGTTAAGGCGTTTGAGTAATTCAGAATGGGCGCGTTTTTTAATTTCCTGCACCAATGACCGGGCGCTTTGCGGTATGCCGGATATTTTTAATAAGGGAATTTTCTCTCTATCGACTTTACCTGATTTAACCGCTTTCAATTGTTTGGAGAGAGAACGGAGCTTTGCCTCGTCTTCCTTGGATTTGGTTTTCACCGGGGCGGCAACTTCATCCATTGCTCCATCCATTGCTATAGACTCAGGGCCCTTTGCCTCTATTTCGACGTCGCCGATAGTAATTACGGAATTAATATCTACAGTGAGTTCTTTCCGGGGCGCTATGATCTGCCCGTCAAGGTAAGTACCGTTGCTGCTGCCCAGGTCAATAAGCGATAATGTATTATCCCTGACATTAAACTGGACATGATGAGCGGAGACTTCGGGACTTTCAAATTGTATATGGCAGTCAGCGCTGGAACCGGCAACATAGACGCCGGGTGCCAATTTTCCCAAAGCATCGCCCTGGCCAGCCTGTCTTATAATAATCTCAAACATATCCACCTCGAGCACAAGTGCTTTTTATCTTTTACTTTTTCGCTTATGCATATTGAAACTTATCAGTAATTTTTACTGCTGTTCCTGCGCGTCTTATCTTCCAGATATTTCTTCAGAGACCGGAAATAAACCGATTTCAAATCAGATACGATTGCCGAGTCTTCATTATTTCTCAAGCTCAGGGAAAGACGGCCTTTCTGGGAAGCGAATTCAACTATTTCAACGTCGCCGGGAGAAAGTTCCAAGGTTACGCTGCTGTAACTCCGGCGGCTTGCCGTTCGATTTTCAGGGTGCCGCCCCCATTGGCTGCCGGTCGCGATAATGCGGACATTTTGTAAAATAGTCAGAGTAATAGTATCCCAGTCTTTTTCGCCGCGCATCTCAGGAAAACGAAAAGTCCCGATAACATCCACCCGGTCATTAGGACGAACCAGATAACTCAGTGAGGATATAGAATCAACGGCAATGGCTTTAGCGCGCATCCCGGGTGCTATATTAGCGTTGAGCCCGAATGTCCGGCGTGAAGCGCTTTTCAAATCGTCATACTGCAAAACGCTGCCTTTGGCGAGATAACTGTCAAGTTTCCTGCCAATAATCTGCCGGCGGTTTCTCCATGGAATCGCACGGGAAAAAACAGCACTGCTTTTAATACGGGTTTCAATATATTGTATAATATCTTCTTCAGCAATCTTTTCCCCGGCGTTTTTATTAGTAGTCAAACGAATAAGCTTATTAGTAACAGCCTGTCCGCGAATCTTGATTTTTTCCTGTTGAAGCTGTTGATAGGTAAGCACAAAAGCAATGATTCCGAAAAAGACCGCCACTAATAAAAGAAGTTTCTGTTTCATATAGTTATTCTCCTTATTGAACATATTATATAAGGCTACGATACTAAAATAGCCTCAATATGCGAAATGTCCAACTACTTTATGCAGCTTTTTGCAAAAGCCGTACCGTCTCGGTGAGACTATCGCATATATTCAGACTCATTATCAGGATCACTACACTTTAAATAAACTGGTTAAAATGACAGGTATGTCAAAGCCGCATTTGATTCGTAAGTTTAAGACAATAACGGGACTTCCGCCAATAGACTACATCAATAAAACCCGGCATGTAAGTTATTAATACATAACAAGTATACCATTGTTGACTCCGCGTTGACATGTGGATTTTCCAGTAGTAACTATTTTGCCCGTATCTTTAAAAAATTTCAGGGCGTGGCTCCTCGTCAATATATCACTAATTATCTGCGCCAATAACGTTAAATATGCTGAGTGAGGGATTACTGCGGGAAAAACATTTATTTTATATTTTTTTATTTTTGAACTTGATGCTTCGTGAGATTGCGCTATACTATAGCTCCAACGAAGCATCCGGAGAGGTGACTGAGTGGCTGAAAGTACAGGTTTGCTAAACCTGCGTACGGGAAACCGTACCGGGGGTTCGAATCCCCCCCTCTCCGCCATTTTCAGCCTCAAAAATGCCAAAAAGGTACCATTTAGTACCGTTTGCGACTTTTAAATGCTTCAAAATCATCTATATTAGCTATATCAGATATTTTTAACTATGAGGTATTATTATGGCAGGCAAAGTCGTCAAACTTGAAATCGGAACAGTCTATCAGAAGGTAGCAAATGGTAGCTATTACTTTCGCTATCAAATTAATGGTCAGCGTAAGGCAGTTAGCTTACAGACCAAAAACCAGAAAGAGGCAATCAAAAAAGCTAAGGATATGATTCCTATAGTAAAGGCTACCACTACTGATGTGATTTCAGCGCATGTCAAACAAGCCCGTGGATTGGCTGCCAGAAAGAAATCATTACCACTAACGAATGCCTGGGAAGTTTATTCGAAACATCCTGAACGGGCCACGCCAGCTACAGTCAGTGAGCAAGGAGCCTACCGAGCTACTTGGAATGAATTTATTGAATTTGCCGGTCCAACATTAGAAATAAATGATATTGCTCCTGAAATTGCCGATAGCTTTGCTCAGCAACTCCGCGGCAATGACCTTGCCGTTGATACTCATAATCGAAAAATTAGAAGACTAAAGAAAATTTTTGAGGTACTTTCTGATTATCGTTCTGATAATAATCCATTTCTTGCAAAATCGCTACGCCGGAAAGAACGCGAGGAGCAGGAACACCTTGTTCGACGGGTATCATTTTCTCGTGAACAGGAAGTTAAATTATTAGAAGCCCTTGACGATGACAGTCGCAAGGTCAAAAATAAGCCTGAGATCAAAGTAATATATCATTTGGGGATGTTTACTGGACAGAGGTTAAAGGACTGTGTTCTCTTACGCTGGGACAAGGTGGATTTGAATAGAAAACGGATATGGGTAAAACAGTTTAAAACCGGTAAGGAAGTTACTATTCCCATGGCTCCGAAATTATTTGAGGTTTTGATGGAGGCGGAAGAATGGAAAGTTGATCATTATGCTTGCCCTAATGTCGCTAAACGATATAACATCCTGAATTCTGAAGGCAAGAACGTTGGTAATAATCTGGTTAATATTGATGTCCTGCGGGTTATTAAATGGATTGGACTGAAACCTTCAGTTGAGGTTCCAGGACGAAAAAAGAAAGTTACGGTATACGGCTTTCATTCATTGAGACATAGCTTTGCATCGTATTGTGCAGAAGCCGGAGTTCCTAAAGCGGTGGTTCTTTCAATTCTCGGAACCAATTCCGAGATCGTTGACAAGCATTATACTCATATTGGCGAAGAAGCTCAGGAAAAAGCTATAAATTCCTTGTTCGGTGACGGCAATACCATTTCCGACCGCGATAGAATCACAAATGCTTTAGCAATTATTGATGGCTTAAGAGATAAGAGCCCTGAAATGCTTGAAGTCGAAAAAGCATTACGGACTTGAATTATCCGCCATGATATATTCGACAATGTCGATATTACGGTAACGAACGGATGAACCGACCATCCGTCGATGAAACGGGAATGCCTTTCCCTTTTCCAGTTTCTTGAAATTGCTGTATCCCAAACCAAGCATTTCAGCGGCTTCCCGCTGGTTAATCAGTTTTGGAACAACAGCAGGCATTAGTCTGCCTTTGTTGGCTAAATGCTTAAGATTGGCACTAACAATCTGTTCTTCCGAAACAAGTATCACCCCCTCGTCAACAAGCGGTTTTATAATTCTGGCAATCAGTTTCACAGTTTTTGGTCTGAGCATAGAGTTCAGCATTCCAGTATCCCCTATAAATGGTTATCAATGTAAACTTCTTTGTCTTTAAGATATTACAAGTTTACATCAATGCAACCATAAATGCAAACAAAATCCTGTTTTTTCTAGAAACAAGCTTATTGAATTCATATTTTTGAGGTAAAAGTAATAAACTATACCTGCGAAATAATTTTGGTGGAAGCCTTGGGATATTAGTAATCGGTCAGTCGCCTTGCAGGTCAAAAAATGTAATCAGCCTTTTTTCT
>CAZEXM010000065.1:0-14810 GCA_964515915.1 uncultured Victivallaceae bacterium
CATCGATTATAAAATGCACCATACTATCTTCCGGTAGCCAGTCGCGCAAGTCCGGTGGGAACATCATCGGAGTATCCCGGTCAATATTTATAAATTTAGCTGCCATAAAAATCCTTTTTGAACTAATATATCACACTTTCAAAACTATGTCACTCTCAAAGCAGAGAAAGTCCGACAGACTGCTAGAAAATTATTAATGCCGACAACATGGCTGACACGCAAAAAAGCCGCGGAGTATTTGGGAATTAATCTGCGGACACTTGATATTAAAATTTCAGAAGGTTTACTGCCCAAGTATATCCGCGGCGGACGTCCAATGTACAAATTGGAAGATTTGGATAATTATTTATCGTACGCTCCGATGATCGGATACGCTAAAGAACCAAAAAGATTTTAAATTGTTAATCAATGTCTTTTTTTTATATTCTCCAAAGTTTTTGTAACAAAATCAGGGTTATTTTTCAGCAACTCAATCAATTCCTCAAATCTTTCATCTACTTGATTTTCTTTTTTTACTTTTCCCGGAACTGCCGCCACTGCTTCGCGTAGAGTATCCAGAGACAAATGTGAATAGATATGAGTAACCGCAACATTATTATCGACAATCTCCTGTATGACCGCCAACGGTACACCAGCATTAGCGCAAAACGAAACAAACGAGTGCCGCAAAGAATGAAACCCGTAACCTTTGAGACGTTCCGGTAATTTTCCTGTTGGCGGCTTTGTGCCTATCGCGTACCAAATAATCCGGCAGGCGCTTAAATCTATCCCGGTTGGATTTCTAAAATATCTGTCGGCAACACCCGGTAAAACGTATTCTTGTTTTTTATCAATCTTTTTTAGCAACTCCAGCAAATCTGAATGTATCGGGATCATTACCCGTTTTGCCGATGTTTTTTGTGTTTTGCTTGGCGTTACCGCTATTGTGTCATTTTTAAAATTGACTGATTCTACTTTCAACAAGCAACAATCTTTGAGCCGCATTCCAGTATAAGCACCAAGCCTGAATAAAATTTTCATTTCCTCACGATGCGGAATAGACAAGGGATAGCTTTTATCAATAGACTCAAGAACCTGCAGAAGCTGCTTGTCAGTTAATTCTTTTTTGCTTTTAGCTTGTTCGACTTTCCGCCGAATATATTTAAAAGGATTCTCTCTTAAACCGCTTTGACGTTCCAATATCCTGAAAATCAATTTTAATGAGCCGACGCGTGAATTATAGACGCGAGGGGATTTATCCGCAAGACTTAGCGCATAGCGTTCAGCATCGCCGTCAGTAATATCTATCAAAGCCTTGGCATTAGGGTTACTTTGTTGTAGAATCTCAAGAAATTCATTCCAGGCAAGCAAGTGCCGCGCTAATGTTTCGGGCAAAGTATCAGGTCGAGTCGGGTTATTTTCAAAAACGTCGAAAGCTTCATTAATTAAGAGACTGGATTTTTTTTTAATAATCTTCTTCGCCCGTGCGGTGAAAACCGCTATCTCAATTTCTGTTTCAGATTTTGAAATGGCAACCAGGCGTTCGATTTCTTTTTCCGCTTCTTCCAAGCTATCGGCAAAAATACGTTTATTTATCTCTTTGCCGTTAACTTTTCGCCGCCAATAGAAATGCTTTCCCCGTTTACGGATATACCCGAAACCTTTTTTATTTCCTTTTTTTTGCTTTGAGCTCATTTTTTATGTCCGCTTATGTCCACTTTCGAGGTCTTTTTGTCCACTTTTGCCCTCTTTTTTATTATAAAGCAAAGCAAAGGAAAGAAAAAGCAAATAGAATAGAGAATAAAAATTTATTTTGAGGTTAAATTATAGAAAAAAGGGCAAAAAATTGGTGGATCCAGCAGGACTCGAACCTGCGACCTAGAGATTATGAGTCACCCGCTCTAACCAACTGAGCTATGGATCCACGCTTTGCTTCGTAAAGCAGATATATACTGTACACAAAATATGGCTAAAGGCAAATGCTTCTTTGAAATATTTCGGCTTTTTTGGGGCTTTATTATCGAAAACAATATTCACGCGCTACCGATTGCTGATAAAAATATCCCGCAAAGAAAAAAATGTCGTGGAAACTTTTGCAAATAGCTCAATAATTAGTGCATGCTGAATAGCATATATCTTTCTTATCATTAGTGAATTATAGCTATTTTCTGCTTAAACTTGAGCCGCAGTTTAAATATAATCAATTTACAAAAATTTATTTTGGAAATTATGCCCGCTGGCGAAGCATTCCGCAATGAAAGCAACTGAATGTCAAGCCGAATCAGAGCTTGACAGAAAGGCGGTAGTCTTTATGCATTTGGTACAGATTTTTGTGATGAACCATTTTATTCCTTCACGGTGGGCAGTATGCCGTAACGATGACATTCGAGGAGATATTTCATTGCCGCGTCAGTGTCCGGAACGATTTTGTATAAGTTCAGGTCCGCTTCCTGTATAGCACCGCTTTCCAGCAAGTTCTTATTAATACATTTGAACATATCCTCCCAGGAATTTCCGCCGATAACAACTATTGGGATACGGTTTATTTTGCCGGTTTGAACCAGGGTGACCGATTCGAAAAATTCGTCTAAAGTACCGTAACCACCGGGGAAAACAATCACCCCGAGAGTGTACTTGAGAAAACATACTTTTCTAATGAAAAAATAACGAAAAAATAAACTGTGTGTCTGGAATTCGTTGGGAGTTTGTTCATGGACTAATTCTATATTGAGCCCGATTGAGTCTCCGCCGGCTTCGTAAGCACCCTTATTAACCGCTCCCATGATGCCCTCTCCGCCGCCGGAAATGACGCCGTAGCCGTTTTCCGCCAGAAGCCGGCCCATTTTTTCGGCTTCCTTGTAAGCCGGGGAATCCGGTTTTGTCCGCGCTGAACCAAAAACTGTCACCAGGGGGCCCTGGCGGGACATGGTTTCGAAAGACTCTACAAACTCCGCCATAATTCTAAAAATCCGCCAGGTATCGTTACTGGTAAAATCTCCCATATCGGCGAACTCACTTTCAACGTGATGTTTATGATCTTTGTTTTTCATAATAAATTAACCTCAAAAAAATATTAAAAGATAAAAGGGCAAAGCTTATTGCCTTCTTGAAATATAGCCATTGTTTCATAGACATTCAACTTTTTAGCCTTCAGAGTGGTAAAATTAAAAAAATATTGTATATTCTAATTATATTTAAACAGAACTAATTCACCAAGCACGGAGAAGAAAAATGACACCGGTCGGCTATAATTTTAACGCGAACAAGGCCAGATACCACTCTCGGGAACGAGGCGGGAAAAAACGCAGGATTATTATTTTTATAGTTTTGACAATTATTCTCGCGGGAACTTTGTATTTTTTTGGTTTCGGCAGCGATGAGAAGGAAAATGCTAAAAGCGTAAAAAAACAATATCTGTCCCTCGCCCCCACGCCTGAAAACTTCAAAAATCCGCCGATTATCCCGGATATAAAAACGGGTTTGGAATTTATCGGGAAGCCCGCCTTGCCGGCGCAGTCTTTCCCGAAAATGGAAGTTTTGCTCAGTAAAGCGGAAATGGCTTACAAGGCGGGACAGTACGGCAAGGTTCGTAAATACTGTTACCAGATCCTCGACAGTCGTAAAGTGCCGGATCAAAATCCATTGTGGGAAAAAACCGTCGAGGTGCTTGGTAACGCGAATACGAAAATATTTTTCTCGGATTTTTATTTCCCGGAGAAAAAGGTCAATTACCAGGTTAAAGCCAATGACGGTTTGCGGAAAATCGCGATGCTGCACAATACCAGCATGGAAGCCGTTCAACGAAGCAATAATATGAAATTAACGGATTTAAGAGTTCAGTTGGGAAAAACATTCAATATCTACCAGGGCAAGTGGAGAATAATTATCAGCAAGTCCAGGAGAAAATTATATCTTTTTGACGGCAAAAGACTTTTCAAAGTATACAGTATCGGCATAGGTAAACAAGACCGTACACCAAGCGGAATATTTAAAACCGGCGGGAAAAGAAAAAATCCGGACTGGTATTCGCCGAGCGGGAAAAAACCTTTTGGTTCTAAGGAAAATGTCCTGGGAACACGCTGGATCACTCTCACCCCCGCCGGGAAAACCAGCCGGAAAGTAAGCGGATTAGGAATTCATGGAACCTGGAAGCCGGAAAGTGTTGGTAAAGCAAAAAGCAATGGCTGCTTGAGATTGCACAACAAGGATGTAGAAGAGCTTTTCGCCATACTTCCCAACGAACGTAAACCTGTTCCGGTTAAAATAATAGAATAATCATAAAAATAATAAAAGGTATTAAGTTATGGCTAATACTTGTCTTGATTTTGAAAAACCAATTGTTGAATTAGAAAAAAAATTAGCAGAATGGCGGGAATTCAGTACGACAAACGATATTGATGTAAGCGATGAAATGAATTCTTTGCAGAAAAAGATCAAAGATCTCATGAAAAAAACTTACGAAAACCTGACTCCGTGGCAGAGAGTTCAATTGGCGCGTCATTCCAAACGCCCCTATACTCTTGATTATGTGGACAAAATATTTACAGATTTTATAGAGCTTCACGGTGACCGGCGCTATAGCGATGACGCCGCGATAATCGGCGGATTCGCCAAACTCGACGGCAGAAAAGTTATGATTATCGGCACCCAGAAAGGACGCAACATGAAGGAAAACATGTTTCGCAATTTTGGTTTGCCGCAGCCGGAAGGCTATCGCAAGGCTCTGCGTCTAATGCAGTTAGCAGATAAAGCCGGTATTCCGATTATTACTTTTATTGACACTCCCGGGGCGTTCCCCGGAATTGAATCCGAAGAACGGCACATTGCTGAAGCTATCGCGGTTAATTTGCGGGAAATGTTCGCGCTGAAAGTGCCGGTTATTTCCTTGATTATCGGGGAAGGCGGCAGCGGGGGCGCTATCGGCATAGGTGTCGGTAATCGTATTTTGATTTTGGAAAACGCGTATTATTCGGTGATTACCCCGGAAGGCTGTGCCGCTATTTTGTGGAAAGACAGAAAATATTCGGAACAAGCCGCGGACGCGTTGAATTTAACCGCGGGCAAGCTGAAAGAACTTGGCATTGCTGACGAAGTAATTTCCGAACCGCTTGGCGGAGCGCATAAAGATTATGCCCTCAGCGCGGAAAATATCAAAAAATCCTTAAAAAAACATTTACTGGCACTGAGTAAATTAAGTCCTGAAAAACTGAAGAGCCAGCGTTATGATAAATTCCGTCAAATGGGGCAGTTTATGGAAGGTTCCGCCGAATAATGAAAAACGCGTTAACTGTCCGGGAAGCTGATAAAAAAGATATTTCCAGTATTTACCAATTGCTTCATATCTATGCCGAAAAACAAATCATTCTGCCGCGCAGCGAGGAAGATATTGAACAATATCTTAGTAATTTTGTCGTTGCCCGGCTGGATGGTGAACTATGCGGATGCTGCGCTGTGCGGGATTTTGACAACGACCTTCTGGAGCTGCGTTCTCTCGTGGTCGCGCCGGAACTGGCGGGCAAAGGCATTGGGCGTGCCATGGTTGAAGCGGTTATTGCCGGACTTAAGGTGAAACGGGGGAAATTTTGTCTGTTCGCTTTAACCTGCCGGGAAAAATTCTTTCAAAAGCTTGGTTTTCACCTGCTGGTCAAGGAGATGTTTCCGCAAAAAATCTGGAACGACTGCGCGAAATGTCCCAAAAAAGATAATTGCGATGAATTGGCGGTGGCTTTTCAATATGACGGCGAATGAATTCAGGAAACAGAATAATTAAGTCAAAACTCACCGCCGCGGCGGACGCTTTGCGCCTTGACCTTTATTTGGCGGAACGCTTTACCTACCACTCCCTGCCGAAATGGCGCGAACTGATTGCCGGCGGTCAAATTTTACTCAACGGGCGGCAGTGTCCGGAAGCAACGATCCTGCACACGAATGATGTCCTGGCCTACATGCCGCTTGGGCTTGAAGAGCCGCCGGTTGACTTGAACTATTCGATTGTTTATGAAGACGAACATCTCTTTGTCATCAATAAAACCGGAAACCTGCCTTGTCATCCGGCGGGGCCGTTTTTCAAGCATACCTTATGGCATCATGTCGGCAGCCGGCATGGGAAAATTTATTTAATCAATCGCCTTGACCGCGAAACTTCCGGTTTGCTGGTGGCCGCCCGCAGCCCGCAAATCGTCAGCAAATTTTCAAAAATAATCAGGCAGATGGAAAAAGAATATCGCGTACTCGTTTTCGGCAGCTTCACAAAAACGATTGCCGCTGATGGTTATTTGATTCGGGATACGGCGAGCGTCGTCCGTAAAAAACGCCGTTTTGTTTTTGCCGGCGACTTGCCGGATGACGCGGTAAAACCTTCGGCGGCCGGTACTTTGCTGGAACCGCTTTGTTCAAATGAGAAATTCAGCCTGCTTAAGGCAACACTCAAAACAGGCCGTTTACATCAAATCAGGGCCAGTCTTTTTTCTTTAGGTTTTCCGGTGCTCGGCGACAAGCTTTACGGCCCTGACGAGCGTATATATTTAAAAATCAGGGATAACAAAATAAGGGCCGCGGACTGGAGAAAACTTCTGATGCGCCGCCAGGCATTACATTCATACCGTCTGGGTTTTATTCATCCCGCAAGTCGTGAAAAAATGGAATTCACCGCTCCGCTTCCAGCCGATTTTGAAGCTTGTATTCAGCGCAAAAATAAATCATGATGTGAATTTATTTTTAGTCTATTGATTTTTTTAAAATCAGAGGCATATTGATAAAACCATTAAACTACACACAAGGCAGGAAAAATTATGAGCAGCTTCATCAGAAAACAGGCAATTGCCTCCATCGCGGCGGAATCAGTCGAAAAAGAACTGACAAGCAAGGGGACTGACATTACGGAACTTTATGGTGATGACGTACTCAGCCTCAGGATAATAAGAAAGTATCTGCCCGGTGATGTTTTTGAAAAACTGGAGATGACGGTAAAAGAGGGCGTGAACCTTGATCCGTCCATAGCCGATGATGTCGCCCAGGCCATGAAAGAGTGGGCTTTAAGCAAAGGCGCCAGCCATTACACGCACTGGTTCCAGCCTTTGACCGGTTCCACCGCGGAAAAACATGATTCTTTTATCGAGGTGGACAGTGAAGAAGGCATTGTACTCAAGTTTTCAGGTAAAAATTTAATTGTCGGCGAGCCGGACGCGTCCAGTTTCCCGTCCGGGGGCCTGCGTTCAACCTTTGAAGCCCGCGGTTACACCGCCTGGGACCCTACCAGCCCGGCCTTTATCAAACGCGGCAAAAATGGAGCGACTCTCTGCATACCGACAGCGTTCTGTTCCTATACCGGCGAAGCTCTTGATAAAAAGACTCCGCTTTTACGTTCAATTCAGGCGATTAACATTCAAATCAACCGCCTTTTGAAATGTTTCGGTGAAAAAGACGCCGGGTATCCGGAAGTTACTCTCGGCGCGGAACAGGAATATTTCCTTATCGACAAACGCCTTTTCATGTGCCGTCCCGATTTAATTCAAACCGGGCGCACTTTGTTTGGCGCCACTCCCCCGAAACATCAACAGCTTAACGATCATTACTTCGGCGCGATTAAACCCAGGATTATTGCTTACATGGCGGAAGTCGACCAGGAGCTCTGGAAACTCGGCATCCCCGCCAAAACCCGCCATAATGAAGTCGCCCCGGCGCAGTTTGAACTGGCGGCGATGTTTGAGAAACTCAATCTCGCGGTTGACCATAATATGCTTATCATGGAAATCCTGGAACAGGTCGCGGACCGCCACGGCCTCGTCTGCCTGCTGCATGAAAAACCTTTCGCCGGCATTAACGGTTCCGGCAAACACAATAACTGGTCGATCGGCACTGACCGGATGAATTTGCTGAAACCGGGAAAAGACCCGCATCAAAACGCTATTTTCCTGACGACGCTCTGCGCGATTATCCGGGCCATCGATAAATACGGTGATTTACTGCGGGTGAGCACCGCTTCCGCTGGCAACGACTGCCGCCTGGGCGGACATGAAGCCCCGCCGGCGATTATTTCTATTTTCCTCGGCGAACAACTTACCGACGTTATCGAGCAGATAGAAAAAGGCGGCGCGAAAACTTCAAAGCAGGGCGGCGAGCTGCTCATCGGCGTCGACGCCCTGCCGTCATTGCCCCGCGATACCACGGACCGCAACCGTACCAGTCCCTTTGCGTTTACCGGCAATAAATTCGAATTCCGCGCTCCCGGCTCAAATCAGTCCTGCGCGGGCTGTAATATCGTCCTTAATACCATCGTCGCGGAAGCTTTGGATGAAATTTCAACGAAACTGGAAAAATGCGGCAAAGATAAATTCAATGAAACCCTGCAGAAAATATTGCAGGAAATTATCAAAAAACATAAACGCATCATTTTCAATGGAGATAATTATTCCCCGGAATGGCTCGAAGAAGCCCAAAAACGCGGCCTGCCGAACGCGGCGGACACCCCGGAAGCCCTGAAAGCTCTCCTCGCTGAAAAGAATATCAAGGTCCTGGAAAAATATAAAGTCCTGTCCGCCGCGGAAATTCATTCCCGTTATGAAGTTTTCACCGAGGAATATAATACCCGGGTGCAAATTGAGGGGAAACTGACTTCAACTATGACGCGCACCAGGATTATGCCTGTAGCTATTCGCCAACAACGCGAAATCGCTTCAAATATAGCCGAATTGAACTCGATAAAAGTTTTCGCCGGGATTGACGCCCAGGCCGAACAGGTTGAACGGCTCGGTGATCTTATCACCTCGCTGGCGGACCGCAATGCGGATTTGGACGCCGCCGCGAAGGCGGAGGATACGAAGAGCATTATTTCCTGTATGGAGAGTTTGCGCGAAGTTGTTGATACGCTTGAAATACTTATCAACGATGAATATTGGCCGCTGCCTAAATATGGCGAAATGCTTTTCGTGTATTAATTTAAAAGGGTAGATGCGATGAATGCGCTGACTGATTTTTTGCGCTACCTGACAAATGAACGTCAGGCAAGCAGTCATACCACCGACAGTTATCAGCGCGACATCCGGCAGTTTGCGGAAATGATTCTTGGACGGCGCGAAAATCCCGACTGGCGAAGCGTCGGTCCTGATCATGCCCGCAAATTCGTCATTGCCCTGCAGAAGCGGCAGTTGGCGCGTAATTCCGTTTTGCGTAAAATCTCATCAATGCGTTCTTTTTTCCGTTTTATGCTGCGTGAGGAAATTGTCGATAAAAATCCCTTTATCGGCCTGGCTTCCATCAAAAAAGAGCAAAGCCTGCCGAAATTCATGAGCGTGAATGAAATCGACAGTTTAAGCGCGGTTCCCAAAATATATTGGGAGAAAGCCATTGAAGAAGGCACTGCCAAAGACGCTGATTCCGCGCATTTTGCTTCGGCGCGGGACACGGCTTTGATAGAAATGATTTACAGCGGCGGCCTGCGTATCAGTGAAGCAACCGGCTTGAATCTGGAAAATGTCGATTTAATCAGCGACCTGATGAAAGTAAAAGGAAAAGGCAAAAAGGAGCGGCTTTGCGCGCTTGGAGCACCGGCCGCCAAAGCCCTGCGGCATTACCTGAAAATGCGCGGTTTACGTTCGGAAGACGAGCGTCCTGGCGCGCCATTGTTTGTGAACCGTTTTGGAACGCGTTTAACGCCCAGGTCATTCCAGCGCAATCTCAAAAATTATTTAATTTTTGCCGGTTTACCGCCGGATTTAACTCCGCATAAATTACGTCATTCATTCGCGACGCATTTATTAGACGCGGGAGCGGACTTGCGTGCCGTGCAGGAAATGCTGGGACACAAAAATCTCAGCACTACTCAGATTTACACTCATGTTACCACTGAAAAAATGAAGAATATCTACAAAAAAGCGCATCCCAGAGCAAAATAGGCGAACGTCGATTTCGTCTAAATACATCCCCGTCAAAGTTAAAAAGTTTTTCGCATCCGGCCGCAATAATAGCGAACATTGTCCCATTTTGCTCCAGGGGGAATCCGGTGATCGGGACAGGGGATGAAACCGCCGAGCTCAATCAGCGGCTTCAGCCTTTCTATCTCAGCATCAACTGCCGCGAAATCCTCAGCGAAAACATTTTTGTTCATGCCGCCGACTCCCAGCAATTTTTTGCCGTATTGTTCGCGCCAGGGAGCAATACTGGCGTTCCAGGTTCCAACTTCTATGGGGAACATAGTGTTGACGCCGTTGTTTATCCAAGTCGGGATAAGCGCATCTATCATACCGTCGCAATCCAGGGAAATTATATTTACACCGTGTTTTTTCAGCAAGTTCGTAATACCTTTATAATGAGGGCCGCATTTTTCGTCAAACACCGACGGTATCACCAGCGGCCCGTTTTTGAAACATATATCCTCCCAGAAAAGGCCGTAATCAAATTTTATTCCTGTCTGCAGGGCGGTTTCCAGGCATTTACAGGTGAGATTTGCGGAAGTGTTGATGATTTCATCATACAGCCCCGGGTCATCGGCCCAGAGATAGCTGACTCCCGTAACCCCGAGCCAGTTACGGATTGTGCCGATTATGCTCCCGCAGAAAATTCCAAGCGGTTCCCGCCGCTCATTCTGTTCGCTTTTCAATTTTTCCAAAGCCGCAAAATCTATTCTGTCTTTGGAAAACTGCAGGCGCGGCAGGAAATGTTCCTCCCAGGATTTTCTGTCCTTGAGCAAATGATCCACCTCCGCCGGAATTGAACCGGCGTCGGGCATCTGCAAAACTATTACGCCCACATTATTCCTGATTTTTTTTGAACCGTCCGGCAACTCTTCGACTACTTCCGCCTCAAACGCCGGATTAAGTCCGGTATTTCCACTGAAACAACTGCCCCAGCCGAAGTCAAAGCCGAGTCTTTTCATCGCTTCCGGGGGCGGATTGCCGCCGCTGCGGCCTTTGGCTTCATCCTCGCTTATATGACCTTCTTTGACCCATTTTTCAAGCGTTTCATTCCAAAGCCCGAAATGAACTACAGGCATGCGATCATAGTTTTCATAGTTCATGATTGCGTGGACACGTTGACGATTATTCATATTAATATTCCTGTATGGATTTGTGTTTTATTTCTAAAATATACACTTTTTTTTCAAATAGTACATGGCTATAAATGGTTAAAGCATGTATAATAATAAGATGAAATCAAAAAGATTAAAAATAATAACACCGAACGAAACCTGCCCGGATATTCATTTTTCCAATTATATCCGGGTCTTTCCCGGAATGAGTTGGGGACCGCGCACGATACCTGATTTCGAACTTATTTTACTCGTGGCCGGAGAATTCAGCTATGTGCGCTGCGACAATAGTGAAAAAACAGAACTCAACGAAGGCGAAGTGATTTGCATACCGCCGGGTGAACTTCATGTATTAAAATGTGAATATACTTCCGCACCGCATTCAGTAATAGCATGTATTCATCTGGAATTACATGACGAAGGCTCCTTCTTGTTCGGCGACTACACTTTATCGCCCATGCCGCCGCTTGTAAGCGATACCAAAGGAGACACCGCGATACATGAGCTTTTCCGGAATTGCCGCAACACTTTTGACGGTTTCGGAAAATACCGGCGGGAGCTTCTTTCATCCATGGCAAAAGAGCTGTGGCTGCGGCTCGCTGAATATTGGGAGGACGGAAGCGATAAAAGAATATCGCCCCGGATGCGGCAAATGACCTTGTTTATTCAGAAAAACATTGACAAATCGCCGACCCGCCGCGATCTGGCAAAAAAATTCAGCATTACCCCGGAGCATGTCAACGCTTTGTTCAGGAAAGAGCTGGGAACAAGTCCCGCTAAATTTCTGCGGAGAATAAAAATATATCAGGCCTGTCGTTTTCTGCGCGAAGACGGCCTGAGCATCAAAGAAACCGCCGACCGCATGGGATTTTACGATGAATTCCATTTCTCAAAGGCTTTCAAGAAAGTCATGGGCGCGTCCCCGTCCAAATTCAAAGGCAAATCAAGCTGAAAAAGCACAAAAAAACTGATAAAACTTGTTCCAGTCGTTTCAGGGCTTATATTCGTAGGAGTTTTTTTGTATAAAAACTTAAATATCAACTAAAAAAAGATCGTTTATTATGGGTATTTTTGAAGCAACCATGTTAGTTTGTTTCGGGGCCGGCTGGCCGCTGGCAATCTACAAGACTTACAAGAGCAAAAATCCGGCCGGTAAAAGTCTGCCGTTTTTATATTTAGTGTTCATCGGCTATGCCAGCGGCATCTGCCATAAATTTTTTGTGGCCTATAATTGGGTTATATTTTTGTATATCGCCAACTTGCTGATGGTCGGGGCGGATATAGTTCTGACCAAATACTACCTTTACAAGAAGCAAAAATCTACATAAGTTTCAAGCCGGGCAAATCCTGGACATCAATCAGGCCGACTACTTTTTCGTTTTTGTCTACAACGACGATGTCGTTGATGTGACGGTCTTCCACCAGTTTCAGCGCTTCAGCGGCAAGAGATTCCGCTCTTACTGAAACAGGATTGAGAGTCATTGCGCTGCCTATTTTTCTGGACAGGATATTGATGTCTTTTTCCGCGTGGCGGCGGAAATCCCCATCGGTAAAGATACCCGCTAAGTGTTGTTCTTCGTTGACGATGACTGCCGCCCCGCAACGTGCTTTAGTCATTTTCAATAATGCGTCCTTCACCGTCGTTTCCGGCGAAACAAGCACGAGATTGTTTCCTGAGCGCATAATGTCGCCGATGAGCATAGTCACCGCCCGCCCGATGGCCCCGCCCGGATGGAGGCGCCCGTAATCTTCTTTGGTAAAACCGTAATTATCCAGCAAGACCAGGGCCAGGGCATCGCCCAGGGCCAGTAAAGCGGTAGTCGTTGTTGTGGGTGCCAGGTTAAACGGGCAGGCTTCTTCGCCTACGGTCATCGGCATGGTGAAATCGGACAGTTTCGCCAAAGAGGATCCGGGATACCCGGTAATGGCGAAAATCTGCGTTCCCAGACGTTTCGCCGGGGTTAGAATAGATAAAAGCTCCTCGGTTTCACCGCTGTAGCTGAGCGCCAGGATCAAATCCTTGTTCTGCATGATCCCGAGGTCTCCGTGTAAAGCTTCAACCGGATGCATGAAAACAGCCGGCGAGCCGACACTGGAAAGAGTCGCGGCAATTTTCTGGCCGATATAACCGCTTTTGCCGATGCCCGTAAGGATAAGTTTGCCGCCGTTTCTAACGGTTAAGGCACATTTTTCAACGAGGGTTTCAAACTTGTCGTCGAGGCCGTCGCGGACAGCCTGCAAACCTTTTATTTCAACATCAATTACTCCTCTGGCTCTTTTGATAAATGAACTCATTTTTTTTGCCCCTGTAAGTTTTGAATCAAAGTGGGGTTAATTCCCCGATGCCTGCATCATTTCACGCTCATTGCCTTTTATCTTTCTTTTTTTTTTCCATTCGATGTTCGATGTTGAACGTTCGATGTTCGATGTTCATCTACTTTTTACAAGCGGCATGAACGCAAATCAGTAACTATAATACCGCGAGCGCCGATTTTGTGCAACTCGTCCATTATATAATTGCTTTCCTTGTGTTTTATCATTGCTTTGACGGCAACCCAGCCGGGATTGCTCAAAGGTGAAATCGTCGGAGATTCTATTCCCGGGGTAAGCCTGCAGGCTTCGTCGCGTTTGTCCAGGGGAATGTCGTACTCGACCATCGCGTATCTGCGGGCGACCAGAATGCCGCGTAAACGCCCGAGTAAACGGCTCACTTCCGGGGTTTTGGCAATTTCATCATTACGGGCAATTAAAATTGCTTCGGACCGCATCAGGGATTCTCCGACAAGTTTCAGGCCGGCTTCCCTGAGGGTGCGGCCGGATTCAACTACGTCGGCTATAAGGTCCGCCACGCCAAGCCGGATAGAAATTTCCACAGCGCCGTCAAGGCGGACGATTTCTGCTGATACGCCGCGTTTTTCCAAATCGAGACGAACTATTTCCGGATATGACGTAGCGATTCTCAAACCGTCAAATTTATCGGGTTCAAGGCCTGAATCTTCAGGCGCCGCATAGCGGAAAGCGGAATTTCCGAAGTTAAGTGCCAGAATTTCCGTTACCTCCGCCTTGCTGTCAATCGCCAGGTCGCGCCCGGTGATACCCGTATCGAGTATGCCTTTGCCGACGTAAACGGCGATATCTCTTGGCCGCAGGAAAATAAAATCAATATTATTTTCTTCATCCCTGACGATTAATTCACGGCTGGAACGCGAACATTTATAACCCGCTTCCTCAAGCAGCGCCACGGCTTTTTCCGATAACGCGCCTTTATTTGGAATTGCTATTTGCAGCATTATTTACTCCTTACAAATATTTATAGACATCTTCAAGTTCCAGATCATTAGCTATCATCATAACTTGCAAATGATAAAGCAGTTGAGATATTTCTTCCGCGGCATTTTCTTTGGCTTCGTGTTCGGATGCCATCCAGACCTCGGCGGCTTCCTCGACTATTTTTTTGCCGATAAAATGCTTGCCCCGGTTAAACTCTTTAACTGTCCCGGAATTCACATCCTGAGCGGCTATTTTTGCTTTGAGCTCAACGAAAAGCTCTTCAAATTTTTTCATCAGTCAAATTCCTGTTTATCATCTACTGAAAGTAATTTAATATATTGCCTCAGCACAAAAAAACAAGGGTAAACTTTGAACATTATACTTGCATCTTTTTATTTTCCGCATTATTCTATTTAAATGGCATTGAAGGATGCCTCCACGTCCGCGGAAAGGGTTGAACCCTCCTTTATGAGTTTGTGTATGGGTCTTGCAAAATAGCTTAACCCCTTTATTTTTAACGATTTATATTTCTTTT
>CAZEXM010000066.1:0-14704 GCA_964515915.1 uncultured Victivallaceae bacterium
CTGTTAATGCAGTATATTATTAGTAACTAACTCTTAGATTGCAAATTGGTATTACCCATTATTTCCGTCATCTCCTAATCTTTCATCACTTTGTCGAGTAGACAATTTTGATTTTCCTTCTTTTAGGTTTTGTTTGTGTTCCCTGTTGCTCCGCTCTTTCGATTGCGGACATTCTTAAATGATGAGATTTGAGTTTAAAATAGAGGTTTTTAATCTAAAAAATAATATACAAAATGGATATTTTACCTTCGTGATCTTTGTGCCAGGAGTTGTCGCAAACCATTTTGCCTAAAACCACGCCAACTTCCTTCATAGGGATACCCTGAGAAGTAAGATTGTATGAACGATATAAGGGATTGTCATCAAAAGTAATAAGTTTATAATTTTCGGGAGTTTTGAGTCCGTGCTCAGCAGCGAAGTCAATAAATTGCGCGGCAAACTCATTATTTGCCGGCACAATAACTATATCGTTATTTGCAGAACGGATTTTTTTACTACAATATTTAATTATTTTACAATTTTATTCAAAATAGCTCTTGACAGATGGTTAGTTATAATGTACAATATTAGTACACCACCGGTACATGTGGGCCTTGCTAATTAAAAACTACTGAGATCATTGATGAATATTAAACAGTTTAAGAAAATTGATAAAAGCAGCGGAATACCTATTTATCTGGCAATCCGGGAACAGGTTAAGGCGTTTATTGATTCAAACCCCGATAATTCAAACTTTCCTCCAGAGCGAAAATTAACTGGACAACTGGGTGTAAATCGAAGAACTCTGCGCAAAGCAATTGAGCCTTTCTCTCACTTACTGTTGCGCGGTCCGATGGGCACTGTTTTGAGAAAACAGACACCACCTGATTCCAATATTTCAATAGATGAATTACACTCTCAATTGTTTCAAAATCATTCTTTCTTTTCACAAAGTTGCCGTACTCTAAATTTAGGAATTTATGAAAACCTGCCTTTTCAGCAGAAATTCTGGACTGAAATTACTGAAGAATTTAACAAAAGCAACAATACATGCAAAATTGCACTTAAGTTTATTTCGCCGCAAATTAAAAATTTCAAAGAATATATTTCTGATGCTTTGAACGGAAATACCAGTTTTGACTTGATTCAACTTCCTGTTTTCGGCAACAGCCAGTATGACGAAAAAAAAATACTTCGGAAGAACAGTCAAAGTTATATAGATTTTATTTCATCAGACGCTTTCTCTATAAAAAAGATTTTTAAATATGTCCCCGATTACCTGGAAAGGGTGTTACCGGTTTATCATGGCCCGCATGTACAAATAGTTAATCCGCAGTTTGTGTCAAATAGTTTTGCGGATGAGTTTTGTCGTTTAATGAATGAATCTCCTGTACAAGCCTGGAACGAGGCTTTTAGGCAAGTGCCGGATGATGTCTATTTAAGCAACTATTCTGCCGATTTATTTTTTAATACCGGATTTTCCTGGCCTGGCAACGAGAATATTTTAGTCAAAATAATAAATGAACGTTATGATACAATAGTTCCTGCCGGAAAACGAAAAAAATCATTTACCATGTCGATTCTTTCCGGTTATTTTATCGCTGAAAGCATTAAGAATATGCTACAGGAAAAAGTTTTTTCAGCATATGTTCCAACTTGGTTTGTTCCGCTTGCAGCAGCATCAAATAAAGATCAAATAGTTCTTTTAACAGAAAGGTCTATGCCCGGCAGGGTTTACTTCTCAGGTGAAGTTGCTTTGGGTATTTGCGCGAACTGCAATGAAGCCGGTTTGCTTGAAGACTTCGGACGATTGTTACTATCTGGCATGGTTCAAAGCCGAATTGCGCGTGAACTTCACGGTCTTCCATTTAATTATAAGGCCGCGAATTGCCTTGATGAAACGTTTGCAATTCAAGGAAAACTCGAAAAGGCTCATTCTAAATATTCCATATTTTCAAAAGAAATGTGTAAGTTCTTTTTCAGTAAGAATACTCAACCAGTTTGGAATGAGGTTATCTTAAACAATTTATCAAAAAAGGACACAGTAAAAAAGATTTTAAATATAAAAAAAGATAATATAATTAGTGAGCATGCCAAATAATGAATTCACAATAAAACCTTAAAAACAGGACGGAGGTATACAATGAAACAAGAAAAAAAAGCTAAAAGGAATAGGATTTTTACTCTCATCGAACTCCTTATCGTGATAGCTATCATCGCAATACTGGCCAGTATGCTACTGCCGGCGTTGAATAAAGCTAGAGCCATGGCGCATAAAACCTCTTGCTTAAACCGGATGAAACAACTAGGTCTAGTGTTGACAAATTATGCCGATGATAATGATTCTATGATGATTGGATCGCTTGGTCGTAATCCGAGTACCGGGAATCTCGCATATTGGGGACATGTATTGCAATTACGAGGCTATTTCGACGGCTTTGGGACTGCGGGTAAACTTGGTGTCGTGTTACCCTTATTCCGACCTGTTATCATGAGTTGTCCGGTTGCAGTATCTACTTTGCCAAATTTTGCAGTTAACAATGGTGTTCACTATCATTTCGGATATAATTTGGAAGTGCTTCCAAATCGCGCAAATGGAGAAGTAGGATTTAAACTTTCGCGCTTCAGTCAACCATCCGGTCGTTTTATCATCGGCGAATCCACTGGGAGTTATCTTATGTATTGTGCAATATCAGGCAATATTTCGGTTGACTACCGTCACGGCAACAGCGGCATGAATCTTTTGTTCGTTGACGGGCATGTTGGCTCAATACATCATGACAGCACAGCCACACCTAAAGACCCGTTACCATGGTAATCGTCCATCCCTTAAATATGCCTGAATCAGTGAAAAATAGACAGCAATGAAATCATAAGAGGTGGAAAGAAATTTTAATCAATTATAGGATGTTTTTGCAAATTTTTTAGTGCTGACAGCTCAAAATGGTTTTTAGCAGAAGAATAAAATAAGGAAAGCAACTTTTAAATACTAAGCCATTACAAATCAATAAAAACAGGAAGCTGAAAATATTTTTACAGATTCCGATCATAAAACTTAAGGGATTACTTGATATGAAAAGAAAAATTTGTGAAGTTCGTCTACTGATTCAACTGATTTTCATGAAACTAATCAGCGTTTGTCTGCTGCTCACGATTGGCTTCATGTTGACCGCTCATGCAGCCGTCACTGAAGTATCCCTGCCGCCGACTTCCACAACACCAGTAATTGATGGTAAAATATCTCCAGGAGAATGGCGGTCTGCCGCGCGTTTTTCCGGCGGAGAATCCAGCAAAAAACTTGATGCCAGGGAGTGCATTTTTCTGATAGCATATGACCGAAAAAATCTTTATCTGGCAGTTCGCAGTGAGTTGCCTCCGGGAGGGAAGTTGCTCGCGGCTATTTCCAAAAACAAGCTAAACAACAATCTAGTGATCAAGGATGATGCAGTAGAATTTATGATCATGCCTCCGGAAGACCGCCCAGTTGGCCCGTTCCAGAAAGGTTTTTTTCAGCTACTCGCCAATGCCAATGGAGCGTTGTACGCCTTTCATCATGAACCGGGCTATGGATATAGTAAGCAGCTTTGGAAAATTAATAATCTCAGCCAGGCTCATGCCTGTGAAGATGGCTTCTGGACAGCGGAATTCAAAATCCCGTTGAAGCAGATGGGTATTGAAACCATATCATTGCCGAGTACTTGGCGTTTCCTTATGGTAAGGGATTATAAGAATCCTTGGGCTCAGGTAGCCAATACCCCAATCAAAAACTTTACTAACAAAAATAACTTTGCAATACTGCATTGCAATCCCAAGGCACAGGTGGTACAGGTCGTCGTACTGCCGCTGGGCAAGCCGATTGAAGTTTCCGTTTTTAATCCGAGCGAAAAACCTATTGAAGTTGATGTGGAAATAAAGCTCAAAGGCGGAAAAATCAAAGACGAAAAACGCGTTAAACTTGTCGTTGCAGCGGGCAAAACCGGAAAAATCTCTGCTGGTGAGAATTTAAGCAAAAACCAACCATATAAACGAAGCATAAGGATAACTGGTCCAAACGGAATAGTAGACTTCTATCGACAAACCGAATACGTTTCAATGAAGGGAAAAAAATGGAACAATCGCGAAGCATTTCGCCGATTGTACCTCAGCTTCAACAAAAACTCGCAAGATGCCGATTTCTCCGCAATCAACAAAATAAAACCGATTTCGTTTTCCGGGGAATTGAAAAGAGGAAAAGGGAGAAGAGGAAAAGGGAAAAAAGATAAGGCTCTACTGGTCGCCAAAGGTGTTTCTTTGCTTTACGACCGAAAGCATTGGAGTATTCCAGGGGCAATCACCTGCTGGGTCAAATCGACGACCAGAATAAATGACAGAGAAAAACGCTTGCTTCTCTCTTCCAATTACAAATCAGACGGATATATGTTCCTGCAACAAACTAGTAATAAAGTGCTTCTGGGATTTCAATATTTTTCCGGATTGCAGAAAGCTAAATACATTATGGTTCCCATGGAACAAAAAACGGGAACATGGCACTTCTATGCAATCAATCTGTATCCTGACAAGGCAGAATTGTTTATTGATGGAGTTATGCGCGGACGAGTTAAGTTTGGAGTCAAATTGACTGCCAAGCAATTAGCGCACATTAAGATCGGCAGCAAAGGATTTGGAATCAACGGCTTTATGATCGACGATCTGGAAGTTTATGAACGAACGTTAAATGAACAAGAAATAACGGAAATGTATTTTGGGACCGCTGTTAACAGCGGAAAAATCTCCTGGTTTCCGTCACTTAACGAATTAATCGTGGAAATGACGTTGGATACAAAAAAATATCCTGTCAATAAGACCTGTCTTGAACTAGTGGTGGTTGAGCCTGATGGCTCAAAACCTATTTTTCAAGAGCCTCTGAGTTTGCTAAAAAATGTATTCCAGCGTAAAGATAGTTTATTACTGCGGCAACGGGTAAAACTGCCGACAATGAAGTCAGGCACTTTTATCGCTTATATCAAACTAGCTTCTAAAAATAAAAATGAGAATATGAAAAACCTCTTGGAGCGAAAATTCATTGTCAAGCATTTTCCGTGGGAAAACAATAAACTTGGTACAAAGGACATTATTGTTCCTCCATTCACACCACTAAAAGTCAAAGGAATGCAAGTCTCCTGTATTCTCCGCACCTACTTGCTCAATAAACTTGGGCTACCAGATAAAGTGTTTGCCAAGGGCAAGCAGATACTATCAGCCCCGATAACCCTGACGGTACAAGCGGACGGTAAAAAACTTCCATGGCGGGAAGTTGCTTTTAAATTTATCAAAAAGAAAAAAACGCAGATAATTTATCAATGCGAGTTCCAAAATGACTTGCTGAAATGCAAGCTTGCTGGTGAATTCGATTATGATGGATTGTTGAAGCTTGATTTTAACTTGATTCCCGTCCAGAACAAAGCAATTGAGCGACTTTATCTGGATATCCCAATAAAGCCAGAGGTAGCTAAATTGTTTCATGCGGTCGGAGAGCGGACTAGAAACAATCCTGCGGGGCGCATTCCCCCCGGAAAAGGTGTGGTGTGGAAAAGCCGCAGTCTTATTCAGCAATCCATAGAAAATTTCATTCCCTACCTTTGGGTTGGAGCCGAAGAACGCGGAATTTGTTATGCTGCCGACTGGGACAAAGGTTGGACTCATTCAAAACAGCGCGATGCAGTAGAGCTGATTCGCGAAAAAGACCGGGTGATTATCCGAGTCAACCTGATCAATGGTCCATTGGTCCTGAAAAAAAATCGCAACATTGAATTGGCCTTGATGGCGTCGCCTGTAAAACCCATGCCCAAGGGCTGGCGCGGCTGGTCTGACAACTATTCCATATGGGGTGTCCCCGGCACTAAGCTTTTACAATCATTCGGATCTCCCGTATACTGGGGAGGATACTACGGATACATGGGAGTGTATCCCATATTCGGAGATTACTCTTTCATCAACAAGCTTGCCGAAACCCGCAATACAACCGGGAAAATCGATTATAAATTCCTGGAAAAATTTTTCCAACGGATAATGAAGGCCGAAAAGCACGAAGCTCCAGGCGTCCATATACAAAAACGTTCTGCATCACTTGTTCACGACTCTCTTTTAAGTGGTCTAGCTAGAATGAAAGTCATGCATGGAGCGCCAAAAAACGTGAAGAAAATTGTTTATCCCTACACCTGTATGTGCGCACGCACTGATTTTCTTCCTGAAAACAAAATCTACGGCGATGAATGGCAATACCGGGCAATGGGAGCCGCAGTGAACTCCTATCAAGACTACGCCCTATATTATTTTGGAAAACTGTTTAACTCCGGAGCTTTCAACGGTATTTATCTTGACAATACTTTTTTTGCTCCAAAATACAGTTGGCCGGCAGGCGAAGGATATGTTGATAACAAAGGGATAATCCATCCATCCATGGGCCTTTGGCGTAACCGTCGCTACATCAAACGTTTGGCTACCTATATGGTCGAACGCGGCATGGAACCATTCATTTGCGTTCACCAGACTAACGGCAACGTTCTTCCTACCTTGTCTTTCGCAACCAATTCAATGGGCATGGAGTGGAAATACGGCGATTCAGACTTTCAGGAACGCTTTTCCCCTGATTATATTCGCACCGTCAATATCGGTCGTCAGGGCGGATTTTTCCCCACTGCATTGGACGGTATTTATGCAAAAGGCCGCAAAAAAGCCTGGTTGACCCGCACCATGCTCGCATGCCTGCTACCGCATGAAATCCGCCCCACCGCCGGAATCGGCACAGATCGCAAAACCTATAAAAAGATTGCTGGCATTTTATGGAACTTCGGTATTGCGAAATCCGATGTCATTTTTTATGCCTATTGGGATAAAAAAACCCCTATCAAAGCGACATCAAAAAATCTACTCACAAGTGCCTACAGGCGCGATTGTAATCTTATGTTGGTGTGTGGCAATTACGGTGGTGATGGCAATATCTCAATTAACATTGCACTGAAACAACTGGGTATGCAAAAGATTATAAGTGCGGTCAATGCCGAGACTGGAGCAAAACTCCACGTAAGCGGGAATCAAATTATGTTCAGCATTAAAAAACACGATCTGGCATTGATTGAAGTTATTCTAAAATAAATATTTAAGAGCTAATTTCAAAAGTATTTAATCTAAAGTAGGGTTAAATTCCCCGCCCCTTGGGGCGTTCCGCTTAAAAAGTTCGTTTTGCCAAGCTTTTTTAAAGCGTTTCTTGCCTTGTTTTTGTGCTTGATGCCTCGCTACATGATTCCAGACGTTTTCAGTCAACCCGGCAGAGTGCATTAATACTTTGGCTCGTTTTTGAGCTTCCTGTTTATTTTCAGTTCGAAGTGTTTTTTGAATACGTTTACCATCTATTGTAGTTTCAAGGTAGTATTTTTCATAAACTGGAAAACTTTGTCTTCATGCCCCGGCAAGCTCTCGTGCCCGAAATCCGGATATATTTCTACAGATTTCCTGGACTGAATTTTATTGTAAGCCGCAAACTGCGTGGATGGCGGACAGGTCGTATCCATTAAACCAGTCCCCATCATAACCTCACCCTTGATGCGTTTCGTCAGGTTTTGAATGTCTATATAACCTAAAGTTTCAAAGATTTCATTTTCACGTTTATGCTGCGGGTCAAATTTGCGAAAGAAAACACGTAATTCATCGTACGCGCCTACAGCTAAATCCATTTCCCATACACGACGGTAATCCGTTAAAAATGGGAACGTGGAAGCAACATATTTGATTTCAGGAACCAACGAAGCACAGGCCAGGGTTAAACCGCCTCCCTGACTGCCGCCCATAGCGCCAACACGTGTTTCGTCAACTTCCGGCATCTCCATGACGATTTTTGCCATTTGCGCCGTATCAAGAAAAATGTTTCTGAATAATAATTTTTCAGGATGACCATCCAATGCGTTATCCAGGCCGCGAATAAAATGTCCGCGAAAAGTCCAGCCTTTCACTCCGCCGATATCTTCCGAAATTCCACCCTGTCCACGACAATCCAGGGCCGCGACCGTGAAGCCTTGCGCCGCAAAAGCCAATTTACTTTGCCAATTACCACAATCCCCTGCATAACCATGAAATTGTAATACTGCCGCTTGTGGAGAACTTATATTTTTAGGTCGAACCAGTTTCGCGTGCACTCGCGCACCACCGACACCAGTGAAAAACATATCAAAACATTCAGCGAAATCAACTTGAAAATCAGCGGGAATTAATTCAAGTTCAGGATCAATTTGACGCATTTCCGCCAGACTTTTATCCCAAAACTCATCAAAATCAGCAGGACAAGGAGTAATTCCTTGATATTTTTTCAGTTTTTCAAGAGACATATCAGTTAAGGGCATAATAAAATTTCCTTTGATTTAGTTTTAATTACTTAGAAAATTATAGTGCCGCACAGGCCAAAAAGCAACGTTGAAAAATATGAATTTTAAAGAAAATGCTAAGATTTTGAAATGCTGAATCGTATTCAACCCGTAAAAACGGTTTGCGTAACCGGAACCTGGTTGCTTTTATCCTTGTCCGCTTTTTCGGGAGATGGAGATATGAACAGGCGACAAACAATTTCACCCTTGATGGGACGGTTATTTATCCGGGAGCGCCCATAATCGCGCTGGGTGTCAATCAAAAAGCCTACAGGGCAAGTTGATGAAACTAAATCGATTTTGACGGTTCCGGTAGATGGAAGTGAAATCGAAAAAGTTTTCTTAACTGCTCCCGGGCGGGGCACAATGAATTTTTTCAATTCCTTGTTAATACGCAAAGTTACTTCGCCGGGTGCCGTGAAAATTAACAGTATTTCCAATTCAGCAACAGCACCTTTGAAAAGCTTGCGGATTTTGAATTCTTTTTTTAAAGCAATTCCGCGCCTCATTGGAGCTTGTATCCAGCCGCCGAAAGTTCGCGGCCCATTGTCTAAATACATCATTTTGCCATCTGCCATAGAGACGCTGACACCATTGGGACGAACTTCCCGCATAATCGTCGCTTCATACTCTGTACGATAAATATCATAAGCCATGAAACATAAAAAAGTACTTATGCAGAAAGCTATTATATACGGTGAATATAGATGATGTCGATCATTTTTGCATACGCGCCAGGCGCGGTTGACGAATATGCCGCCGAGAATCGCCATTAAGGGAATTATCGGGGCCCGGAAACGGGAAAGAATATAAAACGCCGCCGTAGCTGAACAATAAGCCAGAATAAAATACATCAATAAGAGTATTTTCAGGTCGTGTTTTTTCAAGCTGCGCCAAAGTAAAATGTAGAGCCCGGCCAAGGCGGGAATAATGATAAACGCGGTTCCCAAAAAACCGCCGTAAGCTAAAAAATCACTCTGTTTCAGAGCCGGGTCAAGAGACACATTATTAGGTATTTCCCGATAATCCCAGAAAAGCAGAAGTTTCCTGTAAGTTAATTCAATATAAGCCAGAGGCTCGCGGTAAAACCATCGCCAGATACGGGCCGGTACACTGATTTTTGAATTTTTGTCCATCCAGACAGCGTAAGAGCGCGGGTATTCCGTCGGCCCCGGGCCCCAGTAGGATTCGCGCCCTCCCGGAGGAGCTTCAGGAGTATTGCCCAGGCTTAATACCGCCGCCGCCGCGGTTGACGGGCCGCACAGTTTGCCGGTCAAAACAGTGTTGCGGTAGGCGAACGGGACCTGCGGCAGGATTATCAGGGTTAAAAAGATCAGCGCAACGGCGCAGCTGCGCAGAATTTTACGGCGTAAAGTGCCTTGCTGATTTTTCACGGCCAGCGAATAAACCGCCAGGGCAATGATCCCGGGAACCAGAAACCACACGTTGCCGCGCGAAAGAATCGCGCAGCTCACTATCAAAGCGCAAATTACCCACGAAATCACTTTGCCGGATTTGAATGCGGAAATTGCCGCGTAAAAAATGAGCGCCAGCCAGAATGCCTGTAAAGTGGCAATGAGCAGGTAGGGGGTATAGAAAATTAAAACCTGCGAAAAGCTTACCATGAGCGCGGCAACAATCGCGGCCTGCCGGTTCCATATTTTCGCGGTGGACAGCCCGGCCAGATAAACCGTCGCGGCGCCGAGCAGGCTCTGGATAATAATTACAGCTCCGGCCGAATAGCCCAAAGTCAGATATATTAAAGGAAGAAAAACGGAGTAATAAAAGGGTTGATAATAAAACTTGTCATGGAAATCGCCTTGCGAAATCGACTCCGCGAGTTTTTTGTAGGTGTACATATCAGTTGCGGGAGAAGGGTAATTAATCGCGTTCCTGCCGAAATTGGCGGCTTGCAAATCATATGCCGCCCCCAGCCGTAATACCAGCGCGCCGAGCGCAATCACGATAAGGGCCAATACAAATTTTTTCTTCATTAAACATTTGAGCATAGATGCATATCTGTCCTGAAATCCTGCGGTTTACTTTCGTGATTTAAACATTCAGCAAATCCTGCTCTTTGGCGGCGAAAATAGTGTCAATATTTTTTATGTACTTATTCGTCAAATCCTGAATCTCTTTGAGCATATCTTTCAAGTCATCTTCAGTAATGGCACTCTTCTTTTGGGATTTTTTCGCAATCTCATTTCCTTCCCGGCGGACATTGCGAATACTGATTTTGGCGTCTTCAGCACGGTTTTTAACTTGCTTGACCAGGGAGGTGCGGCGTTCTTCACTGAGTTCCGGCATAGGCAAACGCAGAACACGGCCGTCATTAACCGGAGAAATCCCTATGTTCGAGGCGTTGATGGCTTTTTCTATTAAAGCGATTGATGATGGATCCCAGGGCTGAATAACCAGCATTCTCGGTTCCGGAACCGTGATTCCGGCAAGCTCTTTCATCCGGGTCGGAGAACCATAATAATCAACTGGTAAGTTTTCGACCAGCCCGGGAGAGGCTTTTCCCGTGCGAACCGCGGAAAAATCACGCTGCATGGCTTCTTCTGTATTCATCATTTCTTCTTCGAGATGATCCACTAATAAATCAATTTCCATATCCATGGTTCGAGCCCCGTTTTATTAATATGTTTCTATAAACAGTACTAGTAAATTTAAGACTCAAGTCGGAAATTTCAAATCCAATAGTACTTTTAATTAGTGATTTACTGAAAAAAACAGTATTTAAACTTACTTTTCACTTGCAGAACCCTTTTGGGGGATTTATACTCTTTGGGGAGAATAAAACAAACTAAACAGTTTCTTTTGGGGAATTAAGGAGCACGACAATGAACATTTTGATTGCTGATAAATTATCATTGAAAGCGCTGGGCAAACTGGAACAAATGGGTGCGCGGGTAACACTTAAGCCTGATTTGACTGCGGAAGATTTACCGGAACACGTAATGGATACTGAGATTTTAATTGTTCGTTCCACGAAAGTTACTGCGAAAACCATTTCGGCGGCGCCGCTGTTGTCGCTGATTATCCGGGCTGGCGCCGGAGTGAATACCATTGACTTGGCGGTTGCCGGCGAACACGCTATTCATGTGGCGAACTGTCCGGGCAAAAACACTGATGCTGTGGCTGAATTGACAATAGGTTTGTTAATTGCCGCTGACCGGCGTATTGTTGACGCATCCGGTGATTTGCGGGCGGGGCGCTGGCGCAAAAAAGAATATGGCAAAGCTAATGGTTTAAAAGGGCGAACTCTGGGGATTGTCGGTCTGGGTGCGATTGGCCGGGCTGTTGCTTCCAGGGCGAAGGGCCTGCAAATGAATGTCCTGGCGTGGTCGCGCAGTTTAACGGACGAAAAAGCGGAAGAATTGGGTATTTGCCGGGCGGATTCGCCTTTGGTGATTGCTGAAAACGCTGATGCTGTTTGTGTTCATTTAGCGGCCAAGGCTGAAACGAAACATTTAATCAATGCCGGATTTTTGGCGAAGATGAAAGACGGAGCAGTCCTGGTCAATGCTGCTCGCGGTGAAGTTGTTGATTCCGCAGCAGTTATGGAAGCGGTTAAGACTAAGGGAATTCGTTATGCGACGGATGTTTTTGAAAACGAGCCGACCGGCGGAGAAGCTGATTTTGCGGCAACGGATTTTGCGGCGCTGATTACGGCTACCCCGCATATTGGAGCATCAACCGGACAGGCTGCCGAAGCTGTTGCCGACGAAGTTGTGCTGATCGTGGATTCCTACCGGCAAAGCGGAAAACCTTTGAACGCGGTTAATGTCTGCGCGAAATCCAAAGCGGTTAAGAGTTTAGTAATCCGTCATTACAATCAAATCGGTGTTTTAGCGGGCGTGCTGGACCAACTCAAAAACGCGGGAATTAACGTTGAGGAAATGGAAAATACTATTTTCGCGGGCGGCCGGACGGCATCTTGTGCATTGCGGCTGGATATTGCCCCAGGTGATGAATTGATCGCGGCTATAGGAAGCGCTGAAAATATTATTCAGCTAATGGTTAAATAGAGAACGATTAGCTCACTATATACTCTCAACCGGTTTCACGTTTATTCATCGCCGCCAGTGTAACTGACGCCGTCTCCGGTAACGGTGTCGACCCTGATCGCACACGGCGGTTCAAAACCGGCCGCACCGCCGACAGCCACATTTTCATCCTGATCGACACCGTCCCCGCTGACGCCGATACCGCCGGCCAGTTCGCCGGCCTTGTACAAAGGCAGGCCGCCGGGGAATTCGATAATGCCTTCAGCACTATTGCTGTTGCCAATCTGCCACAAGGGGCCGCCGGGCTGGGACAGGATGCCGATGGCGCGAGTTGTCAGAGCATTTTCGTTGCTGCTGAAAGCGGCGGCGGTAAACGCCTTGCCCGCGGCGATGCTGATACTGCCCGTCCAGGCATCCGCCATTGAGTTCTGGCCGATTATCCGTCCGTCGCGATTTACTACTACGATATGCATTTTCACAGCCTGCGCTTTACCGCCGGCGTTCACCCGCAGCAGTGAAACTTCTTTTTCCGCGGCCGCCTGGGCCTGGGCGAGAATTTTACGTACATCGCCATTAGTGAGTTGCGCCATGATTAGTTCTCCCTTGTTTGTGTGAGTTTGCTGATAATATAGTCCGCATCTTTGATTTTTACCATAGTACGGTGTATTGTTTTAATAAAAAAATGGAGTAAATAAAATGACGCATCGTGAAATTTTTGATGTCGGCGTTGGCGGTTCCGAGGCCATCAAACAGGTCATTGATATTCTTAGCGCAAAGCCTCAAAGCAATTCAAAGACCGGGCTGATTTATGCCGTATTGGTGAAAATTATCCGGAATTACAAAAATTACTGCCGGGAAGTATTAGAAAAATATTAAAAGAAAAATGTAAACTATGAAAATTATTCGATTTGACAGTGTTGGCGGCGCTTCGGGAGATATGCTCCTCGGAGCCTTGATTGCTTTGGGCGTGGATATTGGGGAACTCAATAATGAGTTGAAAAGTCTGCTGCCGGATAATTTTCTGATAAAAAGCAGGCCCCGGCAGTCGCACGGGATCAATAATGGTATTCAGGCGGAAGTGGAGATTCACGAACCCGCGCCTCAACGCCCCCGTAGTTTCAATGATATAAAACTCCTGGTTGAAAATAGTGATTTGCCGCCGGAAGTTAAAGCGATGAGCTTGAAAGTTTTTAGCACCCTGGCGGAAGCTGAGGGTAAAATACATAATAAACCGGCGGGCGAAGTTCATTTTCATGAACTTGGCGCGGTGGATTCAATAGTTGACATTGCCGGGTGCTGCCTGGCTTTCCATAAACTTGGCGCGGACGCGATATCGCTTTCTTCTCTGCCGACCGGAACCGGGACCTTCAAGTGTCGGCATGGAATTTACCCATTACCCGCGCCGGCTACTTTAGAAATGTTAAAACTCGGTTTGCAATCCGCTCCGACCGATGAACCTTTTGAAATGTTAACTCCGACCGGCGCGGCATTATTGGCGATCTGGCCTAAAGGGGACATTCCGGATAATGCGGTGATTCTCAAATCCGCGAACAGTTTTGGCCATCGCGAGCTCAATAACCGGCCCAATTTACTGCGTGCCAGTTTATATGAGAGTGTCGAAACATCTGGAGCAAAGAGTAAACTGACCGTTTTAGAAACAAACATTGACGATTCCACACCGGAATTGATCGGCTATGTTTTCAATAAATTATTAAGTGCCGGCGCCCTGGATGTCTGGACTCAGCCGATCAGCATGAAAAAACAGCGCCCCGGCGTATTGCTGAGCGTTTTGTGCAAACAAAATTTAAAAGCTGAATTACTGGAATTAATTTTGCTCGAAACAACCAGTTTCGGGGTGCGCGAATACGAAGTAACCCGGCATTGCCTGCAATACCGTTTCGAGGAAAGAGAAACTCCTTACGGCAAAGTACGCATAAAAACAGCATCTTTCAAGGGCAAAGATTTGACGAGTTCCCCGGAATTTGACGACTGCGCCGAATTAGCCGCCAAACACAATATCCCGCTTAAGATAATAATGCAAAAGGCATTATCGTAATGCCTCAGTCAATTTTGGTTGAAATAAGCAAAAGCAATGAAATGATTTTCTCAGCTCCGCAGGAGCGGCTGAACAAGTGATGATTAAACCGCTCCTGTGGAGCTTAATTGGGTTTGTACGATAAACCCCGGGTTGCACCCGGGGCTACGGTTAAATCATCCCTGCGGGATTAAAAATCATACATGTATTTACATAAACCAATGTTCAGTGGTAATCGGTCAGTCGACTTTTGGGTCAAAACCCATATCAAGCTGCGATAGAGT